>NZ_JAZQNU010000058.1:0-32196 GCF_045627485.1 Pedobacter sp. | reverse complement strand
CATCGCCATACCGACGTGGCGGATGCGTTACTAAAACGTATCCTGCAATCAGAGCGCGAGCGTAAGGACATTGCAGGAATTAAAAAACTTGCTAATGACCGGGCAAAAAAGGCGTCTTTGCATAATAAAAAACTACGTGATTGTAAAGTACATTTTAACAGCACGCACGAGAAGCGCTACGAAACTACCTTGTTTATAACCGAGGGAGATTCGGCTTCCGGTTCCATTACCAAATCTCGTGATGTGGATTGTCAGGCGGTATTTAGTTTGAAAGGTAAACCCTTAAATTGCTACGAACTCACTAAAAAGGTGGTTTATGAAAATGAAGAGTTCAACCTGCTGCAACATGCACTGAATATTGAAGACGGGCTGGAAGGCCTGCATTACAATAACATCGTCATTGCTACCGATGCGGATGTGGATGGGATGCACATCAGATTACTGATGATGACTTTCTTCCTGCAGTTTTTCCCGGATCTGGTTCGTGCAGGTCATGTTTATATCTTGCAAACTCCATTATTCAGGGTGCGTAATAAAAAGGAAACGATTTATTGCTACAGCGATGAAGAACGCAAAAAGGCCATTGAGAAATTAGGCAGTAAGCCGGAGATCACGCGTTTTAAAGGACTAGGAGAGATCTCTCCTGATGAGTTTGGTTTGTTTATAGGTAAAGATATCAGGTTAGACCCCGTGATTCTTAAAGAACAAACAATTAAAAATTTACTGGAGTATTATATGGGTAAAAACACACCGAGCAGGCAACAGCACATTATCAGAAACCTGCGTGTGGAAAAAGATACTATTGAAGACCTGATTTCTGCTGATGCCGACGCTGCTGTAGCCGCGGTTACTGAAGATATTGTTGATGTAGCCTAGTCGCGCAAAAGCGATTTAGTCTGTAGAAGCTTTGGTTTCCTCGGGATGCTGTGGGGGTAATACCTTTACCTCTTTTTCGATGGTGACGATTTTGGTATGTACTGCATATTTACTAGGTACCATGCCGCCATCGTACTTTTCTACATATGCCTGCGTGAACTCGGCGCCAAAATAGAGTATCATTGCTGAATAATAGATCCACAATAAAATAATGATAATTGAACCAGCGGCGCCAAATGCCGAACCGGGATTACCTTTTTGGATGTAGATTCCAATTAGAGCCTGTCCGATTATAAAGAGAATTGCAGTAAAAAGTGCACCTATCAAAGCGCTTTTCCATTTGATGATCACATCTGGTAATACTTTGAAAATAATGGCAAAAATACAGGTCACAACCGCCAGCGTTACCCCACGGGTAGCGAGGTTCATCATCAGGGTACTTACTTCAGGAATATATTTCGAAATCTCATTTCCTAAGGCTACAATCACACTATTGACTACCAGGGAAACCAGGAGTAAAAAACCCAAAGAAACGATAAGCGAAAACGATAAAAGGCGGTTAACAAGCATTTTCAACCAGCCTTTTTTAGGAATCGCTTTCACTTCCCAGATCAGATTGATACTATCTTGTATTTCTATAAAAATAGCAGTTGATCCAATAACCAGGGTACCAATACCCACGAGGAGTCCAAATGTGCTTTTTCCACTTAGGTTTGCATTAACTACGAAACTCTGTAATTGCCGCGTAGCTGCCTCACCGATATAATTGTTAATTTGCTCAAATAACTCGTTGCCAGGATTTAATTTATCTCCAAAAAAAAGAGATGCTGAAGCAATTATTATCAGCAACAAAGGAGTAAGGGCAAAGATAGTATAATAGGCCAGTGAAGCACTTAACTTAGTTACATTGTCTTCCATAAAACCTTTGCCAGCAGCCATGAAAAGTTGCCCCATTGACTTAAAAAAACTTTTTACCCTTTTCATGCAACTGGTTTAAAACGGATATCCAATGCCGATGTTATATATCAAATTATCTTTACGCCATGTTTTGCTGCCAAAGTCAACCTCATCGATCACCCAACGTTCACCAGGAGCAAGGTATGGCTTTCTTATTGGAAAGGCCACATCCAAACGGATAATAAATATCGTGGCATCTACACGTAAGCCTGCACCGGTACCCACTGCCATTTCACTCAGGGCAGTTTTGAATTCAAAGCCTGAACCTGGTCTAGTAGGATCCTCCTTTCGTAACCAAACATTTCCGGCATCAGCAAACAGCGCTCCATGTAAAACACTCACCAGTTTAAAACGAAGTTCGGTGTTAAACATTGCCTTCACATCACCACTTTGATCTGCATAAGACTCCCGGGAGGGTACCCTGTATGTTCCAGGTCCTAAAGAACGTGCAGGAAAAGCTCGAATATCATTACTACCCCCAGCAAAAAACTGCCTTACAAAGGGTAAGGAAGTGCTATTACCATAGGCATAACCATAACCGAAGTTTAAACGGTTGGCCCAGATCACATTCCTGGTAATTTTAAAATAGTCCCTGAAATCCAGTTCCACTCGTACAAACTGGTTGATAGGTACCCCAGCTATTACTTTTTGACCTTCTGCATTCTTTCTGGCAAATAAACCCCAAACATTACCGCCGGTTTCTAACCCTCCAAAGAAGTACATGTTGTTCCTGCGGTTATCATCCATCTGGTTGCTGTAGGTAAAGTTGTAATTACTTCCAATGATGAACTGCTTTTCTAAAACTCGTCGTAAATCAGGGATGGCAGCCAATAAACTATCTGGATTTTTTGCAGTGATTTTCGAGGTTACAAAGTTTACCGATACAGGATTTAAGGTGTGAAGCTTATATTGGTTCTCATTCCAGGTGTATCCAAATTCTCCTTTGAAACTATTCAGGTTGTAGTTAGATGCCCGGTTTAACAATTGATAGGACAGGCTTGCCACCGTTTTAGGAATATAAGTGTTGGTATTTGATGGTTTGAAAAAAGGCACAATAAATTGAGGAAAAGTTAGCTTTCCTGTTGCCGTAAGGGAGCTAGAGTTCAATGCCTGTGATTGGCCGCTTACCTGTGTCTCAAAGCCACCACTCACGCTCAAATCCAATTGTTCAGCACCCCCGAATAGGTTTCTTGTGGTTTGGGTAAGCATGATTTCAGATCCAACAAAGTTGTTTGATTTGCTGGTTCCGGTAGCTGAAAAAGACAATGATTTTTTCTTTAATGGTGTCAGGTAAATGTTTAAGTCTAGCTCGTGGTTTTTGAAGCTGTCTAATGGCACAAACTCTGCGTTCACATATTGGAAGGCACCAATATTAACCATTCTGTTTAGCGATTGGTTATGGTCGCGCCTGTTATACAATTCACCTTTTTTGAAAAACACTAGTCGGTCAAATAACTTCGGTTTAAAGATTTGCCTGCGGGTATATATGTTAAAGCCGTTATACACCTCTGGTGTCAGTTTCCTCAGCATGCTATCGCGTTGCAAGGAATAGTTAGGGTATATGTTAATTTCGTTAATGGTATAGGGTTTTAAACTTGCTGCAGGGGCAATGTCTTTCACCTTAAGTGCAATATCCACCCTGTGTTTACCAATGCTACTATCGACCTGCAGGATGAGGTAATCCGGACTGAAATAAAAGTAGCCTGCTTCTTTCAGGTCGTTATCAATCCGCTCCCTTTCTCTTTTGAAAACATCCAGGTCATAATAGTCGCCAACTTTTAAAAGTGTTTTATCCAGATGTTGGTTAATTATATGAGGGATCCCCACGCTGTCTTTAGGGAATGTAACACTATTAATAATGTATCGGTTGCCGGTATTGACCGTGTAAATGGCTTTTGCACGTTTGCGTTTCACTACGGTATCGCCAATTGACACCGCTTGCAGGTATCCCTGACTAATCAAATAACTGCTCAATACAGCATTGTTATAAGTAAGGTTTACGTCACTTAATAAAACCGGCGGCTCTCCAACTTTATTACGTAGCCAGTTCCGAATGCCCTTTGGTTTTTTTGGTTCGCCAGCCAGGTTATATACGCCTAGCTTGAAACGTATCCCTAGGATTTTTTTGTTCGGCCTTGGCCGTGTTTTGGTCAGAAGTGTGTTTTTAACGTCTTTCTGATTGTCAATTCTCACCGAAGAATCAGGGTTAATCTTTACCTCAGCGCCCAAATATAAATTCTGTCCGGGTTTCAAGTGCCTGGTGTTGCTACACGCACTTAAAATCAAAATTCCTAGTAAAAATAAGCTGGTTCTAATTCGTTGTCTCATCTTTTGGGCGACGTTCATTTTTAACTCTGTTTCTATTTTTTGAGAAGCTTCTAAAAACTTCTCTGAATCGGTTATAGTCTACCACTAAAGCAAATCCTACACCGGTTTCCACAATCTGTCCTTCAATAATACCATCATTCTGGTTCCTTCTATAAGCCCTGAGCCGATACCTGCCATCGGCCGATAACATGTATTCTACGTTTACATTTCCTGCAATATTGGTAGAGTTTTTTCTTTGTTGTTCTGATCCCTCCAATTCGAATGAACTTCCAATGGTCACTACTAAACGGTCGTTAAGCAGTTTTTTCGAAAGGCCAACTTCCAGGTCAGTACGTTGCTCCATACTACCTGTCGAGTAATCTTCTGAAGAGTTTATCCCAAAGTTGAGGTCAACACCATGCACAAGGTCTGAGGCGAGGTTATTTAACTGCTCCGTTAACAACTTACTTACACTGGAGCGCGCAAGGGTAGACACACCGCCACCACCGCCGGCTAAACTTTGGAAGGGGTTGTCGGAAATGAAGCGGTTCAATGCCAACAAGGCAAAAACTTGTTTGTTGAGCTCACTTTCATTATTATTTATCTGTAAGATTTTGGTATACACCTCACCACCAAGGGCACCGCGTTCATTCTCAGGTAAATCAAGTCTAAAACTGATGATCGGTTTCAACAGTTGTCCTTTCATCATCAGGTATACCTGGAATGGTAACTTGGTTTTATAGGTATTTCTGGTAATATCATTTTCAGAATTAGCCTGGTTGGCCAGTAAATCGATAGGAGCTGCATTTACTTCATACAATGCTGTCAGGTCAACGTTGGCGGTCATGATTTCACCTGTCCATACAATGGTGCTTCCTTGAACCAATTTAAATTCTTTTTTCCCCATTATACCTACCGAGAGATTGTAAGAGCCGTCTGAGATTTTGTAAGCTCCAGTTAAGCTCATTTTACCACTCGGATCTATCGTCGCAGCTAAAGTTGCCTGTCCCCTGATATTTAAGGCATCGCCATTAGCAGGATCAACCACTACATTTAATTCCGCATCAGGATCTATCTCTATGGTTGCACTCAGGTTGATGCCTTTTATTGGCGCCCTACTTACCGAATCAGACGTACTTAGTGATTTCTGCCCGTTATAAGGGGCTACATCCGCATCTACAAACTGTACAATGCCTTCCTGGTTAATTACTGAAGGATCGTCAGGGGGCATGGCAAAGAAGAATCTGGTCTTGTCTTCTACTTTCAAATCCATATCAACATCTGGTTGATTCAAATCTCCCCTTATGCCGATGGTACTGGTTAAGTACACCTGTCCGTAGATTAATTCATTGTCAGCCGAGGTGGAATTCATCAACCTAAAGTTGTTCGTTTCGATGCCCATATTAAATTTAAAATCCCTGTAATTGGTGGTTAATATGCCACCTTTAATGATTGCTTTTTGGTTTAAGGAATCGATGATTGTAAAGTTGTTGAATTTAATTCCGGTATTTGTAAAACTGATCGTTTCATCTGGAATTCTGAAATAGGAATTAACATAAGTGGCATTAAAGGCAGCCTGGTTAAATTTGATATCGCCTAATACCTGTGGCGCATCTAGGGCCCCAGTAACAGAGAGCTTTCCTGTAATAGTCCCTGATCCCTCTTTTATTTGTCCCATTGCCAAACTTTCGAGGTTCTTCAGGTCTATTTTATCGATATTAAGACTTAGGTCTAAGGCACTTTGAGGTGCCGTATAGTAAAAGCCGTTAATCCTCATTTCGTGAACGCCAGAAAGGGCGATATTGGCTTCGTAAGCGTTTGCTGTATGGTTATTAACGGCAATTCTTAAGGTGCCCAGCATGTCTTTTTTGTAACGTAGTTCTTCAATGGTTAAATTAGCATCTACATTAGTGGTGGCTTGCATCCTTTTCAAGTTAACCGTTCCATTGATCGAACCACCGGCTAAAGAACTGTCTTGCTCGGCAAAGCTGGTCAGCGTCTCAATCCTGAAATCTTTAAAGGTAATTTCCATTGGAGCATTGGGCGTGCTTTCTGTACTGTTGATGCCCAGTAACTGCCCCCGGTTGGTTAGATTAAACTGGTTGGCCAGGATGCCCGATGCGCCAAATTGAAGGTAGTTCTCCGGACTAATAGCCCATTTCTGATAGTTGAGCAAGAGCTTTTCTGAATCGAAACTAAAGCGGAAGTTTTTCTGGATCGACTGGAAATTACCCCCAAGCACATAACGGTCTTTCAGTTTACTGTCTCTTAAAAACACATAAACACTCAACTTGTTATCGGCCGCTGCACCACTAATTTCCGAGTTATATAGCGCAACTGATGGGTTTTGTATATTCTTAACCGTAAGCTTATAATTAAGCATCTGGTTATCGTTATTTATGTTAAGGAGCGTGGTATCTAGTTTGTTGCTGCCATAAACGACTTGCGGGAAATAAGCAAACATGACCAAGCTGTCTTTTTGGGTATCCAGTAATCCATACATGCGGGAAGGGGCAAAGGTGGTTAACTCTGGTACAAAGCTTTTTAAGATTTTAGTGTTATAGAAGTTAACGAAAAAGCGAACTCGTTGATCAGGAACTTGTTTGACCTCGCCAAAGGCATAATATTTATTAATTTGGTTAATGATGGCAGGAGCAAGGTTAGTAAGCTGGTATTTACCATCAACCCTTGCCCGCAAGATTTCGGAATTCAAGGTAAGGAGGTTATGATTGGCTGTAGCTTCTGAATGTACCAGGATGGTATCGATATTGATGCGCTGACTTTCTTTTACTATTTGCAAACCATGGATGGATAAATCTCCATTAAGGTATTCAGGGTCGGCACTGGTAATATCCATATCGACTAAACCTGCCAGTTTAAATTCCGTCGGACTAAAGTTTAGCTTCTGCAAATCTACTTGCTTTAAATCAATGTTTCCTTTTACAGCAGGGTATTTACCTGCCATGTTCACCATGGCATTCAAGTTAAAATTGGCATTGGAATCGGCCATGCTGCTTTTAAGATTCAGTTTTTCCTTTGCATAAGTGCCACTTAATAATAAGTTGCGGTAGGTGTATTTATTGTATGTAGCACTAACCAAATTGGCTTTAATATCAGCAGCAGCTGTTTTAGCATCCAGACCAGTTCCCTTCACCTGTGCTTTGAGCGTTATACGACCCAGCTGGTCTTCCATCTGCATCATACGCCCTACATTAAAATTATTTAAGTTTATCGTAGCATTATAACTTTCCCGTCCTTTAGCGCCCTTCATGCTTGCCAGTAATTTTGCAGCACCCATGTCGGTATTTATGTTAAAGTTGGTGTTAAAATCTGTCATAGAGCCCCTGAATTTACCGTTTGCCTGGATGATGTTGGGTAGGGTAATATTTGAAGGAAGTGTGTTTTTCGGAATCACCACCATCAGGTCTCGCTTTGTCATGTTAAACTTTTTAACGTTCAGGTCCAGAAAAGTCTTATCAACATCAGGTAGTCCTCTGACAATTCCGCTCACATCAATTACTGTACTTTTCAATCCTGTCACTTGCAAGCGAGGAATTGCCAGGTTATTCATATAACCATTGGCCAAGGCATTTACTTTAATGGTTTCGTTCCGGTAACTTGCAGGTACAGCATCACTGAAGTAAGCGGCATCCCTTAAGCCGATGCTAGTGTTTTTAACCTCCATGAATATCTTTACCTTTTCCGGATTTTTGGTCAGGTCTTCCATTGACGTATAGTCCAGCTGGGTATTATTTTCGATGGTGGTATGAGGTGTTTTTAACAAAAGGTTCTTAATGCGGGTTTGTTTACCAGCGTATAATACGTCACCTTTTAACGCTAATAATTTAAACCCACTTTTTTCATTCAGATTTCCCTCTTTCACATTTACCCTGATTGCCGTATCGCTGTATGCAATTCCAGTGGCATTTAAGCCAAGTTGAGTGATTTTCAGGTGGTTAAAATCCATTCCTTTTACCGGTTTTTCAGCCATGTTATCAAACTGGATGGTATTGTCGGCAAGGCTCAGGCTAGTCATTAAAAAACTTAGTGGTGTTGCGGCAGTAGTATCATTGGTGGTACTGGTATTTTTTTCCGCTGCAGCAGGTTTAAATGCAAATAGAACATTTGATTTATTCAGCTTGGCATCGCCAACGGTATATTTACCACTGGTTACATCAGCAAGCATATTTGTAAAGCTAAACTCCCTCAAGTTTAGGTTTGCTTTCATGTCGTTGGTTCCGCTGTTAAACTTCACCAGTGTCTGGTTTAGTTTCGCATCATCTAGGCGGTATAAATTTTTCGTTAAATCTATGAACAACTTGGTTAGCGCGAGTTTGTTAAAGTTTACATCGGCATCCATTCTGGTAATCCGATCATTAAATTTCACTTTAACATTATCAAAAGCGAAATTTTGTATTTCGACAAGGGGAAGTTTACCACTTTCGGTATTTGCTGTATCTACACTTTTCTCAAGGTGCGCTTGCAATTGTGTCAAAGGTTTTTGCTGCAGGTAGCTCACTGCCGTGTTTTCCAGGTGAATGTCGTTAATCACATAATGCTGGTTATCGAGGTCGAAGGTCTTGAGGTTAGTTGTGAGTTCACCTAAGTTTAGCCGCATTTGATTACCTGCCACATCATCGCGGTATACAATACCAATATCGTTAAGCGCAATTTTATCTATTGAAAATTTGAGGGTAGAGGTGGTGTCCGCTTCTACCTCTGCTTCGGGTTTTTTTTCCTCCGACATGAATGCATCTACTAAGAAAGAAAAATTGAAGGTCGTGTCAGGATCAATCCGGGTTACATTAGCTCTTACCTTATCAAGTTCAATATTGTTGATTTCTACCTTGTTGCTAAGTAATTTAAAGAGGTTAATATTAACCCCTAATTTTCCGGCATATAACAAGGTGTCTTTTTTTCTATCCTCGATGTAAAACTTATTCAGGACAATATCTTTAGGAAAAGCAATTTTTATACTTTCCAATCTCACTTCTGTTTTAGTTTTGTCTTTAAGGTAATTTATTGCTTTATTTTTAACGAAATTCTGAACTGCTGGAATATTTAATGACAGCGCAAGCGTCACCACCAGGACAATGACGATGGAAATAATCCATAAAATAACCTTTAAGCTTTTGCGTAAGTATATATTCAAGAGAAGCAGTTTGAGTGGTTTATAATTGCAATAAATTAACTAAAATCATGCCAGTAGGACGCTTTCAAAACCCACAGGAATACAATTTTGTTTTATTATTTTGTGGAGCAGGTTTTTGATGGGCTTAAACAAAGAATTTTGCGCACCTGGGTTGTGTTGTGTTCAAGGCTATATCTTCACATTTGGCTGAATTTTAATTGTTCCGTCCTATTTCATAGTTTACTTCAGGGATTTCATACTGACCTGCGCTGTTTCACGTTAAGCTTAAACTGATGTGTTCTGCCGGGTTGGTAGCTTGGTTAACCAGCAATCCGGTTAACTTAGATAGTTTACCCCCGTTCTTACAACATATAAATTGAAATCCGTATGTTTAGCTATGAATACGTTAAATATTTCTATTAATTACGAAGCTTACAAAAGTTTGTCAGAACTTCATGAAAGCGACAGAAGCTTATGCTTGCAAGCCGAAGAAGCTTTGAAAAGCTCTTATTCACCTTATTCGCATTTTAAAGTAGGCACCGCCATTCGCCTTGCCAATGGAAACACCATATTAGGAAGTAACCAGGAAAATGTAGCCTATCCATCGGGACTGTGTGCAGAGCGCGTAGCCCTTTTTACCATCGGTGCCACCTTTCCGGGGATAGATATAGAGAGTATGGCGGTCACGGCACATACCAATAATTTCAATATCTCCCAGCCCATTACTTCTTGTGGAGCCTGTTTACAGGTCATGGCCGAATTTGAACAACGACAAAAAAAAGAAATAGAAGTGCTTTTTTACTGTTTAAACGGCCAGGTACTGAAATTAAAAGGTATTAAAAGTTTGCTGCCTTTTGTGTTTATTGAAGATCGTTTGTCAGACTAATTTTGGGGTATTTTCCTTATATTTGCCTAACCGGGAAGAGCTAGTTACTTCCGTGCCAGAGTTTTCACTTGAGCACTTATATTTATCCTAATAACAATTACTTTTTGATGAGCGACGAAGAACAAGAAAACGTAAACGAAGAAAATAAGCATACCATAATCCCAATTAATGGGCTATATGAAAACTGGTTCCTCGATTATGCTTCGTACGTAATTCTGGACCGGGCAGTTCCCCATATTAATGACGGACTTAAGCCTGTGCAACGCCGTATATTGCACTCGCTTAAAGAAATGGACGATGGACGTTTCAATAAAGCAGCAAATGTAATTGGTAACACCATGAAATATCACCCGCACGGGGATGCTTCGATTGGCGATGCCATGGTGCAAATTGGCCAGAAAGACTTGCTCATCGATTGTCAGGGTAACTGGGGAGATCCAATTACTGGAGATAGTGCCGCCGCTGCACGTTACATCGAAGCGCGTTTGTCTAAATTTGCTAATGATGTTGTGTTTAACGGTGATACTACCGTTTGGCAGTTAAGTTATGACGGGCGTAATAATGAGCCTGTAACCTTACCTGTAAAATTCCCGTTGTTATTGGCTCAGGGTGCCGAGGGTATTGCTGTTGGTTTAGCTACCAAAGTAATGCCACACAACTTCGTAGAATTGCTGGATGCTTCCATCGAAGCGCTTAAAGGGGTTAGACCGAATATATTGCCTGATTTCTTTACCGGTGGTATGGCCGATTTCTCTGCTTATAATGAAGGAATGCGCGGTGGTAAAGTGCGTGTGAGAGCTAAGATTACGGAAAAAGATAAAAAGACTTTGGTCATTACCGAAATTCCATACAGTACCACTACGGGCTCCGTTATCGATAGTATTTTGTCTGCAAACGACAAGGGCAAGATTAAGATCAAAAAGATCGAAGACAATACCGCACAAAATGTGGAGATCGTCATCCAGCTGGCACCGGGTATTTCACCTGATGTGACCATTGACGCCCTTTATGCCTTTACTTCTTGTGAAGTGTCTATATCGCCTAATACCTGTATCATTAAGGATGATAAACCACAGTTTTTAAGTGTCAATGATATCCTGATTCAGAATACAAAGAACACCAAGGCTTTATTAAAACAAGAACTGGAAATACGCTTGAATGAACTGGAGGAGAAAATATTCTTCAGCTCTTTGCTGCGTATTTTTATCCAGGAAGGAATGTATAAGGACAGTGGTTACGAAACTTCTGGAAATTTTGAGGGTGTTGTGCAGGTGTTGTACCATTTGTTTGAACCTTTCAAATCACAATTATACCGGGAAATCCTTCCTGAAGATTTCAAAAAGCTGATCGATAAACCGATGAGCAGCATCACCCGCTTTGATGTTAAGAAAGCAGATGAGCAAATGAAAAATCTGGAAGATGAAATTAAGGTGGTAAAAAACCACCTGCGTCATTTAACGGATTATGCCATTGCCTGGTTTCAGAAACTCAAAGAGAAGTATGGCAAAGGACGCGAGCGTAAAACCGAGATCAGGTTGTTTGACCGGGTGGAGGCATCAAAAGTGGCCCTGGCCAATGTAAAGCTGTATATGAACCGGCAAGATGGATTTATTGGTACCGGCTTACGTAAAGATGAGTTTGTGACCGATTGCTCTGACCTTGATGAGATTATCGTTTTCCGTGGTGATGGAAAATTTATCATCACGAAGGTAGCCGATAAAACTTTTGTAGGTAAAGATATCATTCAAACCGCCGTGTTTAAAAAGGGCGATGACCGCACGATTTATAATGTCATTTATAAAGACGGCGCCAGTGGCATCAGTTACATTAAGCGTTTTGCGGTAGTAGGGGTAACCCGTGATAAGGAATACGACCTGACCAAAGGTAGCAAAGGATCCAAAATACTATATTTTACAGCCAATCCAAATGGAGAGGCGGAGGTGGTGAATGTGCAACTGAAACCGCATACCAAATTAAAGAAACTGAATTTTGATATCAATTTTGCGGACATTGCCATTAAAGGCCGTGCTTCGCAAGGTAATATTGTATCAAAATATCCAATCAAAAAGATTGTCCTAAAAAGCAAGGGGGTGTCTACCTTATCTGGATTGAAGATCTGGTACGATGATTTGTTGCGCCGCTTAAATGTTGACGGTCGTGGGAAATACCTCGGTGAATTTGATGGCGATGATAAAATATTGCAGGTTCATAAAGATGGCTGGTATGAACTGAGTACTTTTGAGCTGAGCAACCACTTCGATGACGACCTCATCCTGATCCAGAAATATGATCCTGAAAAACCATTCGCCGTGGTTCATTACGAAGGCAAGGCTAAAAACTATTTTGTAAAGCGGTTTACTTTTGAAAACATTGCTGTTGGCAAAAAGCTTAGTTTGATTAGCGAGGAAACGGGTTCCAAATTCATTTATTTAACCGGTAATCCTGCAGCCAAACTCACCGTAGAGGTACTTAAAGGTAAGTCGCAGGTGCCCGAAACTGTCGACATTGTGCTTTCGGAATTTATTGACCTGAAAGGTATTCGCGCCAATGGTAATCGCTTGAGCCAGCATGAGGTGAAGAGCTTGGCCTTAAGTGAGGATAAGGAGCCTGAGCTTTCTCCTGATGCACCGGAAGACGATACACATACAGCACCTGAAGAAGAAGGGGAAGAGAACGGAAATTCAGATGAAACTGCTGGTTTAGAATCGGAAGCAGATGTAGCTGAACAAGCCATTGAAGAGCCAGTTTTAGCAGAACCAAAGGTGGAAGATGAAAAGTTGGAAGCTGCTGAAGAGATTCAGGAACCCACTCCAGTACGCAAAACCAAGCCTAAATTTACGACGAGTCAACCCACCTTAATTCCTGCAGAAGAGTTGGAAGTTTTGGCGAAAAAGGAAAAGCCAGTTGCTGAAGCGGAGAAAGAGGATGTCCCGGCTACACAACCAGTGAAGACAAAGAAACCTTTCGTTTCATCAAGACCTTCAAAAGGTGATGCAGCCGAGGAATCACCGGGTGTAAAACAGAAAAAGGAAGTGAAATTAGAAATTACCAATCCAGATGACCTGGAAGATAAACAGCTGGGCTTATTTTAAATAAGCCCGGCTAGTCGTTCTGCACTCATTATAAAGGAGATTCCGAAAATAGCGGAGGACAGAAAAAATGCCCAATCCGCTTTTCTTACCTTAACCACCCAAATCAAAAAGAAGGAGAGACCAAATGTTGCTAATACGATCAAAATCTGCCCGAATTCCAGACCTAAATTAAAAGCAAACAACTCTGCTACAATATTGGTGCTTTTACCTAATAAAGCTTTTAGGTAATTGGAGAAACCCATCCCATGTATTAAGCCGAAAAATAACGCAAGCATGTATTTAAAGGTGTTTTCTTTCTTTTGTTTTCTTTTCTGAAAAATATTGGAAGCAGCCGTGATCAGGATGGTTACCGGAATGAGGAATTCAATTAAACCTGCGTCAATGGTAAGCACGTTCATGGCACTTAAGGCCAATGTTACGCTATGCCCTAAAGTGAAAGCGGTCACTAAAATTAACACCTTTTTCCATTCGGAAATGCTGTAGGTGCCACATAAAATCATTACAAATAGAATATGATCATAACCCTGCCAGTCTAAAATGTGCTGCCAGCCTAATTCAAAATAGAGATTGAAATCCTGCATGTTCTGCAAATTCGGTTTTTATATTAAAAAATCAAAATTAATAATTAACTATTGGTTAATATAAAACAAGGCCGCCTTTTTATATAAAAGACAGCCTTGTTAAGCTATGCGTTTAATATCGCTTACTGATATTGGATGTAAATTGGCGCTGGTTTAAGTTTCAAAAGCTCCTCTGGTGTCATTAGGCGGTTTGGAGCTTTTTTAAGGTCGTTTTTATAAAAGATTTTAAAACCCGTAAACTGTACCGGTTCGCGCTGGATAAAGTGACGGTAGGTGCCAATTTTAAGATCAGGCTGGCCCCATCCATCCATGTGCATCACTATTTGAACTTCAGGACGTAATTTGATGTCTTTTGAGTTAGTTACCATTTTACCGGTAAAACGGTGTACAACAAATACCTTTGGCGGAAGGTTATGCTTGTTCACAAGATCAGCCAGGTATTGCGAAGTATAGTTAATATCACTCGCATCAAAGGTTCCGATTTTAGAACCTGGTCTTGCACCAGTTTTCATTGAGAATTCCGGATCTATACCTAAGTGTACATGAGGTAACTGCAAATATTTTTCTATCCTGGGTAATTCGTCCTTCAGGTTACTTAAAGCGACCTGTAAATCTAGAAACACAATGGCGTTATGCATTTTAGCGATAGCCATTACAGAATCGATCTGAGAATTTCCCATACGGTTGATGTATTTACCGTCTTTACCAGGGGTGCCGCTAGCAACTGCTGCAATATAATGTACCCCCGCTTGTACAGGCGTAGAAGGATCTGCTTTTTCCCAATTTGCTACTTCTTTATTTAAGCGGCTCCACATTTCTTTTGGTGCATATTCACCCAAGGCACCCATTTTTTTTGAGTGAAGGTTTCCATAATAAACTACAATGCGTTTAAAGGGTAGGATGGCACCAGCTAAAGGGTAAGGATAATTGTCTTTTTTTACTGGCCATCTGCCGGTGGTATCGCCATTGGCTAATTTTAATACGGCAGTATTATAGGCAGCGGTATCAACGGGCTCACGCACGGTACCAATTGGAGCTTCTTCTTCTTTAACGATAGTATCGACTTCACCGGCAAGTGCCTGTTTGAAGACGCCATTTGTTTTAGTGCCTTCTGAACTGCAATTGGCCAGAAAGCATATGGTTGTAAAGCCGGTAATGTATGTTTTTAATAGGTGAGGTAGTTTCATATTTTACAAAAATACACATTCATCTGACTTATACGAATATCGGTCAGAGAATGTGTAAAATTCATACTAACAGTAATTTGCGGCTATCACTTGCTTACATTTATTACTTCAAAATAAATGATTTTTCCAATAAGGAATTAGCAGCATCCTTGCCTATAATCAGTTGGTAAGTGCCAGGGTAAAGCTTTTGTTTATTACTTTTTTGATCCCATTTCTGCAGCTCCATCAACGGTATTTGCATCGTAATTTCCTTTTCCTCTCCTTTTTTCAGGCTTAGTCGTTTAAAGGCTTTAAGTTCCTTAAGCGGCATTCTTTCCAGGTTTGGATACTGCACGTAAGCCTGTACCACTTCATCGGCATCGACCTTACCGGTATTTTTAACGGTTACCGAAAAAGTAATCGTTTCGCCGGCTTTGAAGGTATTTGCCGGTTCATTTTTCCATTGGTAACCAAAAGTAGTATAACTAAGTCCGAAACCAAAATGATATTGTACCGGACCATTGTAATAGCGGTAAGTGCGGCCTTTCATGTCGTAGCTATTATAATCGGGAAGGTCGTTTACCGAGCGGTAAAAGGTAAGCGGCAGTCTTCCTGAAGGTGACACATCACCAAAAAGTATGTCGGCTAAAGCGTTTCCACCCTGTTCACCTGGGTACCAGGCCAGAATCACTGCATCAGCATAGGGTGCAATAGTCTCCACATCGACGTTGCTTCCTGCAGTAATCACTGCGATAATGGGTTTGGTGGGGTTACCTTTTCGTAGGGCTTTCATAAAAGCAATGTTTCCTGCTGGAAGGTTCAGGTCGGGTTTATCACCCTTGGTTGGTGATAGAAATGCATCGCCAGCCTCACCCTCCAATACCGGCGACAATCCGATAACGGCAACAGTAAGGTCGCTGTTTCCTGCTGCCCAAATACCACCAAAATGAGTGGTGTCGGTGTAGCTGGAACCTAAATCGTATTCTACACGGGTATCCATGCCCACTGCAGCTGTAATGCCTTCTACGAAATTCACCATTTTACTGCTTACACCATGGTAACTTCCTGCCAGCACATCGAGCGAAGCGGCATTAGTTCCCAACACGGTAATGCTGGAATACTTACTTTTTTGCAGTGGCAAAATCTGGTCTTTATTTTTTAAAAGCACCATGCTTTGCTGTGCCACTTTTCTGGCCAGGGCTGTGTGTGCAGCATTGCTAATGCTATCGGCATTATAACTGGCATATGGACTGCTGGATGTTTTATCGAAAAATCCGAGTTTAAACTGCGTACGCAGTAATGGGGCGAGGGCTTTATCCACATCTTTAGCTTGCAGGAGTTTCATTTCAACGGCATTCACCACGTCTCTTTGCAAGATGGTTGAGCAGTCGAGATTGATACCTGCTTTAATGGCAGCAGCAGCTACTTCCACAGAAGTAGGGAGCACTTTGTGGTGGGTGTAAACGTCGTCGAGGGCGCCGCAGTCGGTTACCACATGGCCTTTAAATCCCCATTCCTTATACAGAATATTTGTTAAATAACACCGGCTTGTCGAAGCTGGTTCTCCGTTGATGCGATTATAGGCAGTCATCACTGATTCAACACCATTATCCACCAGTGCTTTAAACGCATATAAATAGGTGTCACGTAAATCTTTTTCATCTACGATGGCATTAAATTCATCACGTGTCGCTTCGGGTCCACTATGCGCCACGAAGTGTTTTGCAGTAGCAGATACTTTTAGGTGGTTAGGGTTGTCGCCCTGCATGCCTTTCACATAAGCAATCCCCATACGCGAGGTTAAGAAGGGGTCTTCGCCATATGTCTCTTGCCCACGGCCCCAACGTGGGTCTCTAAAAATGTTCACGTTTGGCGACCAGAACGTAAGTCCCATATACATGAGCCGCTGGTTCTTGGCAATGGCCAGGTTATATTTCGCACGGGCTTCAGTAGAGATCACGGTGGCTACCTGTTTTAACATATCGTCGTTGAAAGTAGCTGCCATACCAATGGCTTGTGGAAATACAGTAGCCTGACCTGCGCGGGCTACACCGTGTAAGCCCTCATTCCACCAATTATAAGCTGGGATGCCTAAACGTGGCACCGCCTGGCTGCGGTAACCAAGCAGCGAGGCTTTTTCTTCGAGCGTGAGCAGGGAAATCAGGTGTTGAACCCGTTTTTCCAGCGGTTGGTTTTCCTGTTTATAAAGGGGGAGTTGTTGTGCAAAACTGAATTGGGTACCGGATAAAAGTGCAATCAGTAGGCCTTTTTTGTAAAAATTCAGGTAAGGTTTTAAGGTCGTCATGTGGTTCAATATAATAAAAAAAGTGGTGTCCGGGTTACGAACACCACTACATCATTGTGGGTTAAGAATTAATTTACGTCCCAGAAAATTTTATTCACTCGGGTATCTTTTGCCTGAACTGCGGCATAGTTAGCCGAATTATAGGATTTTTCACCTGATGGATAGATTAAACGGTTTGGTGGTACATCAAAACCTGATGTTTTACCTGTAGTTACAAACAGCAGGGCAGGAGTGTTGGTTCGCCTGTATTCAGACCAGGCTTCCGTAGCTTGAAGTATACCAAAATGCAGCCATTTCTGTGTGTAAATATTGGCCAATTTATTGGTTGCTGTGGCATAAGCCACGCTTGGAGACTCAACAAACTCCTGGATCACTGATGCTGCAGGTAAGGTTTCTGTTTTTATCCCTGAAGTATTCAAATTGTTCAGGTAATAATAAAAGGACACCGATTGTTTTAAAGCAAGATCGTATGCTGTTTTAGCTGCTGCTGTACTGCCCCAACGTTCCTGAGCTTCTGCTTTTAGAAAGTTTACTTCTGATGCCGTAATCAGAATACCTGGTAGGGAGGCATTCAACAAAAAGGTTGCAGAATCTACCAGTGCATAGTCTGCAAAACTTGATTCCTGCTGTGCAGTGGTAAAGTTGTAAGGCATAGCCCGGAAAGTTGGGTTTTGAACTAATCTACCATTAACAGTTTTGCTGCCTTTGTCGTAAATAACCGGAATCCTTGGATCGTTTGCCGGCAACATTACTTTGTTTAACATGTAGTCGGTAGCATACCAGCTGCCTTCTTTGAAAGCGTCTACCAGGGTAGAGACGCTGTTGGTTAGTGGACTTAATAAAATATCCGTGGCCCTTGGGTTATAAGCGGCTACATCTCCACCGTCTACTAGAGGGAAATTAGCAGGATCGTTTAACATGGCTAAAGCTTCCGTTCTTGCAGTTGACTCATCAACATTTGAAATTCTCATCAACAAACGCAGGCGTAAGGAATTAGCATAACGTGCCCATTTATCTACACTTCCGCTCAACAGGATATCGTATTTTGCAAACTCAGCTGTCGACTGTGCATTTTTAAAATAGGTAGCAGCTGTTTTTAAATCGGCAATAAATGAAGTGTATAATGCCTGTTGGTCGTCATACTTAGGCAGGGTAATGGTACTGTTGGTAGGCAAACTTCCGGCTTCGGTGTAAGGGATGTCGCCCCAAAGGTCTACCATCTTAGCTGCTTGTTCAATCAGAACCACTTTGCCAGCATGCATAAATATTTCCTTTGTCGCTTTTTCTCCGTCAGGGGCTTCATTGTAAGCGACTTCCATAGAGCGGTATTGTGCCATGCTTCCACTACCGTTACCACCAGGTGAATAGAAATCATCCCAATATTGCTGGGTGTAGCCATCATTCTGCTGATATACGGTATTTCCATTGGAAAAATAAGAAGTCTGTGCATAAACACCTGGTCCTATACTTAAAAAAGTACGTACGTTCCAATATTTGGCCGCAACGCGATCATTATTAAGCATGGCTGTAAAAAAACCTGGTATGCTTGCGGTGGTGGATTTTTCCGGGTTTGTATATTTTTCTTCGAGTTCTTTTTTGCAGCTGCTGAATGAGCCAGCCACCAAAACAAAAAGACCCATTCCGATAATGTATTTTTTCATGTCTTTTGATTTTTGATACTTAAAAATTAGCGTTTAAAGAGAAACCGAAACTTCTGGAAGCTGCTGTAGAACCTACGTCAACCCCTTGCGACCACCATTTGTTACCCAATGGTGCCTCAGGATCCAGATTTTTCATTGTTCTGTACAGGTAAAATAAGTTTCTACCTACTAATGAAACTCTAAGATTGTTAATACCTATTTTGCCTGCAAACGAATTAGGTATTCTATAACTAATCACCGCTTCACGCAATTTAACAAAGTCGTTTTTGAAAATTGAGCCTTGTTCAGACCAAGTATCTTCACCCCAGTTAAAGGTGTTGATGTAGTATTCACCGGCAGAGATAATTTTGTCATTTGGCAGACCTGTATTTTGGTTTACACCAGTTAACAATACACCATCGTTATAAGTGACACCTCCATCGGTATAGGTTAATCCACCATTCTCAGCATCACGGTATTGCAAAGAGTTTGTTAACATACCCGCACCAGTCATGAATTTTGTTGGCGGAGACACCATTTTACCTCCTAAACTATAGTCAACGGTGAAGTCAAGTGATAGCGCTTTATAGCTTAAGGTATTTGACATACCACCAACCATTTTAGGCATGATGTTGCCGGCAAGTACATAGTTGGCTTTATCTATTACATATAAACCATCATCGCTGATCACGAGGTTTCCATTAGCATCACGTAAACGTGGGTTCACATAAATGTTTCCCAGGCGTTCGCCAACTTTGGCTACAATTTTTACTGAATTTTGATCAGCATAAAAGAATGGCAATTCTGCTACACCTGGCATTAAGCTATGCACTTTAGAACGGTTGGCTGAGAAATTAAGCCTGGTGTCCCAGCGGAAAGCGTCACCAAGGATTGGGGTGGCATTTAATGCAATCTCTAGACCGTGGCTACCTATTTCACCCACATTTACCAGTTGGCTGGTTGCACCTACAGTAGAGGTAGTTTGCAATGGTAAAATCTGGTCTTTAACGCGGTTGTTGTAATAACTGATGTCGAAACCTATGCGGCTATTGAACATGCGGGTTTCTAAACCAAACTCTGCCTCATGTTTCATCTCTGAAGTCAGGGTGTTGTTTCCATAAAAACGACCGCCTGTTAAAGCAGGGACTGAACCATTAATGGTTTGTAGCGATGATTGAGTGTAAAAAATGTTTGACTCGTACATTGGCGGTGCATTTCCTACGATACCGTAAGATGCACGTACTTTACCAAACGAAAATACTTCTGGTAATTTAAAGGCTTCGCTAAAAACAAAACTGGAGTTTACAGAAGGGTAGAAATAACTGTTGTTGGCTACAGGTAAAGTTGATGCATACTCTTGTCTGGCAGTACCTTCAATAAAAAAGTAATCTTTGAAGCTGAAGTTTAAAATACCCAGGTAAGCATATTTTAACAATTCCTTTCTGTTTTCACTGGAAGTAACAACACCATATGAATTAGACAAACTGAACCAGTTTTCTGAAACCAAGCCTTGTGCAGTGCTCGACTGCCCGTCGCGGTACTTTTCTGTTCTTCCCTGAAAACCAGCACTTGCAGAAAAAGCAAAGTCTTCACCTAGCTTGTTGTCATAAGTAACCAATGCGTCTCCATATAGAATGGCATACTGTCCTTGTGTTGTTGCATAATTACCCGTACTGTTACTGGTCGGGTTATTCGCTAAAGGCATTTCGTTGTATTGTTTGTTTTCACTTCTTACAGCGGTAAAGTCATTACCAACTCTTGCCCTGAATCTTAGGTGATTCGCAGCAGTCCAGTTAACCGTTGCACTGGAAAGCAGGCGGTTTTCAGTTTCATCATAACTGTTTCTCAACTGTTGCCAGAAAAAATCAAGCAGGTTCGTGGCGCGAATATTATAAAGGAATGGTTCCGGGCGATCTGTTTGATCGAAGGTTGCATATTTATAACCACCACTGGTCTGAAACTTTTGTTTCATCAGGTTCATGTCTTCGGCACGGCTGAAGAAACCAGCAAAAGATCCCAATACCTGGCCCAATTGGTAAGGGCGGTTATGGACTTTCGTATTTACATAACTTACCACCACATCGGTAGTTAAATTTTGATGTAGCTTAACGGATGAATTCAGGTTAAATGAATTCTTTTGCATATTGTTTCCAGGTTGTGTTCCGCGATAATCAAGGCGCGTCGCAGAGAACCTGTAGTTAACTGCGTCTGTTTGGTTGGAAATGGCAACGTTGGCAGTTGAGTTATAGCCGGTTTCATAAATATCAGCATAGTTATTAGGCTGTGGAGAATAAGATCTGATGGAACCGTCCCACCATTTTACTTGCTGACCTTCCATTTTGGGACCGAAGTTTCCGTAAGCCCTGAAATATGGCCTGAAGCCAGTTGGTGATGTAGGTTCAGCAATCCAGCCTTCAGCATTGGCACCGTTGGCAAGATTGGTAGCATGGTCGTAACCAGGACCATAAATATTTTGGAAGTCCGGTAAAAACGCAGCTTTCTCTATGCTTCCCGTGTAGTTAAAGTCTATGCCTAGGCCTCTTGCTTTTGAACCTTTTTTGGTGGTAATCACCACTACACCACTGTTGGCGTCTGATCCGTATAAAGCTGTTGCACTGGCTCCTTTTAATACAGTTAAGCTTTCGATATCGCTTGGGTTAATGTCAAGAACACCATTACCACGTATCCTTTGATCGCCCCAGTAATCGTTGTTATTTGCTCCGGCAGCGCCATATTGCGCATCATTCCTAACCATTACCCCATCCACGACGTAAAGTGGTTGCTGGTTGTAACCCAGAGAGTTGATGCCCCTGATTTGTACGTTTACCGCACTGGTTGCCCCACCTGGTGCAGTTGTGATTTTAACACCTGCTGCTTTACCATATAATGCAGAAGCAAAATTGGTATTGCCGGCTTCGGTAAGTTGTTTTGAGGTGATGGTGCTCACTGCATATCCCAAAGATTTTTGTTCTCTTCTGATACCCAGTGAAGTTACAACTACCTCTTCCAGACTTTTTGCATCTTCAACCATGGTTATGTTCAGCGTACGCTGGTTTCCAACAGGCACTTCCTGGCTGTTATAACCAATCATGCTGAATACCAAAATGTCTGTCGGTTTAGCACTAAGACTAAAGCGCCCTTCAGAGTTGGTTTGTGTGCCTGCAGAGGCGCCTTTAACGCGCACACTGGCGTTAGGTAGCGGACCCGTAGCATCCCGCACGGTTCCCGTAATGTTGTCCTGTGCAAATGCCAATGTATTTAAGAGGCATAAAAACAGAATGACCATACTTTTTAGATAAAGTTTTTTCATGGTGTTAAGTTTAGTTGGTTTATTATTGATAAATAGTTGGTTAAGGAGTGTTTGGTTAAAATGTTTGATCTAAGTACTGCAATTTTATTTAAACTACCTATATCTTTTTAAAAAAATTAAAAAGATTTTGATAGGCGGGAAAAATGCGGTATATATGTAATACACAAATCTTAAATCATGCTATCAAGGAAGCTTGCTCCACTCGTACGTTATAGTGAAACCCTTAAAAGGCTATATTATAATAAAGTCTTAACCAGTACAGAAATTTCAGAACAAACTGGTAAGAGTATTCCTTATACCATTAAAGTGTTAAATGAGTTAATTAAGGATGGTTATGTAGAAGAGAAAGGATTCGCCGACTCAAGTGGCGGACGCAAGCCCATCAACTATTCGTTAATTGCAAATACACACTATATCATGTCAGTGGCGATGGATCAATTTTCGGCACAGGTAGTCGTGGTTGACATGAATAACAACTTTGTTACTGATATTGGCCAATATGATTTCGATATTTCAACGTTAAAAGCGGAGACATTTTTAAGCTATTTAAAAGCTTACCTAAACGAGATGACTATTAATAAAAGTGATCTCATTGGCATCGTGGTTACCATGCCCGGTTTTGTAGATACGGAAAATGGTATTAACCACACTTTTTTGTCGTTACCCGACCAGACGCTGGTAGATTACCTGGAGGAACACCTATCGTTACCAGTATTTCTGGACAACAATTCTACTGCCATAGCGCTTGGTGAACAAAAGTTTGGCGTTGCCACTCATGAGAAGAATGTAATGGTATTAAACCTGGGCTGGGGTATTGGCCTTGGCATGATCGTAGACGACACCATCTTTAGGGGAAATAATGGCTTTGCCGGCGAATTCAGCCATATTCCGCTTTTCCAAAATGGCAAACTGTGCACATGCGGCAAACGAGGCTGCCTGGAAACAGAAGCTTCCTTAATTGCCATTACTGCAAATGCCAAAAAAGGCATTGCCGATGGGCAAGTAAGCAGTCTATCAAATTATCATGAAATAAAAGCTGATGATATACTTAGGGAGGCAGATAAAGGTGATTTGTTTGCAGTAAAGCTGATTTCTGAAGCTGCGTACCATGTTGGTCAGGGTTTGGCTATCTTAATTCACTTGATGAACCCAGGCGCCGTAGTCCTCAGTGGCAAAGGAAGTACCGTTGGCAACCTTTGGATGGCCCCTATTCAACAAGCCATGAATGAGCATTGCATCCCAAGATTAACCAAATTAACCGAATTTTTCGTGTCAGATCTTAACTCAAAGGCACAGCTGATTGGCGGTGCTGCTTTAATGGTAGAAAACTTCGGTAAAAAACTAGACAAGAAAATGAACAGCATCATGGACCTGAGCCTATAGAACCTAAACTTAAACCTAACCAGATGAAATTAAAACCAACTATTTACCTTATCACCATTTTTGCTTATTCGCTTGGTTTAACAAGACTGCATGCACAGCAACATCACATGTCTGCTTCCTACCAGGCGCCCACCGATCCCGCAGTAAAACAGAAAATAGCGGAATGGCAGGATTTAAAATTCGGACTGTTTATGCATTGGGGTCCATATAGCCAATGGGGTGTGGTAGAAAGTTGGAGCATTTGTCCGGAAGATGAAGGGTGGACAGAACGTAGGGGCCCCCATTCAGAAACTTATGAAGGTTATAAAAAAGCCTACGAGAACCTGCAGACAACCTTTAATCCTGTAAAATTTAATCCCGAGAAATGGGTGGCTGCTGCAAAAAACGCAGGCATGAAGTACATGGTTTTTACAACCAAACACCACGACGGTTTTTCCATGTTTGATACCAAGCAAACGGATTATAAAATCACTGATGGAAAGACGCCTTTTTCATCAAACCCAAGGGCCAACATTACAAAGGAAATTTTCAATGCTTTTCAAAAAGAAGATTTTATGGTTGGTGCTTATTTTTCGAAAGCCGATTGGCACAATACCGATTATTGGTGGCCGTACTTCCCGCCAAAAGACCGCAACGTTAATTACGATCCTGCTAAGTACCCTGAACGCTGGAATAAATTCAAAGATTTCACCTTTAACCAGATTGAAGAACTGATGACCGGTTACGGTAAGGTTGATATTTTATGGTTAGATGGCGGTTGGGTCCGCCCGAGAAATACCATAGATACTGCTATCGACTGGCAGCGCGGTATTAAATTCGAACAGGATATTGACATGGGCAAAATTGCAGCAATGGGGAGAAAACATCAACCCGGACTGATCATGGTAGACCGCACGGTGACCGGCCCTTTTGAAAATTACACCACCCCAGAACAGGAAGTTCCAGACCAACCATTAAGTAATCCATGGGAAACCTGCATGACGATGGGAAACTCCTGGAGTTATGTTCCTGACGACAAATATAAATCTTCTGCAGAAATCATATCGTTACTTATCAAGGTGGTATCGCGTGGGGGTAACCTACTGATGAATATTGGTCCGGGACCAGACGGTGACTGGGATCCTGCGGTTTATGAAAGGTTAAATGGGGTTGGTGATTGGATGAAAATTAACGGGGAGGGGATCTACAACTCCGTATCTGTTGCACCTTACTCCAAAGGCAATGTCTATCTGACTAAAAATAAGGATAAACCCGTGATTTATGCCTTTCTATCTGGCGAAGATGAAACACTCCAATGGCCGTCATCTGTAGACATCCCATTAGGTAATATTAAGTTAGTTAAACAGGTGCGTTTACTGGGAAGTTCGCAAAAGCTAAACTGGAAAAAGGAGGGTGATGGTATCCGCGTTATGATACCACAAGGCCTTAGTAAAAGCGTCTTGACATCAGCAGCTTGTTTTAAAGTTACCTATTAGATTTATTTTACCAGACGGTTGCCACACTATGACCTTTTACAAGCAATTTTTTTCTATAGCTTTATTCTTTATGCCTGCAATAGGATTTTCTACGCCCTTACTTTTGGCGCAAGAAGGACCGCTATTTCCTACGCCTTTGCATTATGTTATCCAGCATACCTCAGAGAACATTAAAATAGATGGAAATCTAACTGAAGAAGCATGGCAGAAAGCCTTATGGACAGCTACCTTTGTTGATATTGAAGGGGCCAGAAAGCCATTGCCTGATTATAAAACACAGGTAAAAATGTTGTGGAGCAATACGCACTTATATATTGCTGCCCGTTTGGAAGAGCCGCATATCTGGGCAAAACAGTTAAACCACGATGATATTATATTTAAAGATAACGACTTTGAGGTTTTCATCGATCCACATGGAAAGGGGCATAACTATTTTGAATTGGAGATAAATGCTTTAAATAAAGTCTTCGATCTTTTTATGGCTAAACCTTATCGTGCAGGTGGCGACGCATTGATTAGCTGGAATATTAAAGGTTTACAATCTGCCATTAGCATCGATGGCACCCTTAACCAGGCCGATGATATAGACCGAAGCTGGACGATCGAGATGGCCATCCCCTTGAAGGCCTTGTACATTGGTCATCCTTTTCGGCCGCCTGTTGAGGGCAGCCTCTGGCGAATCAACTTTTCGAGGGTGCAATGGAATACTGACATCCAAAAGGGACAATATGTTAAACGTAAAGACAAACAAGGGAAAGACTTGCCAGAGCACAACTGGGTATGGTCGCCCCAGGGGTTGATTAATATGCATTGCCCGGAACGCTGGGGATACCTGCTGTTCACCAAAAAGGAAAATACAACATTCAAACTTCCCTACCAGGAATTGCAGAAGCAATACTTATGGCTTGTTTATGAGCGACAGCAACAATACCGAAAAAAAACAGGCAGGTATGCGCCCACCCTTAAAGCATTGGACATAACTGCGCAGCAGAACATTGAAGGGAAGTTAAATCAATTACTATTGGAAGCCAATTCAAACCAGTTTACCACCAGTATTTCTATGGCTGGTGGAAAGGTGATCAGGCTCAATCAGGAAGGATTAATTCATTAAATACCATGGATAAATATCATCGCAGGAAGTTTTTAAAAGGAAGTATGCTGGCGGGTTTGTCGGCAGCCGTACTTCCGTTAGCCACGAAGGCCGAAATATTAACTGTTGCACCACAACAGAAATATAAACATTGGGTGTGGACTAACCCCAATCTTAAAGATACACCGGAAGAGCTGGCGCTGCGGTACCGAAAGTATTATGAGGCAGGTATCCGCGGTATATTTTTTGAACACGATAGTGAGTTGCATTTCCGTGCGGCAAAAGCACAAAAGCTGGAGGCGCATCATTGGATCTGGACGATGAACCGAGGGGAAAAATCCCTGTTGGCCGAACATCCGGAATGGTATGCAAAAAATAGAAAGGGTGAATCCTGTGCTGATCAACCGCCATACGTTAACTACTACCGCTGGCTATGTCCATCCAGAGAAGAAGTGCGTCAATATTTAGAAACTGTTTATGAAACAGCCTTAAAGAAGGACTATGTTGATGGCATTCACCTGGATTATGTGAGGTTTAGTGATGTGATTTTGCCTGTTAACCTTTGGCAAGATTATAAACTGGTACAAACCAGCGAGGCCCCTGAATTCGACTTCTGTTATTGCGAAGTCTGCCAGGAGAAATATAAAAAGACAAGCGGTACCACTTTATCGGAAATCGAATACCCGGAGGCAAGTCCGTCCTGGCGTTTCTTTAGGTACCAGCAGGTAAATGAGGTGGTACAGCGGTTAACCAACCTCGCTGCAAAGTATAATAAGCCAATTACAGCGGCAGTTTTTCCAACACCTGATATTGCCCACCGGAATGTTAAGCAGGACTGGGTAAACTGGAAAGTGGATGGTGTGTGCCCCATGATCTACCACGGCTTTTACAAGGAAAATGTGGGATGGATCGGTACTGCTGTGGCAGAAGGGGTAAGGGCACTGCATGGGAAATTCCCTTTATATGCCGGCTTGTATTTACCTGATTTCAAAAATAACGAAGAGCTTGGACAGGGGATTACCAATGCATTGGTTAATGGTGCTGCCGGGGTATCCTTGTTTGGAGATGTAACAGATGCAAATCTAGCGGCGCTGAAAAGTGCTTCCTCCAGAAAAACATAATGGCATTTAAAAAGATAAATAAAATACTAAGAAGATAAGATGAGTTATAACATAGTTAAGAAGTCCTTAATATTGCTTTTCAGTGGAATGTTAGTCACCACAGCGTTGGTTAACGCCCAGGAGAAACTGACGAAATATGTTGACCCTTTGATTGGAACTGGCTTTCACGGGCATGTATTTGTAGGCGCAAATGTGCCTTTTGGTGCCGTTCAATTAGGCCCCACCAATCTTTCCGAAGGTTGGGACTGGTCGTCTGGTTACCATATTTCCGACTCCACCATCGTTGGGTTTCAGCATACACATTTGAGTGGAACAGGTATAGGTGATTTAGGTGATATTTCGTTTATGCCCACCACCGGACCGCTTAAAGTAACGAAGGGGAATGTTAAAGATATGCAAAGTGGTTATGTTTCCTTGTTTAGTCACCAGGAAGAAACCGTCCGTCCGGGCTTTTACGCTGTAAACTTAAAACGTTACCAGATTAATGTTAAACTTACGGCTTCTGAGCGTGTAGGGATGCATGAATATACCTTTCCAAAAAGCGATCAGGCGCATATCATTATAGATTTGAAAGAAGGGATCGGTTGGGACAGGCCTGCAGAAACCTCGATTAAAAAGCTGAACGATAGTACCGTAGTGGGTTATCGCTACTCCAGTGGCTGGGCTAAAGACCAGCGCATCTATTTTACCGCAGTCTTCTCTCGTCCGATTAAGGATTTTGTAGTTTACGACAGTCTTACCTTAAAGCCAGGAATAGAATTAACAGGCAAAAAAGTAAAAGGCGTCATTAATTTTCAAACCACTGCTGGAGAAAAAGTGATGGTAAAAGTGGGAATCTCACCAATTAGTGTGGAAAACGCCATGATGAACATCAAAGCAGAAATTCCAGGCTGGAACTTTAACCGGGTGGCAGCTGCCGCAGACGAGGCCTGGAATAAGGAGCTGCAAAAGGTGGCTATCAAAACTAACGACAATAAGAAAAAGACAATATTTTACACGGCCTTATACCATACGTTAATTGCACCTTCAATCTATAATGACCATAACGGCGATTACTTGGGCACAGATAAAAAAGTGTACAAAAATCCAGGTTTCACCAACCTGACTACGCTTTCTTTATGGGATACTTACCGGGCATTAAACCCTTTGTTTACCCTTATTCAGCCAGAAAAAGTGGTTGATATTATCAATTCCATGCTGGCCATTTATCAACAGCAAGGCAAACTACCAGTTTGGCACCTCATGGGTAATGAAACCAATACCATGCCTGGGTACAGTGGGGTGCCCGTGGTAGCTGATGCTTATTTAAAAGGCTTTAAGGGCTTTGATGCCAACCTGGCTTTTGAAGCTTTAAAAACAACCGCCATGCAGGATGAAAGAGGTTTGAAACATGTAAAGGAACTTGGCTTCATTCCTGCCGACAGTCGTGTCGAATCTGTAGCCATGGGATTGGAATACAGCCTTGCTGATTGGGGTATCGCGGAGATGGCCAAACGCCTTAATAAAAAGGAAGATGCCGCTTACTTTACCAAACGTGCCGGTTATTACAAAAATTACTTTGATAATAGCACAAAGTTTATGCGCGGAAGGGTAGGGGAGAAAGAGTGGCGTACACCGTTCAGTCCTTTTGTAGCACGACATGAAAAAGACGATTACTCTGAAGGTAACAGCTGGCAATATTCCTGGCTGGTGCCACATGATGTGAAAGGGTTAATTGCTTTACAAGGGGGAGAGAAGCCATTTCTCAAAAAACTAGACTCCTTATTTATTGCAGAGGGAGATATGGGAGATGAGGCTTCTAATGACATTTCTGGTTTGATTGGTCAGTATGCCCATGGAAATGAGCCGAGCCACCACATCACTTACCTGTATGCTTTTGCGGGTCAGCCATGGAAAACGGCAGAAAAGGTACGTTTCATTATGGATAACTTCTACACCGACAAGCCGGATGGTATTATTGGCAATGAGGACGTTGGACAGATGTCGGCCTGGTATATTTTATCATCCATGGGTATTTACCAGGTAAATCCGGCAAACGGGGTTTATGTTTTTGGTAGCCCGCTGTTTGACGAAGTTACGCTAAAGCTGGCTGCGGGGAAGTCCTTACGCATTGTTGCCAACAACAACAGCGATAAAAACATCTATATCCAGGGTATTACCTTTAACGGTAAAAAGCACAGCCGTGCTTATATTACTTACCAGGAACTTACTCAAGGGGGCGAACTGGTCTTTGATATGGGTGATAAACCGAGTAAAACCTGGGGTACGGCAAAAGCCGACAGGCCTTAAAAACAGACAACCTTACCCAGGTGTTTTAAAACAAAAAGAGCTGCTTGTTTAACACAGGCAGCTCTTTTTGTTTATATTAATGATGTTATTTGAATTTATTGAATTTACCAAATACGCCTAATGGCAATTTAATGCCTGATGTAGCCTGAAGGTAAAGTTCGCCTGTTTCCAGGTTCTCTACCTGTGGAAAGGATGTTTTAATCAGGTTTTCTACAATAACGGAAGAAAAGCCCAACGAGTAGGTATTTAGAATCAGGAAATGCTCCTCTTCATCTAACAATTGTACCACGTCCTGCATCATTTCCTGAATATGGTCTTCTAGTTTCCATTTTTCGCCATTCGGTCCATGACCGAAAGCCGGTGGATCTAAAATAATCCCGTTATATTTTTTACCTCTTTTGAGTTCTCTTTTTACAAACTTCAATGCATCTTCAACTACCCAGCGTACATCTTTTAATTGTGAAAGTTCCTGGTTCTCATTAGCCCAGTTTACAACCTGTTTAATGGAATCTACGTGTGTAGTATCGGCACCTGCAGCTTTCGCAATCAATGAAGCAGCCCCGGTGTAGGCAAAAAGGTTAAGCACTTTTGGTACCGGAGCTTTAAATTTCTTAACGCAAGAGGAGATGTAATCCCAGTTTACCGCCTGTTCAGGAAATACACCTACATGTTTAAAAGAGGTTAGACCTAAACGAAGTTTTATAGAAACATCATCATTTGTATATTCCACATTCCATCGCTCGGGGAAATGGTTGTTGTTCTTTACCCATTCACCGGTAGTTGCCGTACGGCCTTTAAACTTAATATGGGTTTGTTTTTTCCAGATTTGTTCTGAGAGCGTCTTTTTCCAAACCGCCTGTGGTTCAGGTCTGCATAAAATCAGGTTACCGAAACGTTCTAGCTTTTCAAAATCACCACAATCAATCAACTCGTAATCTTTCCAATGTGTGGGTGTTAACAGGCTTATCATAAAATGTATTTGTCAATATGTGTTTAAAATTTTTCCTTAGCAGCTTTCATAAACCTGCTAGCAAAAACGAAGTCATTTAATTCTTGAATATCTGTATGCGCAATTTCATCTTTTGAACCTTCCCAGAATTTCTTTCCTTCGTGAAGAAACATGATGTAGTCGCCTATACCCATTACAGAGTTCATATCATGGGTAACCACAACGGTAGTGGTGTTGTATTCTTCAGTTAATTCCTTGATGAGCTCATCAATTACAATCGATGTTTTAGGGTCCAGACCAGAGTTAGGTTCATCCACAAACAGGTATTTAGGGTTCATGGCAATGGCACGGGCAATACCCACACGTTTTTTCATCCCTCCCGATAGCTCTGCAGGAGATAGTTTATTCTTTCCTTCCAGGTTTACCCGCTCCAGGCAAAAGTTTACGCGGTCAAGTTTTTCATGGGCACTTTGTTCCGTAAACATATTTAAAGGGAACATGATGTTTTCCTCTACTGTCATGGAATCAAATAAAGCAGATCCCTGGAAAAGCATACCAATTTCCTTACGGATTTCAATACGTTCTTCAAAGTTCATCTTCGTGATATCTCTGCCATCGTATTCTACTGAACCTTTTTCAGGATGGTGTAAACCAATCATACATTTCAGCAGGGTCGTTTTACCAGATCCGGAACCCCCAATAATCAGGTTGGTGATACCAGATTCGAACCTGCCGGATATGCCTTGTAATACGTGGTTGTCGCCGAAAGATTTATTGATGTCTTTAACTTCGATCATAGCAATAATTGAGTTACAATATAATCACAGGCTAAAATAGAAATACAGCTTACCACAACTGCCCGCGTACTGGCCTGTGCAACTTCCAGAGCACCTCCTTTTACATAGAATCCTTCATAAGCCGGAACTGAAGTAATAATAAAACCAAAAACAAAGGCTTTGGTTAAAGATACTACAATGGTATAAGGATTAAAATCTGTGGTAATACCTAAGATATAATCTGCCGCACTAACCGCTCCTGATAAAGTACCTCCAAGGAAACCACCAGAAATGCTTAAAAACATAGAAATAATTACCAATAATGGTACCATGGTAATGCCTGCTATAATTTTTGGTAAGATCAGGTACCCCGGTGAATTGATACCCATGATTTCAAGGGCATCGATTTGCTCGGTTACGCGCATGGTTCCGATTTCAGATGAAATTGCGGAACCGATCTTTCCTGCCAGAACAATGGCTGTAATCGTGGGACTTAATTCCAAAATGGTGGAGTCCCTGTTTACTGAACCAATAGTTGTTCGCGGAATGAAATCGCTAACTAATTGGAAAGCAATCTGTAAAGTCATTACGGCACCAATGAAAGTAGAAATGATGGCTACCAGCCCTAAAGAACCTACGCCGATGAAGTCCATCTGCTTGAAAATAGCTTTTATATAGATACTCATTTTTTCCGGCCTCCTAAATACGGCTTTCAGGAGTAGGATATACTTACCAAAGTTGGTGAAATTCATTTATCGATTATTAGCTAGGTATAAATACAATATTAATACAAAGAAACAATAAATATTGTTGTGGCTTTCTTTTTTAATTTGATTTTTTAAGGTATTGATAGATTTCACTA
>NZ_JAZQNU010000057.1:0-7965 GCF_045627485.1 Pedobacter sp. | reverse complement strand
TAGTCCGCCAATACCGCCGTAATCTTTGATGTTTACCCCAGAGAAATTTCTAATGGCATCGGCTACATTATAAGCGCCATTACGTTTAAAGTCACTGGCTTGAATACGTTGTGAAGGAAGCAGGGATTGAACGGGAGGTGCCGGAACAGCAATAACCTGCACTTCTTTTAAGTGTTTGGTGCTATCTGTTTGTGCAAAAGATGCGGCACAGGTAAAAAGAAGAAGGACCGTAACAATAAGCTGTTTCATAATTGCGCATTTGCACAGCTTAAGGCATAGGAATACGGATAAATGGAAACACCATCGGCATCTTCATTCCAGCTTCAATCCCCGAAAGCTATGAATTATATAATGCGATGGCAGGTATTCTGACTTACTCCCCTTGGTATGGCCTTCCCATTCAATTGAACAGTGACCTAAAGATGATACCTTAGTTAATGGAGCTTACAGCTGCGGGACAGTTCTGGAATTACACCAGATTCCCTTTTAATCCTTATCTGTTTGCACAGGGAAGGAACCAAAAGCGTCTCAAAGGTAAATAAATAATGCTTACTTTCACTTCGTACTTATTTTATACAAATACTAAAAATATACCAGAATGAAAGTCAGTGACTTATCGCCTCGTGCCTTGTGGCAAAACTTTGCACGGTTGAATGCTGTACCTCGTGCATCAAAAAAAGAGAAACAAGTAATTGATTTTATGTGGTCGTTTGGGGAGGGCCTGGGACTGGAAACTTTCCAGGATGCTGCAGGAAATGTGGTGATCAAAAAGCCTGCAACTGCGGGCATGGAAAACCGGCAGACTGTAGTGTTGCAATCGCATCTTGACATGGTGCATCAGAAGAATGGGGATACGGATTTTGATTTCGAGACCCAGGGCATTGACATGTACGTGGATGGCGATTGGGTAAAAGCGAGAGGAACTACTTTAGGTGCCGATAACGGCATTGGGGTAGCAACGATCATGGCGCTTCTTGAAGCTACCGATATCGAACACCCTGCTTTAGAGGCGCTATTTACTATAGATGAAGAAACCGGTATGACCGGTGCAAAACAATTGGATCCTGTTCATATTACAGGGAAAATTCTGTTGAATCTTGATACGGAAGAAGATGATGAATTAACCATTGGCTGTGCGGGTGGCATTGACACCAATACCAGTTATAAATATAATGAAGTTGCGCTAACCGGCGCGCATGTGGCTTTTGAAGTTAAACTCAAAGGTTTAACAGGTGGGCACTCCGGCATGGATATCCACAAAGGACGCGGCAATGCAAATAAACTGATGAACCGTTTATTGTACGCGGCAAGAAAATCGGTGGACATAAAAATAAACCGTGTGGATGGCGGAAGTTTGAGGAATGCGATACCCAGGGAATCTACTGCGGTAGTGGTGGTTCCTGAAGAACAAAAATTGCTTTTTCAGGCTTTCTTCGGCATTTATACCACGGTTTTAAAAGAAGAAAATCAAACCGTAGAACCGGGGTTACAGTTTCTATTGTCGGAATGTCCTTTACCGGAGACGGTAATGGAGGACGCTGATTTTGTGAAGATTGTGAATGCAATTTATGCGATGCCAAACGGGGTTTACCGGATGAGTCCGGATATTGAAGGTCTTGTTGAAGCCTCATCAAACCTCGCCAGGGTGATTATCAAAGACGGTCATTTTGTTTCCCAGTCTTTACAGCGAAGCAGCGTGGAAAGTACGAAAGAAGATGTTGCCCAGGCGGTAGGCGCAGGTTTCGAAAACATAGGCTGTGAAGTGGCGCTTAGCGGCGATTACCCGGGTTGGAAGCCAAATCCTGATTCTGCCATTCTTCGCCTGATGGCGGCCTTGTATACCGATCGTTTTGGTAAAGCACCAAAGGTGGAGGCTTGCCATGCAGGATTAGAATGCGGTATTTTAGGAGGACATTTACCAGGTATGGATATGATTTCCTTTGGACCAACGATTCGCGGGGCACACTCCCCTGATGAAAGGGTACAGGTTTCTTCGGTAGAGAAATTCTGGTCGTACCTGCTGGAGGTATTAAAGGCTATTCCGGAAAAGCAATAGGCGATTATAAAAAAAAAGCGTGTGGATTATATCTACACGCTTTTTTTGTTTAGGCTTCTTCAATGTCATAAACCACTACTTTATCCCAAAGGTGGCTGCAGTTTTTGATAAACTCCTGGTGAATCGGGTGGTCCTGGTAGCTTTTCTGACCGGCGAGGTCATCAAAAAACATCAATTCCGAAACGCCCCAGCTTTGGTCAACCACGTCGCGTTTCTCTGTATCTGCTACTACACCTATGTGCAGACCTTTAATTTCTTTAATTTTTGATAGCGTTTTTAAACCTGCTATTAATTGATCGCGGTCGGCTTTAGAATCAGGGTTCTTCATCCAAAAGAACACATGGTGCACAATCGGGTAGTTTTTTTTCATGGTGGTAGGGGTTGACATGGCCGATGCAGCCATGGTGCCTACGGAAAGCATTGCGGTAGCGCCAATAAATTTTCTTCTATCTAATTTTTTCATCCGTGTACTTCTTGTCTAGGTTAATGGGTGAAAATACAATTTTTTCTTTTGAAAAGCTGATATATGAAGCATTTAACAAAAGTCATATTGTCGCTTTAATTACGTTGCCAGGTAGGATAGGTAAAAAGCTAGCTATTTTTTATGTAATTTTGCCAAAAAAACAGCAATTGGGAACTCCATTAGATTTAGGTATAAAAGGTTATAATAATTACGGCACACACTTAAAGCAAAAGTATGCAGGTCAGCGTGTGTTTAAAGTTATCGTTGACGGCGGGTTTACCTGTCCTAACCGTGACGGAAGTAAAGGTTATGGCGGTTGTACCTATTGTAATGTGGATTCTTTCACCCCAGAGTTATCAAGAAAACTTCCTGATATTAAGGAGCAGCTTGAACAGGGGATGGTTCGTGGGAAAAGCTTTTACAAAGCGGATAAGTTTATTGTTTATTTCCAGCCCAACACCAATACCTATGCACCGGTACACTATTTAAAAATGATGTACGATGAAGCACTTTCTGTACACCCTGAAGATGTGGTAGGTTTTTCTGTAGGTACACGTCCGGATTGTATTGATGCGGAAAAAGTGGCCCTGTTAGAGAGTTATACTGATCGTTACGATGTGGATCTGGAAATGGGAATGGAGTCTATTTATGATGAAACCCTGGAAAAAATTAACCGTGGCTGCAGTCATGGGGAATTTGTAGAAGCGGTAAAATTGCTCGAAAATTCAAACCTGGATTTGTGTGTGCACACCATTTTCGGTTTCCCTTGGGAAACGGAAGAGATGATGATGGGCTATATTCATGAAATCAATCGGTTTCCACAAATCAAGTTTGTTAAATTCCACCACCTTCATATCGTTGAAGGGTCTATCATGGGCGTTAAATACAAAAAAGAGCCCTTTAAACTGTTTTCCCTGGAAGAATACACGAATTTACTGTGCAAACTGATTCCGTTATTGCGTCCTGATATTGTTATTCAACGTTTGTTTGGAATCTCTGACTGGGATTTATTGATTGCTCCAAATTGGGGGTTAAATAAATCTGCTATCCAAACTTATATTGATAAGGAAATTGAACGCAGGGGTGTGGTGCAGGGTTCTGCATACCAGGCGGTTTAAATCTCATATTTTCCAAAAATCTCATTCACCTTTTTGGTTCTGTAGCTAAAGATCTGCTGCAGTTTGCTGGCGACAAACAAGTTGTTGGCTGCCTGGCCTAATAAGCCAAAGGGTAGTCCGTAGGTAAGGATGTCGTTCATTTGCACGCCTCCGTTAATGGCTTTGAAATGGTGCTGGTGATGCCAGAACTTGTACGGTCCAAAGCGTTGTTCGTCAATAAAATATTGCTGCTCGGCAACCTGGGTGATTTCTGTCATCCAGTTCAATTTAATTCCCGAAATAGGGGATACTTTATAAGTAATAATCATTCCCGGATACATCTTTTGATCTTCAGTTATGGCTGAAGTCACTGTAAATGCCATCTCCGGCGGTGTTATTTTAGCCAAATTCAGGGGAGAAGAGAAAAAATGCCAGGCTTCTGCCAAGGAAACGGGAATATTCTGACTGAATTTGAGGTGGTATGCTTTCATTCTTAAAGGTACATAAATTCTGTAACTCGGTAAATTGGGGTGTTTTGTATTTAAATGCCTATTATTTCTGTAAATAATGAATATATTTTAATGTTTTTGTTATGTTTACATGTAATAATCGCTTAAAGTCTAAAATAAATCTATGATTTTTGATTTTGTTTAAAAATAAATTTGTGTTTGAATATTTTTTATTCTTAAATTTATTAAAACGTTCAAAAAATAAATCAAAACGCTAAAAAATAGATTTAAAAAGATGAAATTATCATTAAAACAGAGTGCGCCATTTGTAATATTGCTAACAGTAGCAGTGTTTGCGCTATTTATCCCCCTAAAACCCAACTTCGATCTGGGTACTTACAATGCTGCAGATGTTGCTTTTTTACTAGTAGCGACGGCCCTGGTGTTTTTAATGACCCCAGGGCTCGCTTTTTTTTATGGCGGTATGGTCCATAGGAAAAATGTGCTGTCAACAATGATTAAAAGTGTGGTTGCTGCAGGGGTAATCACCGTTTTGTGGGTAGTGGTTGGGTTTAGTCTGGCTTTTGGTGAAAGTATTAACGGCCTTATAGGAAGTCCGTCCACTTTCGCTTTTTTTCAGAACGTGAATTCCGGAGCGCCATGGAGTTTAGCACCCACTATTCCAATTACGCTTTTCGCGCTTTTTCAATTGATGTTTGCTATTATCACTCCTGGCTTAGTGGTTGGCGCAGTTGCGGAAAGGATTCGTTTTACGTCTTACATTTTGTTCATCGTCATGTTTGCGATATTCGTTTATTCGCCACTGGCGCATTGGACATGGCATCCCGATGGCGTATTGTTTAAAATGGGCGTGCTAGATTTTGCTGGTGGTACAGTAGTTCATATTTCTGCAGGTATGGCTGCGTTAGCCGGAGCGTTGGTTCTTAAAAGAAGAAAAGTGCACCAGGAGCATCAGGAAATTCCGCCAGCAAATATCCCTTATGTATTAATCGGTACAGGTTTACTATGGTTTGGATGGTTTGGCTTTAACGGAGGATCGGCTTTAGGTGCCAACAGTTTAGCGGTATCAGCTTTTGCAACCACTAATATTGCTGCGGGAGCAGCAGGTTTATCGTGGATGTTTTTTGACGTGTTGCGTGGCAAAAAGCCATCGGTATTAGGCTTTTGTATCGGTGCTGTTGTCGGACTGGTAGCCATTACGCCTGGTGCAGGCTTCGTTTCTATTCCTGCCAGTATTTTTATCGGTGCTATTGCTGCAGTGACTTCAAACCTGGTTGTAGTGTGGAAATCAAAAACAAGTTTAGATGATACGCTTGATGTATTTCCTTGTCATGGTGTTGGGGGTATCGTAGGGATGTTGTTAACTGGTGTTTTTGCCACTAAAACGGTGAATGCCGCTGGTGTTGACGGCTTGTTTTATGGTAATCCTGAATTCTTCATCACCCAATTAAAGGGGGCGACTATCGTGATAATTTTCAGTTTTGTCATGTCATTCGCCATTTTCAAAGTGATCAATCTGATCCAACCTATCCGAGTAAGCTCGGAGGAGGAAGAAGAAGGTCTTGATGCTTCACAACACAACGAGAAATACTTGCAAGGTACCCTGGTTGTAACCACCTCCACCGTAGGCATTGACATAGATTCTGTTCCAACAAATCTTAAGGTAAGTTGATTTATTAATTCACATCCTAAAATCCGCTCCACATGAAACTCAAAACTTTATCCTCGGTATTGACCCTGGTCCTGTGTTCTGGTGCTTATGCACAGGACAGCGTCAACAAATCGTTCCTGATTTATGGATCGGTTGATACTTATTATAAATACGATATTAATAAGCAGCCTAACATTGCCACAAGCTTTAACAACGATCATAACTCCATATCATTGGGTATGATTGACTTTGGCATCAAAAAGACTACGGGTAAAGCTTCTTTTGTAGGAGAAGTTTCTTTTGGGCCAAGGGGGCAATACCAGAGTTTGGTAAGCGGAGATGGCTCTTTAGGAAATGGGGATAATTCCTTTTTTATTCAGAATCTGAATGTGACTTATGCATTGACAGAAAAATTGGCTTTAACCGCCGGGTTTATGGGGACTTTTGTAGGGTATGAAATTATTTCGCCAACGGGAAATTTCAACTACTCCACCTCATACCTGTTTTCTGCCGGACCTTTTCAAAATGCAGGTATTAAAGGTACTTATGCGATTACCCCGAGGATTAGTTTAATGGCTGGTCTGTTTGATGACTGGAATGTATACAAGGACTTAAATGGGGTGTCGCATTTTGGTGCACAACTTGGTATTACGCCCATAGATGGCTGGACGGCCTATTTCAATGTACTTACCGGTAAAAACCACGGTGGCGTGGCTAACGGGGCTTTGTTGGATGTAACCACCTCCTACCAGATATCGGGAAAGGTGAAGATGGCTATAAACGCTGCAGACTACCACCTGGCAGAAGGGCAGGGTGGATATAGGGGCGCAGCCTTATACCTGCAAAACGCATTTTCAGATAAATTTGCTTTAGGCGTAAGGACAGAATATTTTGAAACCAAAGCTGTAGGTTTAGTACAAGGCGAAGGAATCAGGTCAGTTACCTTTTCTGGGAATTTTAAGGCCGGCGGGTTAACTTTCATTCCCGAATTTAGAATAGACGACAGGGATGATAGTCTGTTTAAGAAGTCTGACTTCACCCCAACAGGCAGGACCTCACAATATTCCTTAGCCGCAGTTTATTCTTTTGAATAAATTTAATGAACCATTTTATCTGCACAGGTAGAGCTGGCAAAGGCTTCGGGTTTGGCCTTGAAAATAAAACCCATGCTTAAAATATAACCCATCGCTTCATTCAATGCCTTATTCGATTTAAACATCGGATTGGTATTGATGTCGGCGTGGACTTCCAGGTCCACATCATAAAGGTCTAATAAGTCACAGATGGAATAAGCCGTCTCGATCGATTTCTGGACTTCAACGAGCATCCTTTCTTTTATGCTCATTTGCTGAATGGTTTTTTCCTGATGGATATACATAAATCCACCATGATGCTCCCTGAGCAATACGATAACTGTGGCAAAATCTGTAGTTGCCCCTTTTACTTGTGAATCTGTTCCAATGCAAACTTTTAAATGGTAGCCTTTTTCTGTTTCCTGGATAATGGCTTGTTCTATTTCCTGTAGTATTGGGGTGTGAACGATTTCACCGCTAAATCTTTTCCAAGTCATGTCAATTAAATTTAATTAATGGAACGCCAGTATGTTTAACTAAATTTAAAGTTTTAATTTCGAAATGCAATATTTTTTAATTGCTTTATTTGTTAGTTATCAGTGACTTGCGGGTTGCGTGATTTCCCGAATAAAACAAAATAGTTTTTTGGGAGTTTTATATGGTAGATATGATGAATAATAAGACAATTATAGTATCAAATCGATTACCCGTAAAAATTACTGAAAAAAAAGGAAAATATGTCCTAAGCCCAAGTGAGGGTGGACTAGCAACAGGATTGGGGTCGGTTTACAAAAAGGGCGACAACATTTGGATCGGATGGCCCGGGATTGAAGTTCCACTGGAACGGCAGGCAGAAGTTACCAAACAACTAGCACAACACAATCTGGTTCCGGTCTTCCTAACACAAGATGAAATAAATCTTTATTATGAAGGTTTCTCCAACGAAGTACTGTGGCCAGTATTCCACTACCTCGTCACCTACGCTCATTTCGAACAGGAATATTGGGAAGCTTATAAAAGTGTAAATGAAAAGTTCCGCTCTGTTGTAGCCACAAAGCTGCAGGAAGGTGATACTGTGTGGGTACACGATTATCAGCTATTACTGTTGCCTGGAATGATCAGGGCTGTGGAGCCTCATGTTACGATTGGTTTTTT
>NZ_JAZQNU010000056.1:0-2326 GCF_045627485.1 Pedobacter sp. | reverse complement strand
CACATGCTGACCTGCATTCGCCTTATACCACACCATCGGGTAACATGCATGGCATGCCGCTGGCCATGGCGCTTGACGAAGACAACCTTGATGAAAAAGTGAACAAGTTTGACCAGGAGACTATTAATTATTGGTTTCAGCTTAAAAACGTGGGAGATATTGCACCAAAGATCACCTACCGTGACCTGGTATTGATTTCTGCACGTGATATGGAGCGACCGGAAGAGCGCCTGGTAACGAAAAATAAAGTGAAAAATATTACCACAGCCGACTTGAGAAAGCGGGGTGTGGAGCGGGTTGTGATCGAAACGATGATGTATTTAGAGCATTGCGACCTTATTTATGTGTCGTTTGATGTAGATTCATTGGATCCAAGCTCATCGCGCGGAACGGGCACGCCTGTAGCACAAGGACTTACCGAAAGGGAGGCTGGCATGCTGATCTCTAAGATAATAACGAATAAAAAAGTATGTTGCTTTGAAATTACTGAAGTAAACCCCACTTTAGACCGCGAAAATAAGATGGCAGAACATGCTTTCGAGATTTTGGTCAAGGCAACAAATGCGCTAAGAAACGAATAGACTATGAACATTGAAAGAAATCTGATTACGGCAACGGTTAATGCCGTAAAACAATTGTATAACCAGGATATGCCAGAGGAGCAGGTAAACCTGCAGGACACGCGCACAGAATTTGAAGGTCAGATTACAATTGTGGTGTTTCCGGTAGTGCGTTTCTCCAAGAAATCACCAGAAGCAACAGCCACTGATTTAGGGGAGTACCTGGTAGAACATGTGGAGGAGGTTACAGGATTCAATGTGATTAAAGGCTTTTTGAACCTAAGCATTGCAGAATACTATTGGCTAAACCTATTAAATACCGAATTGCTGGATCCTTCGTTTGGTACCATTAAGCCGAACGGAAATAAAGTCATGGTCGAATACTCGTCGCCAAACACCAATAAACCCCTGCATTTAGGCCATGTGCGCAATAACTTATTGGGATATTCTGTAGCAGAATTATTGAAAGCAGCAGGAAATGAAGTCATTAAAGTGAACCTGGTTAACGACAGGGGTATACACATCTGTAAATCTATGCTGGCCTGGCAGAAATTTGGTCATGGCGAGACCCCGGAAAGTACCGGTATGAAAGGCGATCACCTGGTTGGTAAATACTATGTTATTTTCGACAAGGAATACAAAAAAGAAATTGAGGCGTTAAAACTTGCCGGTGAGACAGAAGAAGAGGCTAAAAAGAATGCGCCTTTAATTAAAGAAGCGCAGGAAATGCTACTGGCCTGGGAAAGAGGTGATGCGGAGGTGATCAGCCTCTGGAAAACCATGAATTCGTGGGTATATGCAGGATTTGACATTACCTATAAAAACCTGGGTGTGGACTTCGATAAATACTATTACGAAAGCAACACCTATTTATTAGGAAAAGATACCGTTGAAGAAGGCTTGAGTAAAGGTGTTTTCTTCAAAAAGCCAGATGGTTCGGTATGGATCGACCTTACCTCAGAAGGCCTGGATGAGAAACTGGTATTACGTGCAGATGGCACTTCAGTTTACATTACACAGGATTTGGGTACTGCCCAGATGAAATACGACGATTTCAAAATGGATGAGTCAATTTATGTGGTTGGAAACGAACAAGACTATCATTTTAAGGTACTGTTCCTGATATTAAAGAAACTCGGCAAATCCTGGGCGCAAGGTTTACACCATTTATCGTATGGCATGGTAGATTTACCAAGCGGAAAGATGAAATCCAGAGAAGGTACCGTCGTAGATGCTGATGACCTGATCACGGAAATGATCACCACTGCCAGGGAAAAAACCGAAATGTTAGGTAAGGTAAACGACTTCTCGGAAGAAGAGAAACAACAACTCTACTATAATATCGGGATGGGCGCTTTGAAATACTTCCTGTTAAAAGTAGAGCCTAAAAAACGACTGTTATTTGACCCGGCAGAATCGATCGATTTCCAGGGAAATACAGGACCGTTTATACAATATACCCATGCCCGTATCAAATCTTTACTGAACAAAGCAGGTTTCAAAAGCGGGGTAGATAGTGATCCTCACCTCCAGCTAACGGCGACCGAGCTTGAAATGATCATTCTACTTTCAAAATACCCTGTTGAAATTGCAGCAGCCGCAAAAGGTTACACTCCGGCAACGCTGGCTAACTATCTTTACGAGGTGGCCAAGATGTTTAATAAATTTTACCATGAGGTGCCACCTATTATTAAAGAAGAAAGTGATGCCGTTAGACAGCACCGTTTAAACCTGAGCGCTTTAACGGCTAATATTTTGAAATCAGG
>NZ_JAZQNU010000055.1:0-19384 GCF_045627485.1 Pedobacter sp. | reverse complement strand
TCACTGATTGTCTTAAAGTTATATTCCTTTTCCATAGCATGAGGTCTTCGCCTATACAAACTTAAAGAATTCAATGGGGTTGTAGTTATAACACAATCAGGATCAGTAAAAATGGTAGTAAAAGCAGGAATATGTATCCACGCCAGGGTTATTCTTGGGGGATATTTGTAATCAAATTAGAATAATCAGAAATGGAAACGGTGAAATTAAACAATGGTGGGATCCTGCAATGGTAAAATGGCTGGGCGAAAGAAAACTGGATCAGTAAATATTTATAGTTAAGAAAATGGAAAAGAGAATATTAGGTAAAAGCGGACTGGAAGTATCAGCAATTGGACTGGGATGTATGGGAATGAGTTTCGGATATGGCCCTGCAACTGATAAGACCACCGCCATAGCACTTATTCATGCAGCTTTTGAGCATGGCATCACTTTCTTCGATACTGCTGAGGTTTATGGCCCTTATACCAACGAATCGTTGCTGGGTGAAGCGCTTTCTCCCTTTCGCAACGAGGTGGTCATTGCCACTAAATTTGGCTTTAAGAACGCTCAAACAAGCGAAGGACTTGACAGTCGCCCTGAAACCATCCGGGCAGTAGCTGAAGCTTCACTTAAAAGGTTACGTACTGATCGTATTGACCTTTTCTATCAACACCGCGTTGATCCTGGCGTACCAATGGAAGACGTTGCCGGAACGGTTAAGGATTTGATTGCCGAAGGTAAAGTAAAACATTTTGGTCTTTCAGAAGCAGGCGTTCAGTCCATACGAAAGGCACATGCCGTGCAACCTCTCGCTGCTTTACAGAGTGAATATTCCCTTTGGTGGCGCGAACCTGAAAGAGAAATCTTGCCGGTGCTTGAAGAACTTGGAATCGGCTTTGTGCCTTTCAGTCCGCTAGGCAAGGGTTTTTTGACAGGAAAAATTGATGAAAACACCAGTTTCGATAAAACAGATTTCCGCAACACCGTACCAAGGTTTTCTAAAGACAACCGCAAAGCCAATCAGGTGCTGGTAGACTTACTTGCAAGCATAGCAAATAAGCAAAATGCAACCCAAGCACAAATTGCACTTGCATGGTTGCTGGCTCAAAAGCCATATATTGTTCCAATCCCGGGTACAACGAAACTAAATCGCCTGGAAGAAAACATCGGCGCTGCCTATATTCAATTAACAGCGCAAAATTTGATCGAAATAGAAGCAGCTGTATCTAAAATTGAAGTAAAAGGACATCGGTACTCAGAGCAAAGCCAAAAAATGATTGGCAAATAGCATATAGGGGTGGAATCACTTAAAATAAAAAAAATATGAAAGTTTCAATAGTCGCAATTTGTATGTTAGGGGCTTTAGCAGGGTGCAAAAGCGCAGCTGAAGAATCCTCCATTTTTCCAAAAGGAGAAAAATCACCAAATGTTAACCATACTGGAAATGTTTGGCTTAAGGAGCTCAATCATGCGGATAGTGTATTTACTTACAGCACCTCGGTTGCGATATCTGATCCCGAAGCACGCTTAAACTGGCACGTACATCCTGGCGGTCAGATCCTGATCGTTACTGAAGGTGTAGGCTACTACCAGGAAAGGAATAAACCTAAAAGGACAATCAAAAAAGGAGACGTAATTAAATGTTTACCAGGGGTTGAACACTGGCACGGCGCAACACCAGATCAAGGCGTAACCTACATCGCTACGTCGCCCGCGGAAAAAGGCAAAACCATTTGGATGGAAAAAGTTTCTGATGAAGATTATTATGGGAAAAAGTAGGATTTTTATAGCGTTAAGCATCATTTCAGTATTTCTCTCCGGGTGTAACACGATCAAGCAGCATGCTGCATCCGAACCTTTAATGATTAAAGCGCAAGGCAGCTTTGCCATCGGAGGAACACAAAAAAAAGAACCAGGAACGTTCGATTTGAAAGATGCCCTAAAGCCTGCAGGTCAAACCTTCCACGGTGATCATGCTTATGTTTTTTACCAATTACCTGCATCAGCAAAGCGTTATCCGATGGTCTTTTTACACGGTGCCGGGCAATCAAAAAAGACCTGGGAAAGCACCCCTGATGGACGTGATGGGTTTCAGAACATTTTCCTGAGAAAAGGATACAGCATTTACCTGCTCGATCAGCCACGTCGAGGCGAAGCGGGTAGAAGTATGGTGGCCTCATCCATTTCTCCAGTGGCCGATGAGCAGTTTTGGTTTACCCAATTTAGGATTGGAAACTACCCCGAGTATTTTCCAGGCGTTCAATTCCCTAAAGATACTGCCGCCCTGGAGCAGTTCTACAGGCAAATGACGCCCAACACAGGGCCATTTGACGCTGATATTATTTCAAAAGCAATCTCCCAATTGATTGATAAGCTTGATGGTGGCATTTTAATAACACATTCCCAGGGAGGTGGTCCCGGATGGAGTACAGCCATTAAAAATCCTAAAGTAAAAGCGATTATAGCCTATGAACCTTATAGCGGCTTTGTATTTCCTGAAGGAGAACTACCACAACCCATAAAATCGTCAGGTCTTTTTGGAGAACTTAAAGGTTCAGAAATACCCTTGTCTGATTTTAATAAATTAACCAAGCTCCCTATTATCATCTACTATGGTGATAATATTGCAAAAGAAGCCTCTACGGTGTGGAATAAAGATCACTGGCGATCTGGTCTTGAAATGGCGAGAATTTGGGCAGCGACAGTCAACAAGCATGGAGGGGATGCAAAGGTGGTTCACTTGCCTGAGGTTGGCATAAATGGTAACACCCACTTCCCGTTTTCAGACCTGAATAACATCCAGATTGCTGATTTGCTTTCAGATTGGTTAAAAGAAAAAGGTCTGGATAAGTAACATTAGTTACTAGTTCAGTGAATGCAGGCTACCTATGGTAACATTGGACACTGTGAAAGCACAATATTTAACATTAGCACTATGAAATTAAAATACTTTTTTTTGGCTGTAGCCGCATTATTTATGGCCTGTACTGAAGATCAAAAAACCACAGACACCGCAGCATCTGCTATTTTCCCTCAGGGAGATAAAAACACCAATGATAACTTTATAGGTGAAGTTTGGGTGAAGTCTCTTGTAGAGGCAGATAGCTTAAACGAAACTGCAGTTGGAAATGTGACCTTTGCTCCCGGAGCAAGAAGCAAGTGGCATTCGCATCCTGCTGGTCAAATTATATTAGCTACAGAAGGTGTGGGATATTACCAGGAAAAAGGACGATCAAAAATAATCCTTAATAAAGGAGATGTGGTTAAATGCCCTCCTAACCTGCCCCATTGGCATGGTGCAAGCGCTGATACTAAATTTGTGCAGGTAGCAATCACTGGCCGGCAACATGGACCTACAGTATGGCTTGAGGCCGTACCCGACAGTGTCTATCTTGCTAAATAATCTAAAGGACATGCATTCAGTTTAGGCTTCCAATGCCTGCACATACTCAAGCTTTTGGTAAAGCTGGGCAGGCTTAAAGGGCTTACTTAGGGTATCATTCATGCCAGCTTCCAGCACTTTGTCATGTACATCTTCGGAAGCAGAGGCTGTTAAGGCAATAATATACACGCTTGATTTTACTGGGTCCTGCAGGTTCCTGATTTTCATGGTGGCCTCATAACCGTTCATCTCCGGCATTTGAATATCCATCAGGATCAGGTCGTAATAATTTTCGGCCATTAAACTCATTACCTCCAAACCATTGGCCGCTACATCGATGTTAATACCCCAGCGGCTAAACAACTTCTGCATAAACAGGATATTCATCATGTTATCCTCAGCAAGCATAATCTTTAATTCTGAAATATCAATATCCGGATTCTCCGATCTGGGCATCGTCATCAGTTGTGGCGCCTCCGCTGCTAATGGGTATTCCAGGTTAAAGGTAAATTCTGCCCCGGCATTAAGCTCACTCTTCAGTTCAATTTCACTGTTATGAAGGGTTAGTAACTGCTTAACGATGGAGAGCCCTAATCCGGTACCCCCAAAATTTCGGGTGGTATGGCTACCGGCCTGGGTAAAAGGGTTAAACACATGCAGTTGCTGGGCAGGAGTCATGCCAATGCCGGTATCCTTAATCCTAAATTTGAGTAATACCTTTCCCTCAGCCGCCAGACCTTTGGTGACACTGATTTCAACACCACCTGTTTTAGTAAACTTAATGGCATTACCCACCAGGTTAAATACAATTTGCAAAAGGCGGGTGGGGTCTCCCAATATGGTTACTTCAGCTAAAACTGGCGAAAGGACCAGCCTGCAATACAGGTCTTTTTCTGTAGCCTTAATTCTCAATCCTGCACAGGCATTTTCCAGTAAATCCTTCAACTTAAATGGAACGGCTTCAAGCTCTACATGTCCGGCACCTATTTTATTTAAATCGAGAATATCATTAATGAGAGAAAGGAGGTTTTCTGCTGAAAATTTCAGGATATCCAGATTCTCTTTTTGTTCCTTATTCTCATTGTCATCAATCAACAGGTTGGCCATCCCAATGACTGCATTTAAAGGTGTTCTCAACTCATGCGACATATTGGAAAAAAACAATGTCTGATTTCGGTTAATGTCTTCGAGCTCCAGGTATAGTTTCTCTTTACTTTCAATGGTATCATATAGAAAACTACTGTAGAAATAATGCGCAAAAAAGATGATAAAAAAATTGATGGTGAGAACCATGATAAATGGAACCGAAGAAAGATCAGACATTCCAAGAGGAACAAAAACAGCCCCTTGTACTATGATGGGATAAAACAGCGGAATAGTAGCTATCCAGGCATAATGAAAACCCCATTTACCTTTTAAAGCATAAAAGCTCCACATACACACCATGAAAATATCTTGTATGGTTAACAAGGTCAAGTCGCCATTATAAAAAATGGTTCCTCCAATGAGCATGGTAATCTTGATAATTAAGACCGCGTGGATAAGCTTATTCAGGTGTTCAGGTTTTGACAGCAAAAGCTTGATAATGACAAAAATGGTGCATACACCTAAAGCACAATAACCCAGTAAAAGGAAATCCTGTGTAGCAATGTAACCTGGAATTAACACACCTATTTTAACAAGATTCATCAGGAACACATAATAAAATACTGTGATCTGTGCATTCTGGATAGGATCGCTTACATTTTTGAGTGTTTCTTGTAAGGGTTTATTAAGGCGCGTTAGGAAAGAAATCATGCCTCAATTTACATAAAAGTAAACAACATTTCACAATTAAGTACTTAACAATTATTCTGTTAGCTAATTAATTTGCTTTACTTAGGCCAATATCAAATAATCTTGTAAATTGCTATATGAAGTTAAGTGTATTAGTAACCATTACAGCGCTCGCTGTAGCGTTATCCATTGGTTTGGTCAATTACTATTTCCAACATAGCTGGTATTACATGATGGTCGCTTTTGGGATCTCCTTTGTTACCAGCTTTATTGTGTTCTATTACCTTTTGGAAAAATACATCTACTCGAAGGTCAAACTGATTTACAAGTTAATTCACAACCTTAAATTAGGCAAGGATCTGAAAGACGCTTTGGGCGAATATGTGAGCAATGACCCGATTAACGATGTGGAGCAAGAGGTAAAAGACTGGGCGGGTGCTAAAAAAATGGAAATCGATATGTTAAAAAATCAGGAACAGTTTAGACGCGAATTTCTGTCCAACGTATCTCATGAATTTAAGACCCCGTTATTTGCCTTACAAGGTTATATTGAAGCACTGGAAGATTGTATGTATGACGATCCGGACCGTGCGGAGAAATTTCTGAAAAAGGCGCAAAAAAATGTAGATCGTTTAAGTTACCTGGTGACCGACCTGGATTCTATCTCTAAATTAGAAACCGGGGAGATTCCGATTAACTACGAGAAGTTCGATTTTGTGCTTTTGGCCAAGGAAGTGATGGAATCAATGGAGGACAAAGCGAAGCTTAAAAATGTTAAACTCTTTTTTAAGGAAAAATACACTAATCCGGCCATGGTATTTGCCGATAGGGAAAAAATAAGGCAGGTATTGGTAAACCTGATCCAGAACTCTTTAAAATACGGAAAAGACAATGGATCTACGGCCATCAAAATTTTTGAACTACACGACCAATACCTGATCGAAGTTACCGACGATGGAATTGGTATTGATGAAAAATACCTGCCAAGGTTGTTTGAACGGTTTTATCGTGTGGACTCGCACCGCTCCAGGGATATTGGTGGAACGGGCCTGGGGTTAGCTATTGTAAAACATATCCTGGAGGCTCATCAGCAGATCATCTCGGTGAGAAGCACCCAGCAAATAGGAACCACCTTTGCTTTCACACTTGCGAAGGCAGGTTAAAATAATAAAAATTCAGTTACTGGAATACTTAACACTAAATTAACATTGCAATCCTACTTTTGTAAAATAATTTTTGTGTTGCCTACGGGGTCTGCCCCTTAAAGCGAAGTACATAAAGAGACAAAAACATACAGATGAACAACATTTTCAAGTTCTTTACCCCCAAAGACAAAAAATTCCAGCCACTTTTTGAGCTAGCTGCCAATAACGCCGTAAAGATCTCCGAAGCGTTATTAATTGCGTTAAACACGTCAGATCTGGAGAAAAGAAAAGAACACATAAGAGAAATAGAACGCCTGGAACATGTGGGCGACGACATTACCCACTCTATTTTCCTTGAATTAAGCAAAAACTTTATTACCCCATTCGACAGGGAAGATATCCACTCTCTAGCAAGTGCTGTGGATGATATTGCAGATTATATTCATGCATCAGCAACGAACATAGAGTTATATAATATTACTAAAATTGGCGACAGCATGATTAAACTAGCAGAATTGCTGGTTGAAATGTGTACCGATTTAGAGAAAGCGATCATAGAGCTAAGAAGTTTCAAAAACATTCGTGTCATTGCAGATGCCTGCGTGCGGATCAACAGTGGCGAGAATCAGGCAGATTATATCTGCAACCTGGCTATTGCACGTTTATTTGAATTTGAGACCAATGCAATTGAATTGATCAAACAAAAAGAAGTTCTTCAAACCTTAGAGCTTGCAACAGATAAATGTGAAGATGCAGCGAACGTGTTGGAATCTATTTTGGTTAAGAACGCTTAAAATTCAAACAAATGATAACAACCTTATTGGTCGTTGTAATTATACTGGCTATTGCATTTGATTATATCAATGGCTTCCATGATGCAGCAAATTCTATTGCAACAGTTGTTTCTACTAAAGTACTTACCCCTTTCCAGGCCGTACTTTGGGCTGCAGTTTTCAACTTTGCCGCTTATTTTTATTTTACAGATCACAAAGTTGCCAATACCATTGCCAAAACGGTGGTAGAGCAATACATTACCCTGGAGGTAATTTTATCGGGTCTTTTGGCCGCCATCCTCTGGAATTTATTTACCTGGTGGTTTGGTATCCCTTCGAGTTCTTCGCACACCTTAATTGGTGGTTTTGCTGGTGCAGGAATGTCAAAAGCGCTGTCCATGGGCGACAATGCCTTGTTAGCCATTGATTTTGCGCCAATATTTAAAGTCGTCGCATTTATTGTGCTTGCCCCTGTAATTGGTATGATCATCTCGGTCGTCATATCCATTATTATTCTGCATATCTCTAAAAATGCACGGCCTGCGGTGGCAGAAAAATGGTTCAAAAGACTACAACTGGTATCGTCTGCAGCATTAAGTTTTACGCATGGTGGTAACGATGCACAAAAAGTAATGGGTATTATTTACGTGTCGCTTGTGGCAGGTAATGTATTAAACAACGGTGATACCATGCCGGAGTGGATCCCTATTTCCTGTTATGCGGCCATTGCACTAGGCACCATGAGTGGTGGCTGGAAGATTGTTAAAACCATGGGCTCTAAAATTACCAAAGTAAATGCCTTTGAAGGAGTAGCTGCAGAAACTGCAGGTGCAGTGACCCTGGGTATTACCGAACACTTCGGTATCCCGGTATCAACTACACATACCATCACCGGTTCAATTGTTGGGGTAGGTTTATTAAAAAGGGTATCGGCAGTACGCTGGGGCGTTACGGTTAGCTTACTTTGGGCATGGGTATTAACCATTCCAGTATCGGCAGCCTTGGCTGGCCTCATCTTTACCATTGTACATTTATTCTTTGTGTAAGCATATCATTATTACAAAAAAAACCGCAGCCTATTTGACTGCGGTTTTTTTTATGCTTTTTTTGATCCTAAAAACCAATACTCAGGCTTACCTTATTACTTTTGGTGGTTAACTCCCAATCGGGACCTTCCTTTACCAATCTAATGGCTTCATCACTATAGGTCTTGCCGGGTGAATTCAACACTTCAAATGCCGTGGCCTTTCCATCTACCACCAGGAATGTGAGGCTCACCTGTACATTCACTTGATCATTTTTCAACCTGTTGTTGGCTTCTAAATATTTTTGATATGCCGGATAGCCCCCTACCGGCTGTGCGGTGGTTGCAAATGTGGTTTCCGTTACTGCGGCATTTTTCCGGGCCATTGCGTCCTGGTTCATGTTGTTTTTCATCAAGAACACTATGGCCACTGAAATAAATAAAACCGCTGCAGCAGCTGCTATACTTAACCGCTGCCAGGTTATTACACTTTCTTTTTGGTGGGTCTTTTGCTGCGCCACCCTGGCATGCAATTGTTTTTGCAACAAAGACATTGACTGCAAACTGTCGGGTGCTGCAGACAAGCCTGCAAGCGCTTCAGCAACAAAAGGATCTTCCATTGCCTGGCGTTCCACCTGGTACATTTCCTGTGGGCCGAGTTTACCTTTCAGGTAATCTTCTAATATCGCTGTTGTAGACCAATCCTTATTCACTGCTGTTTTTTTCGATACAATTTTTCAAATTCCGCTTACCGTTCTGGATATAACTCTTTACTTTCAATAAATCGTAACCTGTGAGTTCAGCGATTTCTTTATAACATTTCTCCTGCAGGTAAAATAGATCCAAGCTTTTGCGCTGTTCTTCCGGCAAAGCTTCCATGCACTTTTCCATGACACTGAGTTGCTGTTCCTTTGCATCGTCAAGGTCAAGATGCACAAAACTATCGTTTTCCACAAAAGTATCCTCAATTGATACTATTGGGTTCCTTGACGACTTACGGATGGCCATTAAACAGTAGTTTCTGGCTAATACGTGTAGCCAGCTTTTAAAGTTCTGCACTTCATGTTTACGCAGTTTAATGACCAGCTCTTCAAAAATCTGCATAACGGCATCCTTGCTCTGCTCTTCATCTTTTAGATAATTCAAACAAACCCCATACACCAGGTGCATGTATCGATTATACAGTTCACCAAGATACTCGAGGTCGCCACTTGCCTTATACTGGGCAAGCAACCATGAATCTTCTGGCACTGGATTACGTTTGTCTGTTTTGATAAACATTAATATGGTGGAGTTAATTATTCAAGTATAATTATATTTTCTGACAGATTCGCCTCTTGGCCAGACATTTGCTGGATCACCAAAAAAATAGACCATGAATAAAGTATACATCGGCCTCCTTGGCGGCTGTATGTTGTTATCCAATGGATGCGACGTTCAAAGTCAGGCACAACAAGGTGCGATTCAGGAACACCCCCCCGCTAATGCTAACCCAAGTACAACAGAAATGGCCATGGGCATTAAAGAAGTTCTAGAACAAGGAACTGAAGATGGGGCCGATAAACTTGCTGCCAAAGATGGTTTTTTAGGAAACAAGGATGTAAGAATAGATTTTCCTGAAGAGGCGCAAAATGTAGAAGACACTTTACGTAATATGGGTTTAGGTTCGTTTGCTGATAATGTGGTAACCAGCCTAAACCGTGCAGCAGAAGATGCGGCTAAACAAGCCAAGCCTATCTTTACTTCAGCCATTCAACAAATGACCTTAGTAGATGTGGTAAACATCCTGACGGGAAACCCCATGGCAGCAACCACTTTTTTCAAAAGAGCAACCACTGGCAAGTTGATGGAAAAACTAAAACCTTATGTAACCAGCAGCTTAAATAAAGTAGGTGCCACAAAATACTGGAACGAGGCTGTATCAAAATACAACTCGTTGTCATTAGTCAAATCTATAAACCCCGATTTATCAAATTATGTAGCACAGAAAGCCATAGAGGGAATGTTTATTCAGATTGCACAGGAGGAATTGCAGATCAGAAACAATAAAAGTGCCCGTTCAACTTCGCTTTTGAAAAAAGTGTTTGGCTTTGCCGATAGGAATAAATAAATATTTAAGTTACTTTTATAGAATACAGTAACAATAACAAGTACATTGGATTTCAAAGATTTTAATTTTAACCCTCAATTATTAGAGGGTTTACTGGCCATGGGATTTCGCAGCGCCACACCCATACAGGAACAGGCTATCCCTATTATATTAGATAAAAAAGATTTAATAGCCTGTGCGCAGACAGGTACAGGAAAAACCGGCGCCTACCTTTTGCCAATCATGAACATGATTAGCGAAACGCCCGAAAGGCATAACAATACCCTGATATTAGCGCCTACCAGAGAACTGGCCCAACAAATAGATTTACAGGTAGAAGCACTCTCGTATTTCACCAACATTAGTTCCCTTACCGTTTATGGCGGAGGTGATGGCATTGCTTACGAGCAACAGAAACGCTCCATGCGGGAAGGCGTAGATTTGATTATTGCCACCCCCGGGCGGCTGATCTCCCATTTATCTTCGGGCCTGTTAAAGCTAGACCAGCTGAAGCACCTGGTGCTCGATGAAGCTGACCGCATGCTCGACATGGGCTTTTATGATGACATTATGAAAATCATCTCTTTCCTTCCGGAAAAGAGACAGACCGTGATGTTTTCTGCAACCATGCCTCCTAAAATCAGGACCATGGCAGCCAAACTACTTAAAAACCCCTTGCAGATTAGTCTGGCCATCTCTAAACCTGCCGAAGGCATTGACCAGCAGATTTACATGGTAAATGACGACCAGAAAGTACCTTTGTTAACAGACCTGCTTAGAAACGGTGGTTACAAAAGCATTATCGTTTTTGCCTCAACAAAAGACAAGGTAAAAAATCTGGGAAAAGTATTCAGGGGTCTGGGGTTAAAAGCCGAGGCTTTCCATTCTGATCTCGATCAAAAAGAAAGGGAAAGCATTCTACAGAAATTTAAAAACAAGCAGTTGCCAATTTTAATCGGTACCGATGTGTTAAGCAGGGGTATTGATGTGGAAGGCATTGACCTGGTGGTTAACTTTGATGTTCCTCATGATGCGGAAGACTATGTTCACCGAATTGGGCGTACGGCAAGAGCGGCAACCAAAGGCACTGCCATTACACTGGTTAATGCCCGTGATAAACGCAAACTGGAGAGCATTGAAAAGCTGATTGAACGTAAAATTGTTCCACAAGTATTACCAGAAAAAATAGCGGCCATTGAAGCAGTTCACCGTCCGGAAGCTGCCAAAAACCGAAGACCGCAACAAAAGAAAGTTTGGCATAAAAAGAAAGCGATGTAATCCTTTTTGATATATTTACGTCATGCAAAACTTACCACCTTTAGCTGAACGTATGCGTCCACAAAACCTGGACGAATACGTTGGCCAAAAGCATTTGGTAGGTCCTGATGCCGTATTACGGAAGGCCATCCTTAGTGGACAGCTGCCATCCATGATCTTCTGGGGCCCGCCGGGCGTTGGTAAAACTACCCTGGCGTATATCATTTCCCAAACACTCGACCGTCCCTTTTTTAACCTTAGTGCCATTAACGCTGGTGTTAAGGATATCAGGGAGGTGATTGATAAGGCAGCTCAACTCAAAGACAGTTTTCTGGGATTGCCCATTTTATTTATTGATGAGATACACCGGTTCAGCAAATCTCAGCAGGATAGCCTGTTGAGCGCGGTTGAGCGCGGTTTGGTTACCTTAATCGGTGCCACTACAGAAAATCCAAGCTTTGAAGTAATCTCCGCATTGCTTTCGCGTACGCAGGTTTACATCCTGAAATCGCTGGCAGAAGAAGAACTAGTGGGACTTCTGCACACTGCTTTGCAGCAAGATGTGGTGTTGAAAGAAAAAAACATTACAATCAAGGAACACGAAGCGTTAGTTCGCTTATCTGGTGGTGATGCCCGTAAATTGTTGAATGTGCTGGAAATTGCCGTTAACGGCATTGGTGGCGATAACGTGGTACTCACCAACGAGAACGTGATGATGCATGCACAGCAAAACCTTGCGCTGTACGACAAGGCTGGCGAACAGCATTACGACATCATATCTGCCTTTATTAAATCCATTCGTGGCAGCGACCCTAATGCTGCCGTTTATTGGCTGGCCCGAATGATTGAGGGTGGCGAGGACCCCTTGTTTATTGCACGCAGGTTATTAATTCTGGCGTCGGAAGACATCGGTAATGCCAATCCAAATGCCCTTCTATTGGCCAATAACTGCTTTCAGGCGGTCAATGTGATCGGATTCCCCGAATCGAGGATTATCCTTGCTCAGGCCGTTACCTACCTGGCGTCTTCCGCAAAGAGCAACGCCGCATACGAGGCTATTAATAAGGCACAGTCATTGGTTAAACAAACCGGTAATTTACCTGTACCACTGCACCTGAGAAATGCACCTACCAAACTGATGAAAAACATCGGCTACGGCAAAGATTACCAATACTCTCATGGTTACCAAGGTAATTTCTCTCCACAAGAATACATGCCCGAACAACTTAGTGGAACTACCTTATATGAACCAGGAAATAACCCAGCTGAAGATAAATTGAGAGAGAAACTTCGCCAGAACTGGAAGTCAAAATATAATTATTAAGGGATATGCTCTTCACATTTTTAAGTCACCAATGGACTGGCTTTTGGCGTTCCAAGGGTAAAGGCAGCAGCCTTGCGATACAAATCTTCATTGGTGTAATTATCGTTTGGGTTTTAGGTAGCGCAACTTTAATTGGCCTGGCCTTAGAAGATCTCCTGCCTCGCCTTGCACCCAAGGATGATCCAATGGTTACTTTTAATGGGCTGATTCTATATTATTTTGCAGTTGACTTTCTAATGCGGTTACAATTGCAAGAACTACCCACATTATCTATAGTCCCCTACCTGCACCTCAATATCCCTAAAAAAACACTGGTCAATTTTTTAAATATCAGGGCGCTCTTCAATGTATTTAACCTTATTCCCATTGTATTATTTTTCCCTTATTGCCTCATTAGCATCAGCGAAGACTTTGGAGCTGCAACAGGCATCATGTATGCAGTGGTCATTTTTTCACTGACACTTTTCAACAACTATCTGGCATTATACATCAAACGCCGCTCGATGGCTAATATGCCTTTTGTTATTGCTTTGCTCATTTTGTTATTTGGCTTTGCAGCCCTGGAATATTACCAGGTATTTTCAATCGCAGCAGTGTCTAACCTGATTTTTCAGTTCATGGCTGCCCAACCGGCTATCGGGTTCATCTTGCCCGTTCTACCTCTTGCCATGTATAAATGGAACACCCAATACCTTAAAAACCACTTGTACCTGGAAGAGTTAAGTACAGGTGAGCAAATAAAAACGGCTTCAGATTATTCATTCTTAGATCGGTTTGGCGAGGCGGGAACACTTGCCGCTATGGAAATCAAGTTGATCTTAAGAAACAAAAGGTCTAAATCAACCGTGTCTAAAGGTTTGCTATTTGTATTTTATGGCTTTTTGTTTTACAACGACAAACGCGTAGATGATAACGAGTTTGGACTGATGCTTTTTGCCGGTATTTTTATGACGGGTAATATGATTTTACTGTATGGGCAGTTTATGTTCGGCTGGCAAAGTGGGGAATTTGACGGGTTGATGGCCAACAAAATTAACCTGAAGACCTTTATTCAAAGTAAATTCCTGTTGTTTACCTTGTCGTCTACCCTGCTCACCATTGTGGTAAGCTTATATGGCATAATTAGCTGGAAGATTCTAATCGTGCAACTTGCAAGTTACCTGTATAGTATTGGGATTGCGTCGGTTGTGGTGCTTTACATCGCCACCAGAAACTACAAACACATTGACCTGAGCAGCGGATCGAGTTTCAATTGGCAGGGGGTGGGTGCTACTTCTATGATAATGACGTTGCCTGTTATGCTATTACCCTACCTGATATATCTGCCGCTGTCGCACTATGGGAACCCTTACCTGGGCATTGCCGGGGTTGCCGCTTTTGGTCTGGCCGGTTTATTTACACGCAATTTCTGGATAGACTTTTTAGTGAAAGCATTGGAAAAGAGAAAATATAAAATAGCCGAAGGTTTTAGAGAACGCTGACATGATTGAAATTAAAAACTTAGAGAAGATCTATGGCCACCGCACAGTGGTTGATATTGGGCACCTGCATATCAGTACCGGTGAAACTATTGGTATTATCGGAAATAACGGCGCCGGAAAAACTACGCTTTTCCGCATGATGCTTGATTTAATCAGGCCTACTGCTGGTGAAATTACCTCTAAAGGCCAAAATGTAGCTTCAGATGATCAATGGAAAAATTACACAGCTTCATATTTGGATGAAGGCTTTTTAATTGATTACCTCACCCCTGAGGAATATTTTATGTTTATTGGAAGTTTGCATGGAAGAAGTGCAGCAGACGTAGTTGACAATTTGAAGCAATATGAGGAGTTTTTTAATGGAGAAATCTTGAAAAGCGGCAAATATATCCGTGAATTTTCTAAAGGAAACCAGAACAAAATTGGTATTGCTGCTGCTTTAATGCAAAACCCAGAGCTGCTGATTCTGGATGAACCATTTGCAAACCTTGATCCGACCACTCAAATCAGGTTAAAAACCTTACTTAAAAACCTGAAAACGGATCAGCACCTGACCACTATAATCTCTAGTCATGATTTAAATCATGTGACCGACGTGTGTAACCGTATTATTCTGATGGAAAAGGGCAAGGTGATTAAAGATATGCAAACGACAGAAACTACGTTACAAGAGCTGGAAGCGTATTTCGCCGATTAACTGTACAGAAAACTAGTCACAAAAATAATACTTTAATGGTGTAGCACGTTATTTACCCAAAAATAAGAGTTGGCATTACCTTTGCCAACTGTGAGGTATAACAGCGAACAAACAAAATAGAATATGATTATTTCGAAATTTAAAATAGCAACATTTAGCATTGCTTTAGCTATAGGTGCTATGGGACTAACAGGATGTGATAGTTTAACTAAAACACAAAAAGGTGCCGGTATAGGAGCCGCCACTGGTGGTGTATTAGGTGCTATCATTGGTAAAAAAGCTGGTAACACTGCAGTGGGTGCGATCATTGGTGGTGCCGTTGGTGGTACAGCTGGTGGATTCATTGGTAAGAGAATGGACAAGCAAGCTGCAGAAATTCAAAACGCAATTCCTAGTGCAGAAGTAATTCGTGAAGGTGAAGGTATCATTGTGAAATTTGACAGTGGTATTCTATTTGATTTCGACAGCTCGAACTTAAAGCCTGCGGCTAAAGAAAACATTCAAAAGTTAGCAGCATCTTTAGAAGAATATCCAGGTACTGACATTAAAATTGTTGGACACACGGATAATAAAGGAACTGAAAGTTATAACATGAGCCTTTCTGAAAGAAGAGCGGCGGCTGTTAAAGCTTATGCAGTTGCACAAGGCGTACCTAGTTCAAGGCTATCGACTTTAGGTAAAGGATTTAGTGAGCCAATTGCTGATAATAGTACAGAGGCTGGCCGTGCAGCTAACCGTCGTGTAGAGATTGTTATTGTTGCAAACGATGAGCTTAAATCAGAAGCAAAAAAACAAGGATAAAAAACATTACCATCTACCTATAAAAAACGAAAACCCGTTGTACCTTGGTACAGCGGGTTTTTTATTGCATTCGTTTAGGGATTAGTCGTTCCCGTAGATGTCTTCAAAATAGTCGATGGCTAACGACATGAGCAGGAGCTCCTGCTCCATCATGGCAAAAGAAGGAACTGGTTTTACCAGTTTCCAATGCGGCCAACCATCCTGATCAAGGCCTTCCAGTTCATAAAAACCCATTTCACTTAATAAACGACAGGTAGCGATGTGCATCAGCTCTTCCTTTTGGCGTTTACTGTATTTTCCGGGACCTTTACCTAATTCCTGAACGCCGATTAAAAATAATATGACTTTTAAGTCCGGTACATCCGAGTCAAACTCTTTAGCGATTTTTTGCTGAAGAATTTTCCATTTGGCATGAATTTCTGCTGGCTTCATGCCCCAAAGATACATTTATCGAATTTGTAATTTGTATTTTTAACGCATGGATAGCATAATTATAACCGGCCTTCTGGCCTATGGTATGTCAGGCAAAGTATTTCATGCCCCGTTTTTAGAAGCCCACCCGGGCTTTAGGTTGCATGCCATTACCGAAAGAAATCAAAAAAAGGCACAACAGGACTACCCTTCGCTGATCAGTTATGATAGTGTTGAGGAACTGCTCGATGATCCGGCTATTCAATTAGTGGTGATCAATACGCCGAATTTCAACCATGTTGAATATTCCAAACGTGCCTTGTTAAAAGGAAAACATATTTTAGTAGAAAAGCCATTCGCCGCAACGGCAGCAGAGGCGCAAGAAGTATTTGACCTTGCTAAAAGCCTGGGGAAACAGGTGTTTGTGTATCAAAACCGCCGCTGGAACAGTGATTTTATCAGTGTAAAAAAGGTAATTGAAGCAGGTAGTTTGGGTAAATTGAATGAGGTGCATTTCCGATACGATCGTTACCGCAATGAAATCGGTCCGAAAACTTTTAAAGAAGAGCCAATGCCTGCAAGTGGCTTATTATACGACCTTGGATCTCACCTGTTAGACCAGGCCATTAGTCTATTTGGCAAACCAATGAGTTATCATAAAATTTTAGGAAAAAACCGTGTAGGGACCCAGGTAGACGACTACTTCAGTATCCATTTAAGCTATGCCGACAGCGTAAACGTATTTTTACATGGCAATATGCTCGTTGCAGACCCACAGGCCGCCTATGTGTTGCATGGCACCAATGGAAGCTTCATTAAAGACCGCACAGATGTTCAGGAAGACCAATTATTAAAAGGTATGAAACCTACCGACCCCTCGTATGCGCTGGAAGAAGAAGGCATGGCGGGTAAATTGACTTTAATTGACGAAAAGGGAAATAAAACACAAAGCTTTATTGCCGCAGAGAAAGGCAAATATCCGGAATTGTTTGAAGCGGTATACGAGAGTTTAACCCAAGGCAAAGCTTATCCGGTGAAGGAAGAGGAGATACTTTGGCAATTAGAAATTCTGGAAAGCGAATAGCTTGGTTTTTATAAGGTACTGTGCTTTTTGATGAAGTTCGTGATTAAAGGAAGGATATCTTCATGAAGTGGGAGCGTTGGCTGGTCGTAAGTGGCAAGATTTGCCATCTTTTCTGCCGGCGCTCTTTTTAACACATGATTCATTGCTGGAATTACCTTTAAGGTGGCCCCTTTGTTCATTTTGGCAAGCTGTGCAGCAGCCTTTGCCGGGACCTGAAGATCAGTGGATCCACCGATCACTAATATCGGGATGTTTAATTTCTGGATTTCTTTACTTTGATCATACTTTATCGTGGATCTCAGAAATACCTGGGATGACTGGGTGAACATGGGAGCTAATGACGCAGGAAAATTTCGATTGACAATTTTTCCCGCTTTGAGGCTATCTGCAAGTTCTGTGAAGAGGGCATAATCTTTCGGACTAAGCGCTGGTTTTAGTTGTTCGCCAATGAGCGTGACCATGTCATTTTGATACCCACTGAACGAAATAAAAGCTGCAGGTGCAGTTACGATGGAGGTCATTAAGCCAATGGCGGCCCCTTCGCTATGGCCTAGTATGATGATATCAGAGAACCTTTCATCTACTGCTAATTTAGACACCAGCAGGTTGGCATCATTGATAAAATCATCAAGTGTTAAGTTGGGTGTGTTTACTGCAGCCATACTTGCACCTACGCCTCTTTTATCATACCGTAGGGAAGCAATACCGTTTTCCGCCAAACCTTTGGCCAATAAAAGAAATGAATTTGTTCTAAGCCCTTCTCCCTGGTTCATATTTCGGTCAGTAGGTCCGGAGCCGGCGATCATTAACACTAAAGGCACTTTCTTTTTGTCTTTTGGAAGGGTAAGCGTTCCATATATTTTACCAATGGAATTGTCTATATAGAAATTATCAGGACTCTCGTTATCCGTTCCGGTTACTGCTTTAGTAGGAGCCGCTTTCTGCAAGATACCTGCAATGGAATCTTCCTTTACCATCAGTGAAATTTCAACGAGGGGTTTCTCAAAAGACAACCTAAACTCGGCGATGCCAGCGCCTTTAGTGTCCATTTCCCGCATGTCGGCTATTTCTCCAAGCAGTGTGTTAATTTGCGTGATCAGTTGTCTGTTGCCTTCGATTGACAAGGCCCCTTTCATCTGCTTGGTATATAGATGGTAAATGCTGTCGGGCTGATTTGCCGTATAGAATTTGTTAAATTTAACTATGGTATTATTGGTTTGTGCATGTGCTGAGCATAGTATGATGACACCACAAAGCAATAGGAATGCTTTCTTCATGTAAGGAATGATAATTTCGAATTTGAATAAATAAAGTTACAAGGAGCCTAATAAAGACACCATAAACTCGGTGGGTATTTCGAGGTGTGGAATATGGCCGCAGCCATCAAACTCCACCAATTTGGCCTTTGGAATTTTAGCTGCCGTTTGTTTTCCCAGCACCCGGTACTGACCGTACATTTTCTGTTGTTCTGGTGTCAAGAGTCCCTTTCCAACGATGGTTTTATCTTCTTTGCCGATAAACAGCACGGTAGGCACCTTGAGGTTGGCAAATTCATGTACCACAGGTTGTTCTTATATCATGGTGAAGGTCATTGCGGCAACCTTTGCATAACGTGGGAAGTCTGCACTGTATGTTACCCCGCCCGCAACGCGAACCAGTGCTTCGTATTCTGGACGCCACTGTGTAAAATATGACGTTTTATAATAGTTACGCACACTTTCTGCTGTTGCTTTTAACTCCGTCTGGTACTGCTTTTCTGTGTTCACATAAGGGACGATCTGGCGGTAGTCTTCAAGGCCGATCGGGTTTTCGAGTAATAACTTTTCGGTAGCCTCTGGGTAAAGTAACGCAAAACGGGTGGCTAACATTCCTCCCATTGAATGACCTAAAATATTAGCTTTTTGTACCCCTAAAGAGGACAACAAAGCTTTGTTCCAAGCGGCAAGCTGGTGAAAGCTGTAGTGAATAAAAGGTTTGGATGACTTACCAAAACCGATCTGGTCTGGGACGATGACCCTGAAGCCTCTTGCAGTTAAGGCCTTGATGACATTGGTCCAGTAATAACCTCCAAAGTTTTTCCCATGAAACAACACCACCGTACGGCCGTTAGATTTGTCTGTTGGTGCAACGTCCATATAGGCCATGCGTATATCCTGGC
>NZ_JAZQNU010000054.1:0-7275 GCF_045627485.1 Pedobacter sp. | reverse complement strand
TGATAAATGACATCTCTTTAATGAACTTCTCGGTAGTACCTCACGGTTACCTTTATATGTTGCAACTAATTTTTTCAGTTTCTTCTCGGTCTATTCCTCCGAAAGTCAGTTTGTAAAATCAGTCGTTTCAATCTTGTTTTTCTTCTAGCAGCTCCGCTGCTAAATTCCCTTGTTGTTTGGGATGGCAAAGGTAGTAATCTTTTTATTATTGTCAAGCTTTTTTTTTAAACTTTTTCTTTTTGTTTAAATAAGCGTTAAGCTTTTTAAAACTCAGAACAACATTACTACTTTTAACTCTTCAAATCAACCTTCTCTATATCCCTTTCACTGTTTCCCTTCCTCCGAAGCGGGATGCAAAAGTAGGAAAATATTTTATCCCCGCAAAACAATTGCAGCTTATATTTGTATGCACAAGCTAACAGGCTATCCCAGAGCCTAAAGAATTACGGTTTTTATTTTAAGCCTCCGCTCATTAATCTGAAAGTCGACCTCCCCAACTCATAATACATACTTAAAGGGAAATCTGCGGGCAATAAATTAACTCATTTATCATAATATAGCGAACCGCATATATATGTAAAGGATGTGGTCATATGCTATTTTCTGTATAAACCTTCTATTATCTACTCTAATAACGCAAAATGGGCTTCCAGTTATATCCTAAATCCCTTCAAAAATAAAACACAAAATTGAAAACGATTGGGTAATCACTTTAGTATGTGACACAGCTACCAATTTAAATCTCCTCAATCCCTCGGCACTTCATCACCTTAACGGCACCCAAAGATGAATATGATAACCATCCCATCCGTCACAAGAAAAATCATGGTACCCTGGACTACACATCAGCATATCACTTACCGCTACCTACAGCAATCAAAAATTATTTAAAGTAGTCCTTACTGAAAATATATATACTCTGCAGTACTGCAAATAAAAAAGGGAAAGGAGAGTTACCCGTAGATGGGCATAGTTCCGGCTCATGCACCAGCTAACGCTGGTTTTACCACAAAAAAAGAGCGGCCAATCCTGGAACGCTCATTTTTAACTAACTTATTATTCATAAAAAAACTGGCTGTTGGGGAAGGAGTCGAACCTTCAAGGGGAAGTTAGCCGCAGTTCAAAATTAATTTGTGGTCAACCCATAAACTGTGTTTATCCCATGATCCCCACCACCGAGACAAGGAGGTGTGTCTGCCAATTTCACCACCCAACATTAAATAAAGAACTTACTCTTTAGCTGTAGGGGAAGGAGTCGAACCTTCAAGGAGTAGTTAGCCCTTACGGGTTTTCTATAATCTCCACCACCGAGACAAGGAGGTGCGTCTGCCAGTTCCACCACCCTACATTGTTAAGCTACGTTAAAGAACTATTTTTTTTCCGTTTGCTTGATACAAATGTAACAACAACCCCAATACGTTGCAAATATTTTAAACATTTAATTTTATTATTAGTAAATTAGTAATTATATTAGCAATTCATTATTATATATTCAAATCATGATTAAAAAAGAAACCCAAAATTCAGAAATTGATAACCTGAATATTGATATCTTAAAGCAACTTATGGTGGATGCGACTAAGCCTTACACCGAAATTGCCAAAGACCTCATCGTTTCTGGGGGTACCATCCACGTTAGGATGAAGAAATTGCAGGAAATGGGCATCATTAAAGGTTCGCACTTAATCATCGACCCACAAAAAGCGGGTTATGACATCTGTGCGTTCCTGGGCATTTACCTCGAAAAAGGGATACAGTATAAAGATGCAGTAGCGCAGCTAAGCAAAATAAAGGAAGTTGTGGAGTTACATTATACCACAGGATCCTATAGCATGTTTGCTAAAATCATCTGCAGAGACACCAGCCACCTGCGCCATGTATTAAATGAAGAGATCCAGGCAGTACCGGGTATACAACGTACGGAAACGTTGATATCACTTGAAGAAAGCATAAAAAGGCAGATAGAATTATAATTCCACCTGCCTTTTATGCGACCTTATAAATAAGGCTTTATTTAAATTTATTCTTTAACGCTTCCAGCTTTAACTGTAAATCACCTTCTGCATTTGCTTTCACACGGTCTGTTTTTGCTTTAGGGCGATCCACTCTACTATTTGTCGCAGCCGAAGGTGCTGCTTTCGCGGCAGGTTTATGGGAAGAATGCGCAGCTTTTGGCCTGGCTTCTGATTTACCTGTTTTCATCGACAGGGAAATACGTTTACGGGCAACATCCACCTCCATCACTGTAACCTCTACTTTTTGATGCACTTTAACCACATCATTAGGGTTGGCTACAAACTTGTCCGCTAGCTGGCTGGTATGTACCAGTCCATCCTGGTGGACACCAATATCTACAAAAGCACCAAAATTGGTAATGTTGGTTACTATTCCAGGCAGTTTCATGCCGATTTTTAAATCCGCAATCTCATTTACCCCATCTGTAAAGCTAAACACCTCAAACTGCTCCCTTGGATCGCGCCCCGGTTTAGCCAACTCCTGCATAATATCCGTAAGCGTGGGTAAACCCACCTGCTCACTTACATATTGCTGCAACTTAATCTGCTTCTGTTTTTCTTTATCTTTAAGTAACTCCGCAAGGCTGCATCCAAGATCATCAGCCATTTTATTAATTAAAGGATAACGTTCAGGGTGCACCCCACTTGCATCCAACACATGTGCGGCATCGCGAATGCGAAGGAAACCAGCCGCCTGTTCAAAGGCTTTATCACCTAAACGAGGCACTTTTTTCAAGCTTTCCCTGTTTTTGAAAGCGCCGTGTGTATTTCTGTAGGTTACAATATTTTGTGCCAGTTGCGGACCTAAGCCAGAAACATAGGCCAATACCTCTTTTGATGCGGTATTTAATTCCACGCCAACAGCATTAACACAACTCATCACGGTATCATCCAGTGATTGCTGTAATTTATTCTGATCAACATCATGCTGGTACTGCCCTACACCAATCGACTTTGGGTCTATTTTTACCAGTTCTGCCAAAGGATCCATTAAACGACGTCCGATGGAAACAGCTCCCCTTACGGTAATGTCGTGATCAGGAAATTCTTCGCGGGCCACATCAGAAGCAGAATAAATGGAAGCACCATTTTCATTTACCATCACCACGGTAATGCCTGGAATGGATAAACCACGAATAAAAAGCTCTGTTTCCCTACCTGCTGTACCATTGCCAATGGCAATCGCTTCTACCTGGTGGGTTTCACAAAGTTTCTGAATAATTTCGCTGGCCTTTTTTACATTTCCTTGTCCGGTATGCGGATAGATGGCTGTGTTTTCCAATAACTTGCCCTGTTTGTCGAGGCACACCACTTTACAACCTGTACGGAAACCCGGGTCAATGGCCATTACATTTTTCTGTCCCATTGGGGCAGCTAATAATAATTGACGGGCATTTTCTGCAAATACCCGGATGGCCTCTTCATCAGCTCTTTCTTTTGCCAGCACCCGCAGCTCGTTAGCCATGGATGGCGCAAGCAGGCGTTTATAACCATCCTGTATAGCCAGCTGCACTTGCTTAGCCTGTGCATTCTGCTTTTTAATAAACTGTTTTTCCAGCAAAGCCAGGGCACCATCTTCGGGAGGTAATACCTCCAGCTTCAGGATTGACTCATTCTCTGCACGTCGCATGGCCAATACACGATGCGAAGGCGCAGATTTCACAGGTTCTTCCCAGTTAAAATAATCTTTGTACTTAATCCCCTCCTCTTCTTTACCCGCAACCACAGAAGCCTTAAAGCTGGCCTGTTGCTGGAAATACTTGCGCATAGCTGTTCTGGTTTCCGCGTTTTCATTCACCATTTCTGCAATGATATCACGGGCACCCGCCAGTGCATCAGCTACAGAAGCAACACCAAGGTCCGTATTCAGGTATTTAGCCGCCTCTGTTTCCGGATCGGCATTACCCTGTTCCAAAATCATTAAAGCCAAAGGCTCCAAACCTTTTTTCCTGGCTTCTGAAGCCCTGGTTTTACGTTTGGGTTTATAAGGAAGGTAAATATCCTCAATGGCCTGAATGGTTACCGCAGCATTAATTTGCGCCTCCAATTCAGGCGTTAATTTAGAAAGGGCCGTTAAAGCCTTTAAAATAGCTTCCCGCCTTTTATCTAAATCACGCAACTGCTGAAAACGATCGCGAATAGCTGCAACCTGCACTTCATCTAAGCTTCCGGTTACTTCTTTACGGTAACGGGAAATAAAAGGCACGGTAGCCCCTTCATCCAATAACCCGATGGTGGCTAATACTTGTTTTTCTGTAACCCCTAGTTCAAGGGCAATGGTTTTTGAGTGTTGACTCATATTGATATCTTTTAAAATGAAAAAATCCCGAACGACAAAAGTCTTCGGGATTCATATCTCAGTTTATGACAATAACTATTTTGCTACGTACATCACTTCTTTAACAGCTTTCACTACACGTTCTGCGTTTGGCAAACTAGCTGCAATAAGCGTTGGTGCATATGGAAGCGGCACATCGGCACAAGTAATACGCAATACTGGCGCATCAAGGTGGTCGAAAGCATTTTTCTGTACGTTGAAAGCAATTTCTGAAGAAATGGAAGCCAATGGCCATGCTTCTTCAACAATTACTAAACGGTTGGTTTTCTTAACCGACTCAATGATGGTAGCGTAATCGATAGGACGAACAGTACGTAAATCGATAACTTCTACGTTAATTCCCTCTTTTGTTAACTCTTCAACAGCTGGATTAACTACACGGGTTAACATTTTACCAAAAGTAACGATCGTTACATCAGTACCTTCTTTGGTAACATTTGCTTTTCCTAGTGGAATGTAATATTCTTCTTCAGGAACTTCACCTTTATCACCATACATCACCTCAGATTCCATGAAAATAACTGGATCCGGATCAATGATGGATTGTTTTAACAAACCTTTAGCTTCGTAAGGAGTAGAAGGAACAACAACTTTTAAACCTGGACAGTTAGCATACCAGTTTTCAAAGTTTTGTGAGTGTTGTGCACCTAATTGTCCAGCGTTACCAGTTGGGCCACGAAAAACGATAGGAATAGGAAACTGTCCACCACTCATAGACAACATTTTCGCTGCACCGTTAATAATCTGATCGATAGCAACCAAAGAGAAGTTAAAGGTCATAAATTCTACGATTGGAATTAATCCGTTCATTGCAGCGCCAATACCGATACCGGTAAAACCAAGCTCAGCAATAGGGGTATCAATGATGCGTTTGGCGCCAAACTCATCCAACATTCCCTGACTAACCTTATAAGCACCATTATATTGGGCAACTTCTTCGCCCATTAAAAATACGTTTTCATTTTTACGCATTTCTTCACTTAAGGCTTCACGCAGGGCTTCTCTAAATTGAATCTCTCTCATTGTATCTTCAAATGTTAACTGTGGCAAATATAACTATTGTAATCTAATTAAAAAGTAGTGTTTTAATTACATACCACATAATGTAATGTAAGGTGAATAGGTGAAGCTATTTTCCACTGTAGTGGGCTTAAAGGGTATATTTTCATCAAATAACTGTGATAGTTTTAACCGCAGCAACTGTAAAAACTCCTGTTTTATCTGGTGAAGGTGCATGCCAGTCAGTTTAGTTTTCTCCTTACCTTCCATAAACAGCGCCCCATCTTTACGCATATTACGGACACTATAAATATTAGGTTCAACCCAATCTTTAGCATTTGCAGTTTCGTAAACATGCGTATAAAAGAGTGTTTGAACGAGCGCTTTATTTTGCTTTTTGCCATCAGTATCAAACACATCATCAAGGTTAGAGTAGCGCAAATCGTCACTTCCCGTTTTATAATCGACGATGCGGATCACCCCTGCTTTTTGATCTATCCTGTCTATAACACCATGCAGGACAATGGTTTTCTCCACGCCATTTACGGTAAATTTAAAGGGGATGTGGTCCTTCTGCTCTAAAGCAAGAATTTCGAACGGCGCATGCGTTTCGTCGTAATCTAATATAATACCCGCGTATTCCATCACGATGGCCAACACCACTTTTTGCATGCCGTTATGTGCCACGGCATGATGCTCATCGTTAAAAACCACCTGGGCAAAGGCACGTTCGGCGAGGCTACCGAGGGTTTTACGGTGCTGTGCTATCCGCTCTCTGGTCATCTCCGGATCCTCCTTCTTCAGCTCCTTGTAAAAAGTTTCCAGCACCCAGTGCAGCATCAGACCAATAATATTGGCCTCCACATTCTCTACCACCTCTTTGGGCTCTTCAATTTTGGCCACATAGCGGTAAAAGAACTGCAAGGGGCAATTGATATAAGTAGTAAGTGCCGATGCTGAAAGCCGCGCCTCTCCACTCAGGTATTTATTAAGCAAGCTCATTACTTGGTGGTCTTTCACAACCTGCACTGTTACCTTACTTTCGGTCGAAATAATTTGCTGGTGCTCCAGGTAGTTAAACTGGTAACCACTTTCATATTCCAGTTGTCGTAAAAAGCGGCTGGGTTCACCTGTATTCGTGTCATCGGCCTGTGCGTTGTATACAAGACTGATTTTATCGGACCGTTGAAGCAACCGGTAAAACATATAGGCTGAAATGGCATCCTGGTTTTCCAGTACCGGTAAGCCATGTGCCCTGCGGATACTATCGGGAATAAAACTTGGGGATATACTCACCTGAGGTAAGATACCTTCATTTACGCCTAAAATATAAACGTTCTCAAAATCAAGGTTCCTGCTTTCCAGTAAACCCATCACCTGTATACCTTGTAAAGGCTCGCCAGATAAAGGCACCGCAATCCCCTGCACCGCCCGTTGAATTAAAGACAGCACGAAAGTGAGTTCTTTGTTCACGGCGCCGCTTTGCAGGTGCTCTGCCAGTGCATCATGCAGCTGGTTTAACTCCTTGATCACGGCAACAAATAGATCTGTTTCCGTCTGCTTGAGCGTTTTTTGCTCCAGCTGCTGCTCCAGTACATACTTTAACACACGTTGTAAAGCATTAATGGCTTCGCCAGCATCCATTACCTTTGTAAAGAACAGCTCAAACAAGCGCTTTTGTCCTTTCAGGCGGTGAAGTGGTACTTCGACCAATTGTTCCTCCACCAGCTTTTGCTGAATTTTATCGCGGGTCTTTTCACTAATTCCCGTTAGGGGATGAGAAAGAAACGCTTCTACCTCTTTGAAACTAACGGTTTCTTTTTCGCCTTCGGTCAATTGAGCCTGCACGGTTAACCATAAATCCGCCAACCCAAAAATAGAACTGGCCACTAGCGGATAACCCATGGTGACGTTAAGGTCTAA
>NZ_JAZQNU010000053.1:0-1891 GCF_045627485.1 Pedobacter sp. | reverse complement strand
CTTGGCCTCCGACTTCCTCCAAAGTTTTTCCCATGAAACAACACCACCGTACGGCCGTTAGGTTTGTCTGTTGGTGTAACGTCCATATAGGCCATGCGTATATCCTGGCCTTCGGTAGTTATAGGAAAATATTTAATGGGGTAAGCGTATTTTACATTCTCCAGGGTGATGGAGAGCGTATCAGACTGTTGGGCAAAAGCAGCTGTACTTAGCGTAAGTATGGTCAGGATTAATAAGTGTAGTCTCTTCAATGTGGTGTTATTTAACAGGTAAACAAAAAGGAGGTTTGAAAGTTCTAGAAACTTTGATGACCTTCAAATTTCTTTAGCGCTACTACAATAACCAGGACGGGTAGGCTAAGCCGTTAAAACCATAAAATATGAGACGATCTGTTGCCACATTTCAAGGCGCTGATTCGAAAATAACCGTCAGTTATTTTAACCGGACTCTCTTTTTCATCAAATAAATTAACTTCGAATCTAGCCTCGATGATAACATAATCTGTTCCTTTAATCTCTTCGACTTTTAGCATTTTAAATTTCGAATTAAGTTGGCTTTCCGCCGTTAGTTTTGATTCCTGAAAAAGATAATTTGGACTATAGGAAGTCAGTTTTCCCAAAGTGGAAAGTGATAGTCTTATCGCTACACCTTCATCTTTACCTTCACGTCCGAAGTCCAGGGCATATTTATAATCACCAGCTGTATAATAGTTATTCTCAAATCTTGGGTAATAAAACGCACCTATATATAAAAGATTATTTCTTCTAAAATTCTTAACGAACTCAACTTCTATTTCCCCAGCGTCTTGGTTAAGCCTGGTTGTCGAAAACGACCCATACTGCACGGAATCAGCAGCACCAACCCAATACCTACCACCACTACTTAAGTACCAATCGCCTTCAACGGTACTCAGTCGCATATTCGTCCCTCTATTTGACGCCCCCCTTGGAAATAACGAATAAGGCTCTGCTAGCTCATTTGTATAACGTTTCCCTTCTAAAGTAAATGAAATGCTATCTGTAAGAAAGCCATGCTCCATTACCACAGGAATTTCAGGTTCAACAAAAACTTCATCTTTTTTACAGGCAATTGCCAGGAGAACCACCAAAAGTGGCAACAGGAGTAGTGTTTTCTTCATTTTGAGCGTTGTCTAAATCAAATATAGTTTTTTTGATTATAAACTAAAATTATGGGTATCCAAATAACATATTGAATTATCAAAACACAAAGGCCGGTACATTTAAAATGACCGGCCTTTGCAATTTATTAATTCTTATTTTAAGTTAAAAGGCATGATTAGCCCAAATGAAATGTTACGCCCTGGGTTATAAACTCCGAATGTAGGATCAGCGGCATCAAGTCTACCTGGTTTGTACCGACTTAAATGGTCATAGTACTTTTTATTCAACAGGTTTTTACCTGAAACATACAGCGAAATTTCCTGCGTTTTACCTAATTTCAGGGTAGTACCAATGGCCGCATTTAACAAGCTGTAAGCGCCGGTAGCGGTTTCAAACTCATCTACACGGTTTTGCTTAAAGAAATTATCCAAACCTAGGGAAAGGTAAGTTTTCTCTGTTCCCGGAACTGAAGGTTCGAAGCGAAGTTCATTACGCAAGGCGGCGGCAGGAATAAATGGCAAAGGCTGGTCGGTCGCTTTATTGGTGGCGCGGGTATAGGAGAAACTGGTTTCCAAATGCAGGAATTCTACCGGGTGTAAGGTTAGTGATGCTTCAAACCCACGTAAAAGGGCATCACGCTGGATTGAACGGTACACCTGCATCTCGTCGATGGTTTCACCTGAGGTATTATAAAAAATAAAATTGTTGATGTGGTTAACAAAACCACCGATGCTGGCACTTAAGGTGCTGGTCTGGTAATCCAGGGAAGC
>NZ_JAZQNU010000052.1:0-21970 GCF_045627485.1 Pedobacter sp. | reverse complement strand
CATGTTAAATGAGGTCAATGTGCAGCTAAATGTAATTGATGGTGTAGAAGAATATGTCAACTCGGAAAGCAAGGCAGAGAATGCACCCGCCACCATAGGCATTACCGATCCTGGATTAATAAGCTTAGTTGGACAACTTAGTAAACTACAATTAGAGCGAGATAAGTTATTGGCAATTACACCTGCATCCAACCCGATATTCATCCCAATCAACAGACAAATAGAAAGCACAAAGACGGCTATTAAGGAAAATGTGAGTGGAATTAAAAGCTCGCTTATGGCTACAAGAAGCCAGTTAAATTCGATTAACACTCAATTTGAATCAGGAATTAAAAGTCTTCCTGGGCAGGAACGGAAATATGTAAGTATCAAAAGACAACAGGCAATAAAGGAAAGTCTTTATGTATACCTATTACAAAAAAGAGAAGAAGTAGCTTTAAGTTATGCCTCTACCCTAACCGATGCAAAAACGGTGGAGATGGCTTATTTTGAGGACCCTGAATCAAATAAAAAAGTGCCTCTACTGATTTCCTTATTGTTTGGTTTCCTATTGCCTGCAGGCCTGATTTCGGCAAGAACAGCAATGCGAAACAAAATTTTAACCCGGGATGACATTCAAGCAGTTACCAACGTACCGGTAATTTGTGAACTAAGTAAGGACATCAAAAAAACGCCAATTGTTGTTTTAAACCGCAAGACACATGTTCTGGGCGAACAAATGCGTGCTCTTAGAACGAGTATTTTACATGAATACAAAACGGAAGGCAGGGTAATCCTGTTTACTTCAAGTATTGCCAAAGAAGGTAAAAGTTATGTGAGCAGTAACATTGGCGCATCTCTTGCCATCATGGGAAAAAAAACGATCATTTTGGAGTTGGATCTAAGGAAACCTCAGATTTCAAAGATATTCAACTTAACACAAAGCCAGCCCGGACTTAGTGAATGTTTAAAAGGTGAAGTCTCAAAAGACGACATCATTATACCTTCAGGCATTCATGAGAATTTGTTTGTGATGCGATCAGGCGCCGTACCTGAAAACCCTTCTGAGTTACTAGAAGGCGAGCGCATGAGAAACTTAATTGAGGAGTTAAAATATGATTATGATAATATCCTGATTGATTCGCCACCCCTGCATTTGGTTACCGATGCAATGATTCTTGCACCACTTTGCGATATCACCCTTTATATGGTTCGCCATAATTTCACCCCTAAATCGGAATTGAAATTTGTTGATTCCATTTATAAAAAAATGAAATTACCCAATATGCACGTGGTTTTCAATGGTATTGAAATGGACAATCGGTACGGGTACTCACTGGATTATGGCTATTATGCAGACAAGCCTGCAAATTCTGCCTGGAACATTGTTTTCGGGAAGTTTTCCAGCCGCTTTTAATAGATCATGTCTGTTACATCAAGATTAATATCTGGTTCTGTTGCCTCTTGGATCCATATTGGAATTACTTTAGTTACCCAAATAGCACTGGTTCCATTATACCTAACCTACTGGAACATTGAAACATATGGCCTGTGGCTAGCGATACTGTCTCTGGGAACCCTACTCACCTCCTTGGACTTTGGCTACCAGGAATACCTAGGTTACGAATTTTTAAAAATTGGCAAAGATAACCGGCTCCTGGTGAGTAAATTTTTATGTTCAGGAGCGTTGATTTGCCTTATTTTAGGGATAGTACAGATAACGATCATCTCCGTATTTTTATTATTAGGAACTTTACCTGATCAATTCAATACAACAACGGCTACAATTGGCAAGAATGAAATTTATGAGGCAGGAACGATCCTACTTATTCAAAGTTTCTCCTGGCTTTTAAGTGGTAGCATATCAGGAACAATTAATCGAGCACTTTCGACCTATGGTTATTATCCAAGAATGGCTTGGTGGGGAGTACTTAGTGCTGTGATGGCCAATGTTACACCTGCAGTGATGGTTATTCAAGGTTTTGGATTATTGGAAACTGGCATTATGGTAGGCGTAGTTAAAGTATTTGTGGAAATACCGATCTATTTTGACAGGTTTAGGTTATTACGCCGGGAAAGGATCAGGTTTGTAAAACCCTCCTTAAAATTAGGATGGACCACCTTTATACAATCATTTTTTTTATCGGTAACAGCTTTATTAGAAAATATGCGGCAACAAGGTGCCCGTCTACTGATCACTCCTTTTACCGGCGCAGCAGGGCTTGCTGCATTTTCAACCATGAGAACTGGAACTAATGTGGCAATGCAAGGATTACACACGATTACAAACCCCTTAATGCCCGATTTTATGCGCTTTTTACATGACAGGGATCAAGCACGATGCGAAATAGCCTTTGGAACAATATGGATGATCACCGTCGGATTGCTTGCTCCGGCATTTGCATTCATACAGATCTTTATCGCGCCTTTATTTATGACGTGGACCAGAGGAAACATTCCCTTTAATCCATGGCTATTTGCAACCCTTTCATTATGTGTACTAATCTATGCGATAACACAGCCTGCCATTTCGGTAGTCAGAGGAAATAACTTAGTTAGGCAACAACTAGTGATTTCCTGTATCACAGGAGTGATTGCGATCATTGGCATACTAATTCTAGTCCCAAGATTTGGAATTTTAGGGGCCGGTATTGCGCTTTTAATTGCAGAAATCACTGCAAATGTCGCTTTTCTATATGTTGCAAAAAGCTGGTTACATCAAAATAGGCTTTTTTGGCCTGTCAAACCTTACGGCATAGCGGTAATGTCAGTTTGCATAGCGGCATTATCTATGGCTGCGCTGATCGTGTTTCCAGAAGCAAAATTGATTATACTTCTTGTCTCCTCCATACTCTTTATCTGGAACTTCGGAAGATATTGGCACGTACTACCGCTTGTTGCTGTCCAGCGAATTAAAAACATTTTAGGAGTTGTTGGATAAACTAAATAAACTATGAAACTCGGAATTTATTGCCCAGACTGGTTACTCGCATGGCACAATACAGATCATAAAGTGATGAAGATGTTTTCCAGAATGAGTGAATTCTCTACTATGGAAACCTCATTTGTCGCTGCTAGAAGTTATACCATGACTTTTAACATCAATAAAATTGCAAACCGTTTCTTTCCGGTCAAAACGTCAATAGAAAGACACGGTCTTCGCAAACAAGGTGGCAACGTAGACATTATCTATCATTATGGAAGTCCTGTAAACCCAAACAAATTTTATAACACTGTTAACAATCTACCTGTTTTTGTGACTACGGGGTTTATGACAGATCATTTTGTAAACAGCCTATTCGGAAGAACTGTAAACCGCCAAAACGAAGCTGATGCCTTAGCAAAAACTCTGGACCAAGCTGATCGAATCCATTTTCACACGCTAGGTGGCCTTCGCCGGTTTATCCAATACAGACCGGAGTTTAAAGAAAAAGCGATTAACATTCCCTTCTTTCTACCTGATCTTCAAATTAATAATTCCAGCGCGATTGAGGTCTATCAAGCCCCAGCAGGTGTTGAAATTTTGTTTGTCGGCAGCGATGGGGAGCGTAAAGGACTCGTTGAATTAATTAATGCACTGGATATTTTGGGTAAAGCGTATTTACAATCATATGGTGTTAAAGTAACAATAGTTTCGAAAAAAAAACCTGCACCAAGTTGCGGCTTTGATTTAAGCTGGTTCAAATATTTACCTCATAATCAAATCCTCAAGCTCATGCAAAGGGCACCCATCTTTGTATTAGTCCCTAAAATGGAATCCTATGGTTTAGTATTAGTAGAAGCGATGTGCAACAGGTGTTCTATAATTGCCGATAATGACGAAACCCGTCAGGAAATATTGGACGATACAGGATTATTAATTACTCCAGGATCGTCAACGCTTCTTGCTGAGAAGCTAAGAATACTGATCGAAAATAGAGCACTCCGAGAAGACTTGGGCAACCGAGCACAAATGCGCGCAAGTGCGCTGTTTACACCAGAAATTGTGGCTAAACAATATAGCGCTTCATTCCAATCAGTGATTAAAAATGAAATCTGAACAAACCCTACTGGCCTCTGATAAGCGGCAAAATAGTATACCTGTGAAAACAATTCATATCCTTGGTGATCATGAAACAGATAAATTTTTGCCTAGACTTATTTTTTGGTCATGGCTAATATTTGGACTATCGGTGACCTTTCAATCCCTAAATTTTTGGAGTCCGGAAAACACCTTTGCTATGAGTTGCATAGCACTTACCTGGTTTATCCTTACTCAAACCTTCTTAAAGAAGCAAAAATTAGAGGCTTACCCGCTATCTAGCTTTTTAATTATCGGGTTTACTTCCACCCAATTATACTTTCCACTGGTATTTACCTCTTTGGAATTTAAACCAGTGGTTTTTAATTTAGAACTTCCCTACGATGTATTTCTACATACCACCGCAGCGTTTTTTGTCTTGGTAATAGCGCATTATTTATATAGTTGTCTTCCTGCAGATAAAAATAGAGGGGCAAATTCACTTTTATATAAGGCCGGTTTCTTTGACACTCCGGCAGAAGCTTCTTTATGGATAATGGGGGCCGTTGGCCTGTTAGCTAACGTCTATGTACTAGTAGCAAACACCAATGTATCTGTAGAGGTTACCGGAAATGCAGGAGATAAATTTATACAGTCTTTAATTTCATTTGCTTACGCCCCCTATTTTATTCCATTTTATGGATTATATGGCAGCAACAAAATTGCCTCTAAGAAATTAGTTCCCCTGTTAATTGCCTTTACCCTGGCTTTGTTTATTATAAGCATCGCCAGAAACAGTCGTGGTGCTTTCATGATTGGCTTTACATCTGTTGGATTTTCCTATTTGCTTGGATTATTTCTCGGGATCTTTAAACCACCTAAGATTGCCTATAAAATGGTCATTCTAAGTTGCCTTGGCTTTTGGATCATAACTGGTCCCCTTGCAGATTTAGGCACGGCCATGGTCATTGTTAGAGGGGATCGAAATGACATCAGCCGTGCGGAACTCATTGAGTTAACAATTTCGGCATTTAGTGACAAGGACGCCATCAATTTACGTCGACTGGAAGATATGGACTTTGAAAGCGACTGGGATGAAAGATATCTTAACAATGTTTTTACATCCCGATTTTCCAATTTGAAGTTCAATGATGCCAGCCTTGTACAAGCAGCTAAAATCGGCGATAATAATCCACTGATGTACAATTACTCGATTGACTATATATGGGGTGCACTGCCGGGACCAATATTGAAAATAGTGAATCCAGACCTTGATAAAGAGTTCGTTTACTCCATGTCCTTTGGTGATTTTATCTATAGCCTTACCGGCGCCGGCCCAAAGGTAGCTGGTGGTTTTAGACTAGGCCACTTCGCCGGAACAGGAATGGCGGCTTTTGGGTGGTGGTATTTAGCCATTCTTGGCTTAGGAATGATTCCAGTGTTTTTTTTATTTGACAAACTTTCTATCAAACGACAAATTAATTTTATGAGAGGTAAACTAAAAAGCGAAAGAGTAAACTTCAGCGTCTGTGGCTTGCTATGTTTAACATCTATCTTTCAATTTTTACCCACAGAAAGTGTAGTTGGTCCGGCAACATTTCTGATTCGAGGTTATATTCAGCTACTTATACTTTATTGGTTCATATTCCAACTAACGAATGTGATTATTTATTTGATCAAAAAAATATGAACATTTTATATATCGGCGATAACCATCCAGGGTCAACAGCTACTCACCGCGCAAACGCGTTATTAAGACTTGGACATGAGGTTACTATAAAGGACCCACAAGAGCCCTGCCGATCAGCACTTCAATCAAGATGGGCAAATATCTTGCATTTCCGTACCGGGTACAGGCTTTTACAAAGCCTTATGATCAAATGGGTGATGCAAGTTTTAGACACTATAGAAAAGCCAGACCTAATTTGGGTAGATAGTGGGGAACTACTAGGTTTTAATTGTGTAAAAATGTTGAAATCACTTGGATGTCCAGTAGTCATCTATAATGTTGATGATCCAACAGGAAAACGCGATGGGGCTCGTTTCCGATCTTTACTTAAGGCAATCACCTTGTATGATTTGGTTGTAGTGGTGAGAAAAGAATCTGAGCGCGAATGTCTTGCATTAGGAGCAAAACGCGTTCTACGTGTATTTAGAAGCTATGATGAGGTTGCGCATCGTCCCTATCCACCCGGTATAGAAATCCCAAAGGAGTATCAATCCGAAGTTGTTTTCATCGGTACCTGGATGAGAGGTGAAAAAAGAGACAGATTTCTACTTGATCTCATAAACAAAGGCGTGCCCCTTAGTATTTGGGGAAATTCCTGGGAGCGGAGCCGATTATTTTCAAAGCTTAAAAAAAATTATAAAGGAAAAAGTTTACAAGGTAAAGAGTACATCGCAGCTATCCAGGGCGCAAAATTATGCCTGGGTTTATTATCTAAGGGAAACCGTGATCTGCATACCACCCGCTCCCTTGAAATACCTTATGCAGGTGGGTTGTTATGTGCTCAACGGACATCTGAACATCTGGAACTTTTTAGGGAAGGGACAGAAGCTGTTTTTTGGTCGGACGCAACAGAATGTGCAACGGTTTGCAAATCACTATTATCTAATGTAGACAGGGAACGTGTTCGATTGAAAGGTATGGAACGTGTGAGAAATTTAAGACTCGGAAATGAAGACGTGTGTAGGGAAATCATCGACACGATAACACAGCCAAAATAAGTATCCACTCATAATTTACTAACTATATTTCTATGGCTATCAATTTATTGGTATTCGATTCTCACCCCGTACAATACCGTGTACCAATTTATAAGGAGATTGAAAAATTACAACCGGGATCAATCCATGTGGTTTATGGCTCTGACTGTAGCGTAAGGGGATTTGCTGATGCCGAATTTGGAATTACGCTGGCATGGGATGTCCCAATGTTGGAAGGCTATTCCCACACTATACTTAACTGTGAAAAAGGAACACCTTTGTCGGGCTGGAATTCACTTACCGGAAAAGGAATTCAACAGTTAATCAAGACCTTAAAACCTACAGTTATCTTATTAACAGGCTTTAACTTCCGTTTTGATTGGGTAGCTTACCTTGAAGCGCGTAAAAATGGTATACCGGTATGGTTAAGATGTGAAACTCAGGACCATGCTTTACATCGTTCCAAAGTCAAAGCTGCATTCCGTTCTGTAATATATAAAACTGCCTACCTGGCATTGAACCGCATATTCTACATTGGAGAACTCAACAAAAAGCACTATTTAAATCACCGGGTAAAGACGATGAAACTGAGACCCGCTCGATATGGTACTGAAGATAAATTTTCAGACATCATTGATGAGGAAAAGCAAAACATGCGCATTCGAGGTAGAGAAGCCGCCGGTATTAAACCAAGAGATTTCGTAATTGGCTTTTCGGGAAAACTGATTAGCAAAAAAAATCCAGACATCATTTTTGGCATGCTTGAATATCTGCCTGAAGCACTTAGGAGTAATGTCCACATTTATTTCATGGGAAGTGGTGAACTGCATGAAACATTAAAGATAATGGCCGAAAAAGCTTATCAGGATTATGGCATCAAAACCTCCTTTACCGGATTTGTCAACCAGTCGCAACTAGCTACAAACTATCTGACAATGGATATCATGGTATTGCCTTCACGAAAAATGGGAGAAACATGGGGATTAGTAGCTAATGAAGCCATGCAGGCTGGCTGCGGCGTCATTGTAAGTGATGCCGTAGGATGCAGTGCTGATTTTGCCAACTGGGAACGATTCAGGGTTTTTAAAGAAGGTGATCCGTTAGCGCTTGCTACACAAATTTTTAGTTTATCAAATTACAACCGGGATTTTAACTGGGCAAAAAAGAGCCTGGAGCCTTATAGCATCCATGCAACTGCTAAAAGTTTACTTATTGAATTAAGACAAGCAAAACAGCACACTTCTTCGAACTAAACGCTTATACAATGAATATCGTTATCTTCTCGAATCCTGATTTCTTCGGAAGTCAAAAAAGGCCACAGTTTTCTAGTATGCCACGCTATACCAATATGATTTTTGATGGAATGGCTGAACGTGGACACAATGTCGCACTTTGGTCGCCGAAATCTACTTTTTTTGAACTTCCATTTAAAGGAGTTGTAAAAAAATGGATGGGTTATATAGATCAATACATCATCTTTCCAGCAGATGTTAAACGACGTCTGAAAGATTGTGCTCCAGATACACTTTTTGTATTTACAGACCAGGCACAGGGTCCTTGGGTTCCATTAGTTCATAAAAGAGCACATGTTATGCATTGTCACGATTTCCTGGCGCAATGGTCGGCAATGGGAAAAATAAAAGAAAATAAAACTGGATGGACAGGTAAACAATATCAAAAATATATTAGAAAAGGCTGGGCTAAGGGAAAAAATTTCATTTCAGGATCTTTCAACACCAACAAGGAGTTACAACAAATAATAAAGAAACCCGTTTCCTCAGCTGTTGTATATACTGGTCTGGATAAATCATATGCTCCTGCAGATGTACAAAAGACAAGAGCTACACTAAGTAAATTAACAGGTGTAAATTTAACTGCCGGATATCTTCTTCACGTAGGTGGTAACCAATGGTACAAAAACCGGGAAGGTGTTGTCGAAATATATGATGCCTGGAGAGCATTAGAAAGGTCAAATTTACCATTGTTACTTATCGGTGCTCCTCCATCTGTACAGCTTTCTAAACTAATCGAATCGTCACCATATAAAAATGATATCCATGTAATTACTGGATTGGAAGATGATTCCGTTAAACACGCCTATGCAGGAGCTACCGTCTTCCTGTTTCCTTCATTAGCGGAAGGATTTGGTTGGCCTATTGCAGAGGCGATGGCGTCTGGCTGCCCAGTAATTACCACAAATGAGGCTCCTATGACTGAAGTGGCAGGTACAGCAGGCTACCTTATTCCACGTCGGACTACTAACGATCTGGCAGGTTGGGTGGATTGTGCATCAAATGTGATACAAAAGGTTGTTGAGTTGCCTGAAAATGATAGGAAACAAGTGGTAGAAGCAAGTATAAAAAATGCAAAGAAATTTGATGCGGCAACGGCTTTAGACCAGATCGAAAACATTTACAGCAATATAACTAATGAATTTAGATCTGCTAAAGCCTTATGATCACATTAGTTACCTCCAAAATTAAGAAAGGCAGCCCCGATATTGCATTGCTGCATAATTTCGAAGAATATTGTGCACATCATAGTAACTGGAAGGTTAAATCAGGACCTGTACTATTTGCACCAAGTGGCCTTTCGTCTAGATTATTCACGGCATTTCATCGCATCTTAAAACCATTTGTTAAAAGATATACAATTAAAGGGGCTGTAATTAGTCTTGGGCTTCCTTATCACTATTTTCTGTATGCTAAGTCGTTCCCATATTTTACATTAAATTGTTCTCTAAAAGTTTTGTGGACATATGACGTTTGGGAACCTGACTATTGTTCAGTGGAAAAGCTTGTTCGTCAAAGCGGCATTAATTTACTTTTATTATCCAGCTATCAGGCAACTCAGCATTTTAAAAACTTAAAAATACGTAACTGCAATGTCCACTGGGTTCCAGAAACCATAAATCCTGCAGACTATAAGCATAAAAACTGGTCGGAACGCAATATAAACATTCTCTCATTTGGTCGCTCCTGGTTAACCTATCATGATAAAATTAAACAGGGCTGCGTGGAGAACAACATCAACTATGTATACCAGGAACGGAATGAAACAATCGATGTGGCCGTTCAGGGTTTAAAGAAAAACCTGCAATTCCCCACTTGGTCCAGCTTCGTTGATGGTCTGGCAGATGCGCAGATTTGTATATGTTTTCCGCGGACGGTGACCCATCCAAAACTTGCTGGAAATGTATCAACATTAACAGTGAGGTATCTACAAGCAATGGCTTCAAAATGTTTGATAATTGGGTCTGCACCTCTGGAAGTAAAACTACTATTAAACTATAACCCGGTCATAGAGGTGGACTGGATTGATCCTGTAGGACAGATACAGAATATCCTTAAACACCCTGAAAACTGGCAAGAACTGATAGAAAAGAATTACGATACTGTTTGCAGCATATTTCACCATAACAATGCATTAAAGCAAATAGACACCCTGGTAAGAAAGCAAATTGAAGCTGAAACTCGTTCATTATGAAAATACTCCATGTTATCCCAACTATTGATCCTAAGCAAGGGGGAATGGCTCAGGCTTTAAAAACGATGACTGTAGGACCAACTGTTCAACATGTTGAAAATGAAGTTGTGTGTTTAGATGATCCTACCAAAGACTTTTGGTTAGATACTAACGTCGCTGTTCATTCGCTTGGGATAGCTACAGGACGATGGAATTTTAACAAACAGCTCATTCCCTGGCTTCTTGTCAACTTGATTAGGTTCGATGTTGTAATTGTTCATGGCTTATGGGTCTATCCAGGTGTAGCTGTTAGAAAAGCACTGGTTTTATTATTGGAAAATGGTATCCAAGTCCCAAAATTGTTTGTCATGCCACATGGCATGCTTGATCCATATTTTCAATTTGCTCCGGATAGAAAATTGAAAGCTATTCGAAACACCATTTATTGGAAGCTTGTCGAGCACAAATTAATTGAAAGAGCAGAGGGGTTACTATTTACCTGCCAGGAAGAATTAGCCCTGTCGCAGATACCTTTTAAACCCTACAAACCCAAACTCAATTTTGTTGTAGGCTTAGGAGTCGAGTCCCCTCCTTCATTTTCCAAGGAGATGAGGGAATCATTTGAAAAAAAATCGCCAGGATTAAATGGAAGTCCTTATTTACTTTTCCTAAGTAGGATTCATAAGAAAAAAGGAGTCGACCTCTTGATTTTAGCGTATGCTAAAGCACTGCGTGAAGATGGTAACCTACCTAAATTAGTAATTGCAGGTCCTGGGCTTGACACGCCATATGGCAGAAAAATGCAACATCTTGTAATTAGCGATCAACTTTTAAGGAATGCAGTCGTTTTTTCAGGAATGTTAACTGGTGATGCCAAATGGGGAGCATTTTATGGATGTGAAGCATTTATTCTTCCCAGCCATCAAGAAAATTTTGGGATTGCCGTTGTTGAAGCACTTGGTTGTGGCAAACCGGTTCTCATCTCAAATCAGATAAATATCTGGAAAGAAATTAACCAGGCAGGCGCCTGTTATGTAGCAGAAAACACAATAGAAGGCACATCCATTTTATTAAAGCTTTGGAGTCGGGCGTCACCTCAACAAAAATTCGTGATGAGCAGAAATGCGCTACATGCCTTTCAAAAGAACTTTTCCACAACTCAAGCATCAAAAATGCTTTACAATGCTATTAACTAGCTTAATCAATTATCGCTCATGGAAACCGCAGTATTACGATCTGATTTATCAAAATTTAACACCGGAGATTATAAGTCTGGCCCTAAAGCCAAGGTTATCATCTGGTACCTGATTAACTATTTCATTTTCAACAGCTCTTTACCATGGCCTTACGCACTTAAAGTAAAACTACTTCGGGGTTTTGGCGCCCGCGTGGGGAATGGGTTGGTTATTAAAACCAACGTTCGAATTAAAAATCCATGGCGTTTAAGTATAGGCAAAAACTGCTGGATTGGTGAGTCTGTATGGATCGACAATCTTGCTGATGTCAATATGGGAGATAATGTATGTCTGTCACAGGGCTCCATGCTCTTAACTGGAAATCATAATTATTCGCATACGGATTTCACTTACAGACTAGGCAGTATTCATATCGAAGATGGTGTATGGATTGGTGCAAAATCAATTGTATGTCCCGGGGTCATCTGCAAATCGCATTCCATACTAACTGTGAATTCCGTGGCGTGTAAAAATATGGATCCCTGGAATATCTATTCCGGAAACCCTGCGTCGCCAGTGCGAGAAAGAAAAATGTATAGATAATGTTATGAAATATATAATAATAAAATATGAACTCTCAACCATCAATTTCCATACTCACTCCTGTCTGGAACGGCCTGCCATTCATAAAGGAATGTGTAGAATCTGTTTTACAGCAAGAATATCATGATTTTGAATTGCTAATTAGTGACAATTCTTCGACGGACGGAACCCTAGATTACTTAGATACAATAGACGATCCAAGGGTCAAGATTTTTAAACAGGAGCATAATTTAGGCATAATGGGAAACGTCAATTTCCTTTTTAAAAACGCGAGTGCCCCTATTTGCCAGATTTTATGTGCGGACGATTATTTTACTACTTCTAGTTCATTGACTAAAGTTATAAAGTATTGGTCAAGGGCTTCACCCGATATTGGTTTTGTAAGTTTCGGCCATTGCGGAACTTCGAACAAAAAGATAATCCAATTTCAAACAGAATATCTTCCCGAAGTAATTGAACAAGACCACGCAGAGATATGCTTTTTTGTTTTTGGCAACTTCCCAGGTAACCTTTCAGAAGTAAGCGTTCTAACGCGGTTGGTAACAGATGGCAATAATTTTAAGACTAAAATGGATTTTGCCGGAGATTTCGACTTCTGGAGCCGTCTGTCAAAGGCTGTAAAAATAGGCATACAAAAAGATCAGATTATCTATGTTAGGCGTCATGAGAATACAGCCTCAAATTATGGTGGTTTAAAAGGGGAGTGCTATGAGCAGCATGTGGAAAGTTATGAACGGCTTATCGACAATTTAAGTCAGACTTATAATCGAAAGCAACTGATTCGATATTTTCATTACGGAATATATGCATATCACTATCGCGTTGCCATAAAATCCGCATGGAGAGGAAGGTTTACATATCTAAAAATCATGATAAAAAACGACGCTAAATTTTTGTGGCCAGTTTGGCAACGGTTACTTTTCACCCTACCCTATACATTATTTAATCGTAATCAAGATCTCACCTTCAACTTAGCCAAGAAGATCCTTAAATCACAAGCAGAAGAATATAAACATTTAACCCTTAAAAGCATATGAAAGCAGTTATACTAGCCGGAGGATTCGGCACACGGATAAGTGAGGAAAGTGGCGTTCGCCCAAAACCCATGGTTGAAATTGGCGGAAAACCGCTATTGTGGCATATTATGAAGATATATTCCGTTCATGGAATTAATGATTTTATTATTTGTTGTGGTTATAAAGGCCATATCATTAAAGAATTTTTCTCAAATTATTTTCTCAACAATTCAGATATCACATTTGACCTTAGTAGTAATAAAATGGAGGTTCATAAAAACACAACTGAGCCATGGAAAATTACGTTAGTAAACACAGGTTACAAAACCATGACCGGTGGGCGTTTAAAACGGGTGAAAGAATATCTAGGTAAAGAGGCTTTTTGCATGACTTACGGAGACGGTTTAAGCAATATAAACATTTCGGAAGTGATCAATTTCCATAAAAGCAACAATTCTCTGGCTACCCTCACGGCGGTTCAACAGCCAGGGAGGTTCGGTGCTTTCACTTTAGACAAAAATGATAATAAAATAAATCGTTTCCAGGAAAAACCACTTGATGATGATATGCCATGGATAAATGGAGGCTTTTTCGTATTAGAACCTGAAGTCCTTGATTTCATTGAAGATGACAACACAGTCTGGGAACGTGAACCCTTGGAAACACTAGCTAAAATGGGCGAATTATTAGCGTATCGCCATACTGGATTTTGGCAGCCAATGGATACCCTAAGGGATAAAAATTTATTAGAAGAACTATGGAAAAATGGCGAAGCCCCATGGCATCAAAATTCCATTGACCCGACAGGTCAATTAACTCAGGAAATACAGAAACAATTATAAATATTTAATTATGAAAATTTTAATCACAGGCAACATGGGCTATGTTGGACCCGGGGTAGTTAGCCAGTTAAGAGCGACTTTTCCAAACGCAGAACTTATTGGGTACGACATGGCCTATTTCGCAGCTTGTTTAACAAACGCAGATTTCTTACCAGAAAGTAAACTGAATGCACAATTGTTTGGTAACATAACATCGATTTCACACAAGGAGCTTAAAGGTGTAGATGTCGTTATTCATCTTGCAGCGATATCAAATGACCCTATGGGAAAGAAATATGAAGATCTTACTATTGAGGTGAATTATAAAGCGAGTGAAAGACTTGCAAGAATGGCAAAAGACGCTGGTGCAAGAGCATTTGTCTTCGCATCCAGTTGCAGCGTTTACGGAGCGACGGAGGGGGTTTCAAAGACTGAAGACTCAGCTGTAGGTCCGCTTACCGCCTATGCGAAATCCAAAGTATTGACGGAAGAGGCTTTAGCTGATCTTGCAGATGAGGATTTTACCGTTACGGCGTTACGTTTCGCTACTGCCTGTGGTATGAGTGAACGGTTAAGGCTGGATCTAGTATTAAATGATTTTGTTGCTGCTGCCGTTGTAAGTGGAAAAATAGAAATATTAAGTGATGGCACTCCATGGCGACCACTCATCCATGTTAAGGACATGGCAAGGGCGATAGAGTGGGCAATAAATCGTGAACCAAGAAACTCGGATTATTTTTTAGCAATTAATGCTGGCAGCAATGATTGGAATTTCCAAGTTCACGAATTAGCACGTGCTGTGGCTACAGCAATACCTGGCACTTCATTTTCCTGCAATGAACTTGCACCAATTGATAATAGATCTTATCGAGTAAGCTTCGATCTCTATCAATCACTTGCGCCACAACATCAACCATTGTATTCACTTAGAGAAACAATCGTTGAGTTGCATGAGGGCTTAGTATCTATGAACTTTAAAAACAGCAATTTCAGGAACTCTTCGTTTATGCGCCTGCAAGTGCTTACACAGTTACAAGAAAATAACCACATTAATGCTAACCTCGAGTGGAACCATTCAAATTCCCCGTTAAAATCTATAACACATGACTTTCACAGAAACTAAATTAAAAGGAGCGTTTATCATAGATGTAAATTTCATAGAAGATGAGCGTGGATTTTTCGGTCGGTCTTATTGCCGTGAAGAGTTTCTAAAACATGGGATTACGACCCCCGTTTTACAAACCAATATGAGCCACAATAAAGAAAAAGGCACCTTGAGGGGCATGCACATGCAAATAGCGCCATACCTGGAATCGAAACTAGTACGCTGCACAAGAGGGGCTATTTACGATGTCATCATAGACATGCGTGAAGATTCTGACACTTATAAACAGTGGATAGGTGTAGAATTAACCGGTAACAACTATCGCATGTTGTATGTACCTGAGGGATTTGCCCATGGATTTATTACACTGGTGGATAATACAGATGTCACCTATCAGGTCAGTCAGTATTATGCCCCAACAGCTGAGCGTTGCTTCCGGTGGGACGATCCTGAATTTGGAATTAAATGGCCACTAACACCGACCATCATTTCAAAAAAAGACAATGCACATGCACTCTTAGAAAAAACAACTGTCAATTAAAGAACCATCAGTCAGGTAAAATAAACTCTTTTAACAAATACTCAAAATGATTATAGTAGATAATGCATTGGCGAAATTAGCTGCCGAAAATAAACATATAAATGTGGCGTTAATTGGTGCTGGCTTTATGGGAAAGGCGATCGCTATTCAAATTTGCAAATATACAAATGGGATGAAATTGGTAGCAATTTCCAACCGTACCATTGAAAAAGCTAAAAAGGCATACGAGGAGGCGGGAATTTTCGACATTAGCGAAACACACACGGTTTCACAGGTAGAAGAAAACATCAGGCAACAAACTGTGAGTATTACTACCGACCCGTTGATACTTTGTGAAGCCGAAGGCATAGATGTTATCGTAGAAGTTACCGGTTCTATTGAACGGGGTGCCCAAGTAGTTATGCATGCCATTCAAAACCGAAAGCATGTAGTGCTAATGAACGCAGAACTTGATGGTACGATTGGACCTATACTTAAGGTACATGCGGATAAAGCAGGAGTTGTAATTACCAATGCAGATGGCGACCAGCCAGGTGTTACTATGAATTTGTACCGTTTTGTAAAGTCAATGGGAGTAAAACCTGTGCTTTGTGGTAATATTAAGGGTTTGCATGACCCTTATCGTAATCCAACTACTCAAGAAGGCTTCGCAAAAAAATGGGGTCAGAATCCAGCAATGGTTGCCTCATTTGCTGATGGAAGTAAAATATCATTTGAGCAAGCGATCACTGCAAATGGAACCGGAATGCAGGTTTTGAAACGAGGTATGAAGGGTCCCTCGGTGCCGGTTGGTACTCCACTAAAAGAAGCAGTTAAATTATTTACAGCTGAAGAATTGGTAAATGGCCCTGGAGTAGTAGACTACCTGGTGGGAGCAGAACCAGGTCCTGGTGTATTCATATTAGGCACAAGCGATGACCCTTTCCAACAACATTATCTTAATCTTTACAAATTAGGTGAGGGTCCGCTGTATTTATTTTATGTTCCATATCATCTCTGTCATTTAGAGGTGCCTAGCACAATAGCGCGTGCCGTATTATTTAATGATGCCACTTTAACTCCTATTGGCAAACCTTACGTAGAGGTTGTTGCCACTGCAAAAATCGATTTAAAAGCCGGGGATGTAATTGATGGCATTGGCCATTATATGACCTACGGCTTATGTGAAAATGCAGATGTTAGCCTGTCTGAAAACCTACTCCCTTTAGGTGTAGCAAAAAATTGCATTGTTAAACGGAACGTACCTAAAGACCAGGTGCTCACTTACGACGATGTCATTCTGCCCGAAGGAAGACTACTAGATCAGCTTCGTATCCAGCAAGCTGAATATTTCAAAGTTCAACTTGTCTGATCTTTTTTAAACCAATTAATTATTAATAATTCATCCAATGCAGAAACCACTGCAATGGAACAATAGTGCCTAAACCAAAGCTATTATGGAGTTTGAACTTTTACAAAAAAAACGCATCCTGATCTTAGGAATTAATTTTGCACCAGAACTAACTGGAATAGGAAAATACACTGGAGAGATGGCTGATTGGCTGGTTGAAAATGGGTATCAATGTACAGTAGTCACATCCTTCCCATACTACCCAAACTGGGAGGTTCAACAGCCTTATTCTGGAAGTTTTTATAAAAAAGAAATTCTTAAAGATGGTATGCTCGCTGTTTACAGGTGTCCGTTGTACGTACCAGATAAGCCAACGGGCTTAAAAAGAATGTTGCATGATGCGAGCTTCTTTTTGTCGGCCCTAATTATGATTTTCCTTCTGCTGTTCAAACAACGTAATGACCATATTTTTTGTGTAGCTCCTCCATTTCACATTGGATTTTTAGGTATCATTTACCGGTTTTTCAAAGGGGGTAAAATCATTTATCACATTCATGATTTGCAAATTGAAGCTGCCCGGGACTTACATATCATTAAGAATAAAACCACGTTTAATGTTCTTTTTGCGCTGGAGCGATTTATCATTAATCGTGCAAACCATGTTAGCAGTATCTCTGCTGGAATGATCAGAAAAGTGGCTATGAAAACTACCAAAGAAATTCTCTTTTTTCCTAACTGGGTAGATACAAATATATTTCATCCTATTGAAGAAAAAGAGGCTTTAAAAGTTGAATGGGGTTTTGAACCTACAGACAAACTGGTACTCTATTCAGGCAGTATTGGTGAAAAGCAGGGTTTGGAAAGTCTAATTTCAATTGCTAGACAACTGCAGAAAAAGAGCTCAATTAAGTTCATTATCTGTGGAAATGGCCCTTATAAAGATAAACTGAAACTGCTTTCGGAAGAATACCAATTGAACAACATCTTTTTCATGGCCTTACAACCCTTACATATATTCAATAATTTCCTAAATATGGTGGATGTCCATTTGGTACTTCAAAAGAAAAAAGCCTGTGATTTAATGATGCCATCTAAATTAACTTCAATTTGGTCTACAGGTGGTTTAGCTATTGTTACCGCCGAACCGGGATCTTCGTTATATTCTATGATCAATGAGAACAAAATGGCTGTAGTAATTGACTGCGAAGACGAAGCTTTGCTTATGAATTCCATCTTGGATTGTTGCGAAAATGAGCATAATGACGAAAACTTAAATTGTAGAAAGTATGCAGAACAATTCCTCAACAAGCAAAACATCCTGCAAATGTTGATGGAACAAATTAATGAACCACAACTGGTTAGCCTCGAAATGACCTCAAATTAAACTCATTATGCAAAACAGATATGTTTTTCTATTTTGTTTGTCTGTAGCTTTTGCGGACTTTGCAATTTTATATCTAGCTATTGTTATGTCATTTTCAATAAGCAGTCCATTGAAGAGCAGTTTAATTCATACTGATTTCAATATCATTGTTATTATGTTATGGTTTTTCTGTTCCAAGATACTTAGTTTATATGACGTCAAAACCATTGAAAAAAAGGAATTTTTCCTTACTACAATTAAGTGTATATTCTATCATTTGATTTTTCTTATTTTATATCTAAGCTTTACCGGGGGACTTCTGGGAAATTTTTTGTTCATTTTTTACATGACGTTGAGTTTGTTGGTATTCACTTTTCGGTTATGTATATCGAACGTTATTTCCTTACTTAACAAAAAGTTCAACATGACATCGCCCATATTCTTAATGGGTGTAAATCCTACGAGTCTGCAATTTGCGGATGTGTTAAAAAATAATAGTGCATTTTACAAGTTTGTAGGATTTTTAACAAATAATAATTTATTACTCGATAGCAACCAGCCAGACACGGATCAAATTATGAGAGATCAAATGAAATTTGCTGCAGAAACTGGAATCAAAGAAGTTTATGTCTCACTAACACCAGATAAAACCGGTGCAATAAAAACCTTGATTAACGAAGCCCATAAAAATTGTATTCGTTTGAAATTTATCCCTGATTATAGCCAGATTATTGGAAAGCATCAAAGTATCAGGCATTCCGGTGACCTCCAAATGATAAGTCTTACAGGCACAGGACCACAGGATAAGATAAGTGATCGATTTGTGAAACGTGTTTTTGATATTGTTTTTAGTTCTATGGTTATTTTATTTGTACTTAGCTGGCTTTATCCCCTTATCGCTATTTTAATAAAGATGGAAAGCCCGGGGCCAGTACTCTTCAAGCAAGGCAGAAGTGGAAAAAACAACGTCAGTTTTATGTGCTTTAAATTTCGGAGCATGCGTGTGAATTCAGAAGCCAATGTAAAGCAAGCAAGCAGAAATGATTCACGGATAACGAAAATTGGACGCTTTCTCCGTAGGACAAGTTTAGATGAAATGCCTCAGTTCTTTAATGTCCTTTTTGGAGACATGAGTGTTGTTGGACCGAGACCACATATGCTGGAACATACAGCTCACTACCGCGAGCTGGTTGAAAATTATATGGTTCGACACTATATTAAACCGGGCATCACCGGATGGGCCCAGGTTAACGGATACCGAGGTGAAACACAGCACCTGGATTTAATGGAGAACAGGATTAGATATGATATCTACTATCTTGAGAACTGGTCTATCTATTTTGATTTAAAAATTATCTTTCGAACCATATTCCATGTGGTAAGAGGCAATATGAATGCATTTTAACCCAATCCAACTTCTAAATATATAACATGAAAAAAGCCCTTATTACAGGCATCACTGGCCAAGACGGCTCTTACTTAGCCGAATTTTTATTAAAAAAAGGATATGAAGTGCACGGCATAAAACGTCGAAGTTCTTTATTCAACACTGACCGCATAGACCATCTATATCAGGATCCGCACGAACAAAATATTCGATTTGTTCTTCATTATGGAGATCTAACCGATTCCACGAATTTAATAAGGATTATTCAACAGGTTCAGCCTGATGAAATTTATAATTTAGGTGCTATGAGTCATGTTCAGGTAAGCTTTGAAACCCCTGAATATACGGCAAACGCAGATGGAATTGGAACACTTAGAATATTAGAAGCCATTCGCATACTTGGGCTTATAAAAAAAACAAAAATATACCAGGCATCAACATCAGAGCTTTATGGACTAGTTCAAGCTGTACCTCAAAGTGAAACAACCCCTTTCTATCCACGGTCTCCATATGCGGTTGCTAAATTATATGCTTATTGGATTACAGTAAATTACAGGGAAGCCTATGGAATGTTTGCATGCAACGGTATTCTATTTAACCATGAGAGTCCACTTCGAGGCGAAACATTTGTAACCCGAAAAATCACAAGAGGGACTGCTAAAATTGCTTTGGGCATGCAAGATAAATTGTATTTAGGCAATTTGGATGCACGTAGGGATTGGGGCCATGCAAAAGATTATATTGAAGCAATGTGGCTAATTCTACAACAAGACTTCCCAGAAGATTTTGTCATCGCTACTGGAGTAACCACAACTGTCCGTGATTTTGTAAAATTGGCTTTTCTAGAATTGGGGATATCATTGAAATTTGAAGGGGAAGGGAAAAACGAAATTGCAAAAGTTATATCCTGCAGTAACCCAGATTTTCTAATAGAAATCGGTAAAGAAGTTGTTGCCGTTGATGAAAGCTACTTCCGTCCAACAGAAGTAGATCTTCTTATCGGAGACCCCACTAAATGTAAAAAGAAATTAAACTGGGTGCCTAAATACGATCTTAATGGCTTAGTAAGTGAAATGATATCTGCAGACATTGAATACTTCCTAAAGGAAAAAATGTTAAAAGATGCAGGTTATGCTATAAAAAATCAATTCGAATAACTAAAAGCTATCCTATCATTTCAACCTCGATTCCTAAATACAAAACTTAAACAAGTAAGGGTTGCCTCCCATAAAGAGGTGACCTTTTTTATTTAGGTCAAACCCCTGCAAAAACAATTTGAAATATTATTTGTAAACTTACTTTGGAATTTTTCGAAATATATCAGCTATCCTTTACAGCTTTAAACATGAAACACGTTATATTGCTACTTGCCTTCTTAGGGTTAATGATTAAAGGCAAAGCACAACATCCACCCATATTCGAAGGTCTACGCATTGACTCGACTAATTTTTCTCTTTATGATTTGCCTATAAGTTTAGTTAAATACACCTTTAGGGAACCCAACATCAATTTCCTTTGTATTCACGATGATGAAGATACCGGGGTAAAAGCAGCATTCGAATACATCAAATTTTCCGGTGGTTCTATCATAGATTGCCAATATGGAGGTGCGCGAAATTTCTTGTTTTATTACAATGAAGAAGAATTCCAAACAGACCCAAATAGCATTTACTCTAACACTGGAATTATTAAAGGACTTGAAAAATACGGAAGAGCAGATCGGGAGGTAGTAAAAAACCTGAAGGAACTTTCTAATACCATTTTAAAAAAATACAGCGAAAAGGATCCAGCGTATTTCTTCACTTTACATAATAATGCAGATGGGGGATTTGGAATATCTTCCTATCTACAGGGTTATGAACTAGAAAGTTATGCAGATTCTCTACACATCAACTTTCAAATGGACAACGACGATTTAGTCATTGTAACTGACCTTGCCCTCTTTAACCGCTTAAAATTGGATAACATTAATGTTGTGCTGCAGTCAGTCGATGCACCAGACGATGGTACACTGTCTGTCTATTCTATGAAAAAAAACATACCATATATAAATGTCGAAGTACAACATGGCCACTTTGATGAAAATTTAAGATTAATAAAAATTGCGACGAAGGCACTTCTTGAAACTTATCCTAATATAAAGCATACTTCCACACAATAGGCTATGTAAAGAAGTACACTCTCACTTTTGAATACGGATCAACAGTGATTATTCATGTTACACTGGTAAATTGGTAATGAAGCCTATAATGCATATATATAACAAATACCTTAAACACAAAAAGCGGCTAAACTATCCTTACTTAACCTCAAGCGAGAGCTCCCCAGAAGCTAATCCTTTGCTACTTGCGGTAACTTTCACAGTTGAAGTCTTCATTCCACTCTTGATCCCTATAGGCAGAGGCCTTGCCCGACTTCTTCCTCATATCTCTCAGTTAAGACCATGCGAGAAGCTACAGGATACCGTATTCGCGGCCGT
>NZ_JAZQNU010000051.1:0-2256 GCF_045627485.1 Pedobacter sp. | reverse complement strand
CGGTGCCGAGAGGGTACATTTCGTAGAGCGAGGTGGTGTGCTTTCCCTGGAGGTGTGCGTCGGAGATGCTGCCGACCTTGGGGTTGAGCGCAGGGTCGAGCGCCTTTATAAGGCCAGGTGTAAATTATCTATGGTTTAGAGTGCCCTTACAGTTGGTTTTGATTGCAGGGGCCTATGGATTATTTGTTAAAGAGGCTAATAGATGACAGTTATGAAAACAAAAGAATTTGCAGAACAATGGTTGCGATCATGGAATGACCACGATATTGAAGCAATATTATCACACTTTTCTGAAGATGTCGAAGTCGTTACACCGATGATCAGACTAGCAACTGGCAGAGATGAAAATGCGTTGCGGGGCAAAACGGCATTGAGGGATTATTGGGGCACAGCACTGAGCAAGTTTCCCGATCTGCATTTTGAGCTAGTATGTGTTACCGAAGGTGTCTACTCAGTTGCCCTCTACTACAAAACGGTTTTAGATAAAACGGCTATTGAAGTGATGTATTTTGATCAGGCAGGAAAGGTTAATAAAATGAATGCCTTTTATAGCATTTAATTATTGGTGAAGTAGGAACGCATATAAGTTAAAATAAAAGGATATGAACATAGGAAAAGGATTAGTATTGCTAGCTGTAATTATTTTTTTGTCGTTAGGCTTTGTTTCTGAAAAGCCAGATTATCCACGAATTGGTATTGTGACCAGTTTGAAACAGGATAGCATTGCCTATGCAGCTGGCTTCCGTTCGATCGGTGAGTCTGTTCGGAAAATGATTTCTCCTTCATTGTCTGACAGTGAATTGCGCACGAATCTTAAAGATATAAAATCAGCAAAGTGTAGGGTGCTGATGTGTAATTTGTTTTTTCCAGGCAGCATTAAGATTGCAGGCCCCGCAGTCAATGAAAGGCAAGTACTGGGTTACGTTGATTCTGTGCTTACTATGGCTCGTAAAGCGGGTATCAAATATATCGTTTTAGGTAGTTCTGGGTCAAGGAACATCCCGGAAAATTATGATTTGGACAAGGCAAAGGATGATTTTGTTGTACTATGCAAAAAAATGGGTCAGGTTGCAGCAAACCATAAAGTAACCATTTTGCTGGAAAATCTGCAAAAATCTGAAACTAATTTCCTGACTACTTTGAATGCAGCTGCCGATATTGTGAGGAGGGTGGATGAACCTTATTTTAGGCTCAACGCAGATATATTTCACATGCTGCGTGAAGGAGAATCCCCAGAAGAAATTATAGCTGCTGGCGATTTGATTGGTTTCTGCGAAATCGCGGAAAAGGATAAGCGCTCCTTGCCGGGTGTTGCAGGTGATGATTTCAGACCTTATTTGCGGGCGTTGAAACACATAGGCTATCATGGGTTTATTTTCATAGAAGGAAATACGAATGACCCTGTTAGGGATATCCCAATTTCGTTTAAGTACCTGACCAATCAGATTTCGGAAGTGTATGCTGAATCCTAGACAAAGGGGCTAGGAGATTCGGCATTTCCAGAAGGTTTTCGATGGGTAATTCCCGGGGAGCATTTTGTGAGGATCGATTTACAGGGAAATGGCCAGGAAAAGATAAGTCGCAATTGCCCCCTTTTTTGTCGCAATTACACATCTTGATGTAGAACCCATTACTGTACATTTGTATGAACTAATCAGAAATTCTTATGTCCACTCAAATCTTTGTGAACTTACCGGTTGATGATCTCAGTAGATCTGTAGAGTTTTTTACCAAACTCGGTTATACCTTCAACCCACAATTTACCGACGAAAAAGCAACTTGTATGATCGTTAGCGATACCATTTTCGTCATGCTGCTAACAAGACCTTTCTTTCAGACTTTTACTGAAAAAGAAATTGTAGATGCACACAAGGCAGTGGAGTGTTCTATTTGCTTATCGGTCGATAGTAAAGATGCCGTTAATGAAATGGTAAATAAAGCCGAAGCAGCGGGAGCAATAGTGCCTAATCCTGCCAGCGACTACGGCTTTATGTATCAGCACAGCTTCGCAGACCTCGATGGCCACCATTGGGAATTTGTATGGATGAATCCTACCGCTATGGAGAATTCATAGATATTACTCATAATTTATTGAGAAAATAATTCGATAAAGCTTTATAAGCTGGTAACGAATATGGATCATTTGCCACATATCCTTGTAGCTCCAATTCTTTAAATTAGTATATCCTGCTTTTTCAAATGCCTGTTGGCTACCGCCTGCACTGAACTCTTCTACCAGTTTTGTTGGCAGTATTT
>NZ_JAZQNU010000050.1:0-65171 GCF_045627485.1 Pedobacter sp. | reverse complement strand
AACGCTAAAGCGTATGCCAAAGGAGACCCGCTAAAAGAGCAGGCTTATTTGGATTCCATGGCAACTGAACCGGTTTATCCGATCTTTGGCTTTGACTATCAATTTTGCAAATCGAAAGAAATCAATCTTGGTTTAGACCTTAAAGGTGGCATGAACGTAACGATGGAAATATCGTTAGGCGAACTGGTTAAATCTTTAGCAGGCAACCCTGATGATGCCACATTTAATGAGGCAATCACTAATGCACAAAAGAAGTTAAACGAAGGTGGCAAGGATTTCATCGCTTTGTTTGTTAATGAGTATGAAAGATTAAATCCAAATGGAAAACTCGCAAGTTTCTTTGCTAATCAAGACAACGCTAAAGACCTTAAAGCCGATGCTACCAACGCACAGGTAAAAACTTATTTGTCTGCTCAGGCAAACAGCGCTATTGATCGTTCCTTTACTATTATTAGAAGCCGTATTGACGGTTTTGGTGTAGTGAGCCCGAACATGCAGAAACAAGAAGGTACAAACCGTATCTTAATTGAAATGCCAGGTGTTCAGGATAAGGAAAGGGTTCACAAGTTACTTCAGGGTTCTGCAGAATTACAATTCTGGCAAGTATACCAGAATGATGAGGTGTATCCTGTATTAGAAAACATCAATACCACACTTGCATCAACATTAAAAGATACTGATGCACCAGCTGTAACAGCAGATACCACTAAAGAGGAAAGTAAATTAGCTGGTTTAGCTAAAGCTCCTGCTGCCGGTAAAGATTCTTTAGCCGCTCAACAGGAAATTACAAAAAGCAATCCTTTATTCTCCGTATTAAATATCCCAACTTTTCAAGGCCAAAACGGACAACCAGCTTTACGTCCGGGACCAGTTGTAGGTTGGGTAGCTCAAAAAGATACCGCTAAAGTAAACGCTTACTTCGCAAGACCAGAAATCGCATCTATCATTCCACAGACATTCAAATTCATGTGGGGTGTTAAACCGATGGAAGGTTCTAAAGTTTTTGAATTATATGCCATTAAAGTAACCTCACCTGATGGGAAACCAGATTTAGGTGGTGATGCTATAAGCGATGCCCGTAGTGATTACGATCAGCAAGGCCGCCCTGAAGTAACTATGTACATGACAGGTGAAGGTGCAGCTAAATGGAAAAAAATTACAGCTGAAGCTGCTTCAGACCCAAATAACAAAAAAGCAATTGCCATTGTATTAGACAACATGGTTTATTCTGCACCAACGGTACAGAACGAAATTCCTAATGGTATTTCATCCATCACTGGTAGCTTTACAGTAAACGATACACAAGATTTAGCAAATATCTTAAAAGCAGGTAAACTACCTGCACCAGCTAAAATTGTTGGTGAGTTTGTTGTTGGTCCGTCATTAGGTGAAACTGCCATCCACAATGGTTTAATATCATTCGTGTTAGCTTTCGTAGTTATTTTAATCTTCATGGCTTTGTATTACAACAAAGCAGGTTGGGTAGCTAACTTAGCACTTGTTATCAACTTATTCTTTATCATGGGTATCCTGGTATCCCTTGGCGCGGTATTAACCTTGCCAGGTATCGCAGGTATCATTTTGGTAATCGGTTTGTCGGTTGATGCAAACATCCTGATCTTTGAAAGGGTACGAGAGGAATTAGTGGCAGGAAAAAGTACTGCAGTTGCCATCAAAGAAGGTTTCAAACATGCCATGCCTTCTATCATTGACTCCAACGTTACGGTATTGATTTTAGGGGTTATTCTTTACATTTTTGGTAGCGGACCGGTTCAAGGTTTTGCAACTACTTTATGTATCGGTATACTTTCGTCACTATTCTGTGCAGTATTAATATCAAGACTTGTATTCGACAGCTTATTAGAAAAAGGCGCAACCATTACTTTTGGTAACAAATACACCTTGCATGCCTTTAAAGATATCGCATTTGACTTTGTTGGTCATAGAAAAGTATATTACATCATCTCTGCAGTAATCATTACTTTAGGTGCAATCATGTACGTTAAACACGACGGATTGAAACTAGGTATCGACTTTAAAGGTGGTCGTTCGTATATCGTTCACTTCGATAAACCAATGGACACTGAAGATGTGAAAGCTAAATTAGCGCCACATTTTGAAGGTGAGGCTCCTGAAGTTAAAACTGCTGGTGACGATACTGAATTAAAAATCACTACTACTTTCCATATCACAGACCAGCTTCCAAATGCTGATAAATTGGTTGAAGATGCCTTAAAAGCAGGTTTGGCTGAAACAAACACGAAGTATGTAATACAAAGTAACCAGAAAGTAGGACCCATTATTGCCAGTGATTTAGTGTACAGTGCTTATGGTGCCATCTTATTCTCTTGTTTGCTGATGTTTATCTACATCATTGTAAGGTTTAAAAAAGTAAACTATGGTTTAGGAGCGGTAATCGCCTTGTTCCATGATGTGTTGCTGGTATTATCATTCTATACGATCCTTGATGGTGTGCTTCCTTTCTCTTTAGAAATTGGACAAGATTTTATCGCCGCAATTCTAACGGTAATGTCTTACACCATGACTGAAACAGTGGTTGTATTTGACCGTATTCGTGAGAAATTGGCCGAATCAAACAAACCTGATATTCATGGTGAAGATCGTAATCGTCTGATCAACTTCGCGTTGAACAGTACATTAAGTCGTACCATTCTAACCTCTTTAACTGTATTCTTCGTGTTATTGGTGATTTTCATCTTTGGCGGCGACAGCATCAGAGGATTCATATTTGCCTTATTAATTGGCCGTGTAATCGGTACTTACTCTTCTCTATGTATCTCTACGCCTATCGTAGTCGATTTAGGAAGGAACAAATAAGCAATTACAACTACCATTTAAAAGGTATCCGGATAAACCGGATACCTTTTTTTGCTTAATCAAATAAGCAATGATAAATAGCAGTTTAGATCAAATTGCATTTTCTGTGTCTTTGCCCTAATCAGGAACCATGCGACAAAGGCTTTATCGAATCAACTTTACTAATTTGGTTATCTACTGTGTTTATAGATTTAGGTAAATTGTATTTTTTACAACTATCAAAATACTCACTCCCTTTCTATAAAAAATTTTCCTTCAATATCCTGACAAGATATGCTAAGATAGTCGATCGGAAAAAATTGCTTAATATTGCGCTTCAACACAAATTAATCAACATATACACGGTATTTCAATATGTCACTTCAGATTGAAACAGATAGATTAAAATTGCTGCCGTTTACTATACAAATTTGCGAGGAAGTATTGTCTTGTTCAACTTCATCACTTGTAGATTTAGGTATTACACCCGGTTACGGATGGCCAGATTTGGATTCATTGGATACTATACCAAGAATTTTAAATAATTTGAATAAAGTAAAATCTCCTTCTGGATTTGAGTCTTGGATGGTTCTCAATAAAAGCACAAATACATTAATTGGAGACATTGGATTTAAGGGACTTCCTAATAAACATGGCGAAATTGATCTTGGGTATGGGATTATTAATAGTGAAACTCAAAAGGGATATGCAAAAGAAGCCGCTTTAGGGCTAATAAGGTGGGCGTTTAAGCAGCCCGGGATCAATACCATCACTGCGAGTTGTTCAAAGGAAAATTTAGCTTCACAAAGAATATTAACCTTTCTTAATTTCGAGAAAAGTGGGGAAGATCAAGAGATGATCTATTGGAAATTGACGAAGTAACTTTTTAACATACCAATGATAGAGTCAACCTGACTATTAAGGTTCCATAATTATCAGTTAAACTCTGGATAGTAGCGACCACTACCTATTAATATTATATTAAAATAATAAATTGCCAATATGTATATTAGTGTAAACCTAAAATAAAACCTATACTAATTATACTACAGAAAAAATGGAACCAAAAAAAATATCAGAATTAGATGACCAGGAACTCCTTCAAGAACAAAAGAAGCTGAATTCCAACAAAATTATAAGTGCTACACTTATAGGTTTACTTATTGGGGTATTTACCTATAGTGCCGTAAAAAATGGATTTACTTTCTTTACTTTTTTCCCGCTGTTTTTTGTGTTCCTGTTGACTAACAGTGGAAAGAAAAAGAAAGAATACGAGAATGAGTTAAAAAATGAAATAAGCGCTAGAAATTTAAAATAGCAGTCGAAACAGCGTAAATTTTGAATCAAGAAAACCTCATAATTCACAAGAGTTAAGCTTAATATTAGCTTATAACCAGTACACCTAAATAATTACCATTCCCCGGATGAACAACAAAATAAAACTGGTAGAATGCCCGCGAGATGCCATGCAAGGCATTTATCAATTTATTGACACCAAAACTAAAGCAACCTACCTTAATCTACTTTTACAAACAGGCTTTGATACGTTAGATTTTGGAAGTTTTGTTTCTGCCAGGGCCATTCCTCAGTTACGCGATACTCGAGAGGTGCTGGAACTGCTCGATTTAAACACCAAGACTAAATTGCTGGCCATTGTAGCCAATTTAAGGGGCGTAGAAGAAGCTATTGTTCACCAGGCGATTTCTTATCTGGGTTTCCCTTTTTCGATCTCTGAGACCTTCCAGCAGCGTAATACCAATTCGAGCATTGATCAGTCGCTTCAAACCATCGACCAGCTGCTAGAACATTGTGGCCGCAGCGGAAAAACAGCTGTAGTATACCTGTCTATGGGATTTGGAAATCCTTACGGAGATGAATGGAATATTGACATTGTAGTGCAGCGTACAGAGCAGTTAATCGCACGTGGGGTTACGGTATTATCCCTGGCCGATACCACTGGGGTTTCGACACCAGAAAAGATTAGAGAGATTGTACCTGGATTGATCAGCCGTTTCCCCGATACGGAAATTGGGGTTCATTTACACAGTACACCGGCCACAAGGCGCGAAAAGATAGCCGCAGCCTATGAAAGCGGATGCCGCCGTTTCGACAGTGCCCTCAGGGGTTATGGTGGTTGCCCTATGGCAAGTGATAACCTAACCGGTAATCTGGCAACTGAAGACTTGATCAACTACCTGGAGGAACAAGGAATTGATTTACACCTGAATAAAGAAAAATGGCAGGAAGCCATCGCATTCTCTGGCAGGGTGTTTTTATAAAGCGGACTTTACCATTTTGTAGTGCTGGATACCAGCCTCTTCAAATTGCTCCCCTACAGGTTTAAACCCAAATTTGCCATACAAAGACATCGCATCGAGCTGTGCATGGAGGTAAATGTAATCAGCATCTGGAGGCAGATCATCCAGCGCTGCGGCTACCATAGCCATACCCACACCCCGGCCACGGTATTCCTTAAGCACCGCAAACCGCTCCAGTTTATAACCATACTCAGTTTTACGCCAACGGCACGCACCACAAGGCACATTGTCTAACAAGGCTAGAAAATGTGTGGAAACCTCTTCATTTTCAAATTCGAGTTCCGGGGGACAGCTTTGTTCTTCAACAAAAACAATTTTCCGGATTGCAAATACTTTAGCCAGCTCATCAGCATGGGTTACTTTTCTAACTTCCAGGGTTGTTGTCATTTTTTTCAAAAAAAAAGCGCCACAAGAAACCTTGTGGCGCCCAATATTTAATGATTATAATTTATCACTTGCGTTTCTGCAGTTCAGGTCTTCGAAAGCTTGCGTTAAGCGTTTAACAAAAGATTCTTCGCCTTTACGTAACCACACACGTGGATCATAGTATTTTTTATTTGGTTTATCGTCTCCATCTGGATTACCAATCTGTGCTTGTAAGTAAGCTTCATTAGCAACATAGTAATCATGAATACCTTCCCAAAAAGCCCATTGCATATCGGTATCAATGTTCATTTTAATGGCCCCATAAGAAATTGCTTCTCTGATTTCTTCCTGCGAAGAACCAGATCCACCATGAAAAACAAAGTTGATAGGTTTTTCAGCAGTCAATCCAAATTTCTCTTTGATATACTCCTGAGAGTTTTTCAAAATTACCGGCTGTAATTTAACATTACCTGGTTTGTAAACACCATGTACGTTTCCAAAAGCAGCAGCAACAGTAAATTTATCACTTACTTTACTCAATTGCTCATATGCATAAGCAACTTCTGAAGGTTGTGTATATAATTTAGAACTATCTACGTCACTGTTATCTACACCATCTTCTTCACCACCAGTAACACCTAATTCAATTTCGATCGTCATACCCATTTTAGCCATACGCGCTAAATATTTTGCAGAGATTTCCATATTTTCTTCAATTGGCTCCTCCGATAGATCGAGCATATGTGATGAAAATAAAGGTTTTCCAGTTTCTGCGAAAAATTTCTCACCATGATCTAACAATCCATCAATCCATGGAAGTAATTTCTTAGCAGCATGATCTGTATGTAATACCACAGCAACGCCATAATGTTCAGCTAATAAATGAACGTGTTTGGCGGCAGATACAGCGCCCAAAACACAGGCCTGAAGGTTATCGTTGTTTAGGGTTTTGCCAGCATAAAACTGTGCACCACCATTAGATAATTGTATCATCACCGGCGAATTTACTGCCTTGGCAGTTTCCATTACCGCATTTACAGTGTTGGTACCAGTAACGTTTACTGCAGGTAGTGCAAACTGATGTTTTTTAGCCTGCTCAAACAATTCCTGAACGGCATCTCCATAGATAACGCCTTTGTAGCCTTTTAAACTCATTTTCTTAAATTTTGTATATGCCGAAGTTATAAAAAATTAAGGTCTGGGCAAATTTGGGCCGGTATTATTTTAGTGTCAAAGTTACACTTACCCGCTAAGCACTATTTTTATTACTCAGGTGATTTCTTTTCGCTTCACTTTTTGTATTATATTAGGGAAACGTAGTTCACTGTGAAACAACCTTTAATCTAACCTATATACGAGAAAGAAACTTATATTTTCGGGACTGATATTACTGCCGATTGTCCATACCCTTACTTCACAGGCGCAAACCACAGATGCACTAAAAAGGAAGTAAACACCTTGTAAACTAGGTTAAGGTCTAACTAGTGATAACAACAGTTTAACCAAAGAGAACGCTTCATACAGAAAGGTGCTTCGCATCAAACCCCTATAATGAAGGTAATAGTGCAAGGTATAACCTACACCCTTACCCAGGTAAACTTGCGACAAAGCAAGCAAAACTATCAGGCCCAGGATCCTCGATGGCCGAATTGTTTGAACAGGCACCTGTAAAATGGCAATAAAGTATCAACGTGAAACTAGCGCATACGGTTAAGATTTTTTTTTGTTTCTTTGTAATCGCATTTTTCAACAAATAACATGGCTTGGTTTAAGAGAGAAAATAAAGGTATTAGTACACGTACAGAAGAAAAAAAGGAAGCGCCCGACGGTTTATGGAATAAATGTCCTAATTGTAAAAAGGCTTTACATAGCGCAGACCTTATTGAAAATAAATATGTATGCCACTATTGTGATTATCATTTAAGGGTAGGTTCTAAAGAATATTTTCAGGTATTATTTGACGACAACCAGTTCACAGAACTTTTTGCAGACTTAAAATCGACAGATCCATTAAATTTTGTTGATAGCAAGCCTTATAAAGAAAGATTAGTAGACAGCATGCAGAAAACGGGGTTAAAGGATGCGATCCGTTCGGCACATGGTAAAATTGAAGGTGAAGATATTGTGATTGCATGTATGGACTTTAACTTTATTGGTGGCTCTATGGGTTCGGTAGTTGGTGAGAAAATTGCCCGTTCAATTGATTACAGCATTAAACATAAGGTTCCATTTTTAATGATTTCTAAATCTGGTGGTGCCCGGATGATGGAAGCCGCATTTTCTTTAATGCAAATGGCTAAAACATCGGCTAAACTGGCCCTGTTAAGCCAGGCTAGAGTTCCATATGTCTCTTTATTAACTGACCCTACTACAGGAGGTGTTACCGCATCTTACGCTATGCTGGGCGATTTAAACATTGCTGAACCAGGCGCATTGATTGGTTTTGCAGGACCAAGGGTAATTAAAGAAACCATAAAAAAAGACCTACCTAAAGGTTTCCAAACCTCCGAGTTCGTTTTAGAACATGGGTTTTTGGATTTCATAGTTGATAGAAGAGCAATGAAATCAAAACTAGCTACTTTTCTAAAAATGATGAAGAACTAATCCTTATAAATAAAAAAAGCTTGCCTCTCGGCAAGCTTTTTTTATTTATAAGGATCCCGGTTCATGACTGGATCCTAAAGGATTATGTTTACGCTCTGCTCTACGAGCAAAATCTGTGCGGCCTATATCACCTACAGAAGAAGAATCACCCGCATCTTTTTCATCTTCTCTATCATCCTGCGTTTCTTTATAGATAGTTTTTCTATTTTCTTCGCTTTCCTGATTGTGGTTTTCTTCGTTATGGTTTTCTGGAGTAATCATAAGGATAGTTTTTAGTAAAAAAATACAATTGATTACTATAATAACATCTATAGCGGCGCTTTGTTTATATAAAATATACTGCTGAATGAATTACGGGGATAAGCTTCGCTATTTCAGTTTCACTTTCTGCACCACTTTGAAGGAGATACATGGGGTAAGAAAGACCTTTTTCAACGTATGAGGGTTGTCTGTAATCGATATTAACGATCACAAAACCTAACCTTTCATAAAAGGTAATTCTTCGGTCGGCATCTGGCGTTCCAGGAGGCTCTACTTCCAGCAGAACTTTACCCTTAGACTCTTTCAGGAAATGTTTAATGACTTCGGAGCCGTAACCTGCACCTCTTACCCGTTCAGAAATTGCAAAGTGCTCGATAAAGCAATAATCATTCAACTTCCACCAAATTAAAAAACCAAGGGCTTGCTCCGCATCAAGAATCACATCAACATGCATGCGTGGGTCATTAATCAGCGTTAGGAATGATGCCCAGTCGCGACGCTCATGCTCAGGAAAAGCACTTTCATACAAGTCCCTGATAAGAGCAAGCGCTGGATCGTCGTCGTGCTGAATCCGATGGTAATGTAGCGGCATGTTTAAAGGTATAAAAAAAGCCTTGGCGTTTTGCCAAGGCTTTTTGATAAGTATTTAAATATGCTAAACATTTACATTTTGCTCAACAATATATTTTACTTTCTGAACCACATAATCCAGTTCTTCTTTCGTATTCAATTTACTGAAAGAAAAACGTACAGATGGCCTGCCCGGATCTGCACCAATGGCAGTTAACACATGTGAACCAATATTTGACCCCGAAGAACAGGCACTACCACCAGAAGCAGAAATTCCGTTAATGTCGAGGTTAAACAATAGCATATCGCCCATGTCCATTTCTGGGAAAGATACGTTAAGCACAGTGTATAAGCTGGTCTCAGGGTCATGCTCGCCATTAAAGGCTATACCTGGTATTTCTGCCAGCAGCTGTTCCTTTAAATAAGTTTTTAGACCCTGTATATGTTTCTGGTGTTGTTCCATGGATGCATAGGCCATTTCAAGAGCTTTGGCCAGGCCAACAATACCATAGATATTTTCTGTTCCACCACGCATGTTTCTTTCCTGCGCACCACCAAAAATCATCGGACTGATTTTGATGTTGTGGTTAACATATAAGAACCCCACCCCTTTTGGCCCGTGCAATTTATGCGCGGCACAAACGATAAAATGTGCTTTAAGTGCTCTCACATCGTGTTTGTAATGACCCATGGTCTGTACGGTATCACAATGATAAATGGCATCATACGTTTCACAGATTTCCCCGACACGCACAATGTCCGTAAGGGTGCCCAGTTCGTTGTTGGCATGCATCAATGAGACAAAAGAACGTTCGTTTTCTTTTAACAGTTGCTCAAGATGATCATAATCGATATTACCCTTGGTATCGGTATTCACATAACTGATTTTGTCAATCACGCCAGTTTTCAACAAACTATCTAACGTGTGTTCTACCGCATGGTGTTCTAATTTGGAGGTTATGGCATGTTTTAATCCAAAAGCAGCAATACCACACCTAATAGCGGTATTATCAGCTTCAGTACCACCTGAGGTAAAGAATATCTCTGCAGGAACAGCATTTAATAAACCGGCTACCGTTTTACGCGCTTTCTCAATCAATGTTCTCACTTCACGCCCCTGGGCATGAATAGAGGATGGATTACCATAATAGTTATCCATTACATTGACCATCTCGGAAAGCACCTCTTTATCAAGAGGAGTAGTGGCCGCATTATCTAAATAGATTCTGTTCATCATTAGTTCAATTTTAATATTTCTTTGATATCAGTAATAATTTTAGTTGCTAAAGCCTCTGCTATGTTTTCATTTTCCGCTTCGCTATAGATTCTGATGATCGGCTCTGTATTAGAACGTCGTAAATGAACCCACTGGTGTTCAAATTCAATTTTCAAACCGTCAATGGTGCTATGAGGCTGGGCTTTATACTTTTCCTGCACCTTTAATAGCAACGCATCTATGTCCATTTCAGGTGTGAGGGTAATTTTATTTTTAGAGATATGATAATTTGGATAACTGCTGCGCAATAAGGAGATCGATTTACCGAATTTAGCCAGGTGTGTTAAGAACAAACCAATTCCCACTAGAGCATCTCTGCCATAATGTGATTCCGGATAAATAATTCCACCATTACCCTCCCCGCCAATTACGGCATTGGTTTCTTTCATTTTATTTACTACATTCACCTCTCCTACTGCCGCAGCGTTGTATTCAGCGCCGGCTTTCTCCGTCACATCTCTTAAAGCACGAGTAGAAGATAAATTTGAAACGGTATTTCCTGGCGTGTTTTGAATAACATAGTCGGCAACAGCTACTAACGTATACTCTTCACCAAACATAGTTCCATCTTCACATACAAAAGCAAGACGATCTACATCAGGATCAACAACGATACCCAGGTCGGCATTCTTCTGCTGTACAACTTTGGCAATTTCTGTTAAATTTTCTGGCAAAGGCTCCGGATTGTGGGGAAAGTTACCATCAGGTGTGCAATACAATTCATAAACTGTTTCTACTCCTAAAGCCTTTAAAAGCGCAGGGACAAAAATTCCACCTGTAGAGTTTACACAATCGATAACAATTTTAAAGTTGGCTGCTTTAATTGCATCAACATCTACTAGTGGCAAGGCTAATACTGCCTCGATATGTTTCTGCAGGTAGGTATCGTTTAAAACTACGCGACCTAAATTGTTTACTTCTGCAAAATTGAAACTTGAACTTTCGGCAAGTTCTAGTAATTCTTTCCCTTCCACATCACTGATAAATTCGCCCTTATCGTTTAATAATTTCAGCGCATTCCATTGCTTCGGGTTGTGGCTCGCTGTTAAAATAATTCCACCGCCAGCTTTTTCCATTGGCACGGCAATTTCTACCGTTGGGGTTGTAGAAAGACCAAGGTCAATCACCTCTATCCCAAGTCCTTGCAAGGTACCGGTTACCAGGTTATTAACCATTTCCCCTGATATGCGGGCATCGCGCCCTAAAACAATTTTCCTGATGTTGGTTTTGTTGAGTACCCAGGTGCCGTAAGCGGCAGTAAATTTTACGATATCAATTGGCGTTAAGCCGTTTCCAGCGATTCCGCCGATGGTTCCCCGGATTCCGGAAATAGATTTTATAAGTGTCAAAATGAGTTGTTTTAGATCGCCCAAAAATAGCAAAAATTTAAGGGCCATCATAATTAATCCCTTTGCATGCTATTCAAAATACTATCTTTGCTTTTTGTTTAAAATATAAATATACAGCGCAATGCAGCGAAAATGGTTTCAATATTGGTTTAATTCGCCTTATTATCACATACTTTACAGTCAACGCAATGATGAAGAAGCGGAATTTTTAATTGACAACCTTTCTGCATACCTAAAACCATCTGCCCATGCAAAAATCCTTGATATCGCTTGTGGCCGTGGCCGTCATGCAATTTACCTTAACAAAAAAGGTTATGATGTAACTGGGATCGATCTTTCGGAACAGAGCATTAAATATGCACAGCAGTTTGAACAAAAACACTTACGCTTTTTTGTGCATGATATGCGCAAATTACTTTATATCAATTATTTTGACCTTGCTTTAAACCTGTTTACAAGTTTTGGCTACTTCGAAACGGAAAAAGATCATGTCGACGCGTTAAAATCATTCAGAAAAGCAATTAAAGAAGACGGAACGGTTGTTATTGATTACTTCAATACGCTGAAAATTCTAAGAAACTTAACCCACCAGGAAATAAAAACCGTAGATGGGATAGAATTTCAGATTAAGAAATTCGTGTCTGACGGCAAGATCATTAAGCATATCAATTTTGAACATAAAGGGAAAGACTACGCTTTCGAAGAACGCGTAAAAGCCTTTACATTGGAGGATTTCGAAAGAATGTTTGCTTTAAGCGGTTTAAAATTAGTGGAGACTTTTGGTGATTATGCCTTGAATCCTTTCGAGGAAAATAAGTCGGACAGACTAATTCTCATCTGTAAAAAGACATGATAGGCGGTTTATTGGAATTTGACACGGACCTGTTTTTATCGATACACAGGGGATTGGCCAACAACTTTTTTGATTGGTTGATGCCTTTAATGCGCAACAGATATTTTTGGGCGCCATTATACCTGTTTATCATCATTTTCTGTATAAGAGAGTATAAAAAACAAGGTGTTTATATTGTCGGTTTCCTCCTGTTAACTTTTGCAATTGGCGATCTGACAGCCTCCCGAATAATTAAACCACTTGCGGGCAGGTTACGGCCATGTAACGACTTAAGCCTCGCAGAGGATATTATCCATCGCGTGGGCTGTGGTAGTGGTTACAGCTTCCCTTCGGCACATGCAACCAATCATTTTGCGATCGCTGTTTTCCTGATTATGGTTTTTTATGGCCGCTGGAAACCGATATTACCCATCGGCATTTTTTGGGCCGTTATCATCAGCTTTTCACAGATCTATGTGGGTGTACATTATCCTGTAGATGTGATGTGCGGGGCAATTTTAGGTACGATGATTGGATTTTTCACTTCCAAACTCTATAAAAAAACACAACAACAATTATAATGGAAATCTGGAAATTGCTTGTTTTATTCTTTAGTGCTTTTTTCGGCGGATCTGCGATCTTCCTGGTAAAAAGTGACAAGTCGGAATCATTAAAACTTATCCTCTCTTTTAGTGGTGCCTATCTTTTTGCAATCACCGTACTCTACCTCATTCCTGAAGCGTATAGTGGAACAGATGCCCATGAAATTGGAATTTTTATCTTGATTGGTTTCCTTTTACAGGTATTCCTGGAAAAGTTTTCTGAGGGGGTAGAACATGGGCATATCCATAAACACGAACACAATAATGTTTTTCCTTATGGCATTATGATCAGTTTGTGTTTACACGCCTTTGTAGAAGGTATGCCTTTGGCTAAAGACCAGCATAACGAGCTAATTTTTGGTATAGCATTGCACCATATTCCGGCAGCATTTGCCCTCGCCAGCATTCTATTGCAAAGTCATTTTAAACCGGCCACCATCTTGTTCTACATCGCTGTTTTCGCGGTAATGGCCCCACTGGGTTTTTATGTAAGTACAGGGTTGAGTAATGGAACAATTGGTGGTGTAGAAGCTTATTTCAATAAAATGATGGGCGTTGTTATCGGGATATTCCTGCACATCTCAACAACCATCTTATTTGAGTCTAGTGTAGACCATAAAATCAACAAGAAAAAGATGATTGCAGTGTTAACTGGAACGGCTATTGGGTTACTCGGTTTCTTCGTTACCGGACATTAAGCACGGATTTTATCGAGCAGGAGGTTTAGCTGTTCTGCCTCAGTTGCTGTTAATTTGTCGGTGAGCAGCTGCTCGACGATTGACAATTTATCGATATCGGCAAGCAGTTCAAGTCCTGCTGGAGAAAGGTTAATATCTGTAGCACGACGGTCGTTTAAGTTATTGGATTTAATCACCAGGTGCTTTTGAATTAACCGTTCTACAATTCTGGAAGCATCACTCATTTTATCGAGCATCCTTGTTTTGATCAGGTTAATGGTAGCCGGCTTTGGAAAGTCACGTTGCAAGATGCGTAATACATGATATTGTTGCACAGTGAGATCAAATGGCGACAATTTATCGCGCATCTGGTTGTTGAGCCAATGATGGATGGTTGTAATTTTCAGGGCACCTTGCTGGAAAATATTTTCATATTTCACAGTATTTATATCTTCTTGTACTTGCATGGGGTTCGACCTTATCGCTTCTTCTGGTTATCCTTTTCTCTTTGTCCGTATTTCCATGGGCAATGCAAGCATTTATTTTTGCAGCATTTCCCGCGTTTCAGGTGGTAGTGCGCGGTAAAAACCATTAAACCGGCATCGTTAAAATAAAAGTCTACTCCTTCTATCATCCATTAAGCAATTTCACGACCAAACTTTTTCCAAAATGTGAAATCAGATGTGAACCGCTTCCATGTGTGGTCCAAACCTCTGTTGGTTTTACCTGGTCAATGGTGTAAATGATATCGTTCCAATCAGCGTGATCAGACACATAAAGCTGAATCTGGTTGTTGCGCTGTAAGTCTTTCCAGCCACTGGCAAATACTTTTACAACGTTAAATGTTTTGATGTTGCTGTTGTAGACCATGGGTGGTACAACATAAATGATGTTATTGTTGTTTTTAAGCAGGCGTTTGTCAAAAAGTTGATACGTACCCATTACGATACCTTGTTGTTCATATATCCGTAGGAAAGGAAGCAGGCTGTGGTGCACGAGTATCCTTTTTTCAACACAATAGCGATTAATCAGCTCAATCAGACGCTGGCTCTTCCCCAACACGTAAGCGCCGAGCATAATGTTGTTGCTGGTTGTATTTAGCTTTAATATTTCTGTTTCCGGATCGGGATGCTGCGTTTCAGGGTGTGCAAAAGTAGTTTCGGTGATCAGCACATCCGCCTGAGCAAATATAAAGGGCTCACAGGTAGGGTCGGGCTGCAGCTTGAAATCACCGGTGTACAGGTAACGGATGCCTTTATAAGTTATTAAAACCTGCGCAGAGCCAAGGATATGCCCCGCAGGTATAAAATTAATGTCCACGTCATTAATCCTGAAATTTTCCTGATAGCCTTTAATAAAAAACTGATTGGCAGCATTTTCCCTGTAACGATGTTTCATAAACAAGGAAGTTGATGCGGTACAGTACACATTAGTATTTCCCGGATAAGCATGATCGCCATGGGCATGAGAAATAACAGCTTCTTTAACGGGTTCTTTGGGGTCTAAATAGAAATCGCCATACACACAATACAAACCTTTTTTTGTCTGTACTATAAAATCATCTAATATCATGTATTCTATTTTATAAACCGTTCATGCAAGGTAAGCACCTGTAGAATGATGGAAGATGATTCCTCGTTATGAATTAAAAAATCGGCCATTTTAATTTTCTGTTCGTCACTGAACTGTTTGTCTATACGTGCTTGCACTTGGGCCTCCGTAACCTGATCGCGTAACATCACGCGTTTCTTTTTTAAGGAAAGCGGTGCTATCACGACGATGGTTTTATCGCACATTTTATAGGAATCACTTTCAAACAACAGGGCCGCTTCTTTTAAAATATAAGGTGTGTGTGCCGGAACTTCAGCAACCCATTGATCAAAAGCACGGAATACTGCGGGATGAACTAGTGCATTTAATTTGGCTAATTCAGTGTCGTTATTAAATACAATTTGTGCAATATGCCCTCTATTTAATACCTGATGTTCCAGGTAACTCTCCTCACCAAAAGCATTCTTTACACCTTCTATTAGCAAAGAATCTGTTACCATAATGTCTTTGGCAACATCATCTGCGTAAAACACAGGTATACCCAGTGTTTCAAAAACCCGGCAAACCGTAGTTTTCCCACTTCCTATGCCACCGGTTATTCCTATTTTTAACATGTTTATTTATCTATAATAAAATCAACCTTTGAGGGTTCAATCTTAATTAACTTACAGTATTCCGGAAAACGGGTTAGCGTAACCATCAACTGGTGGTGATTTAACTGTTTCCATTCATTTAAATCCACCACAGCTTCAATGAAATCTTCGTTTACCTGTTTATAACTTGACAGTGCCACAAGAAAAGTAAGTTTTACCTTTTTAGGATAGAGTTTAACATTGTGGTAAGACTTGTTATTTATAACCTTTAATGGAACCTCAAGGGTTTTCTCAGTAAATTCATCTACCGGAATCCTTACTTCTACTGAGGCTGGAAAAATGTTGACATTTTTTAAGTCACTGTGCGCCATCGCCACCCTTGTTTTCACTGCATGTTGAATTTTCGTCAGTTTGAGTGTATCAGTTTTCCAGGATGTGATTTTCTCCAGCTCCTTAAATGGGCCTGATACGGTGACATGACTGGGGTTAATGTCGATAACGGAGGATATCCCATACTGTTTAGTAAATTCAATATGTGAAACGAGTTCCACAGGCACTTTTTTAACTGATCGTTGCGAAAAATCGAAATAGAGCGTGTCCGGCCGCACCGATATAATTTTCTGTGATGTTTCTAACTGATTGTTTACATTATACAATTGTTCGGAGAAAAGGATATAGTTGCGGTTGTTTAGCTTTTCCAGACTGATAGCAATAGACTGAGGTTTGATCCTTAACCTGGAGAAGAGTAATTGCCAGCCGGACCCTTCCACCTGCAGATCAACAGTATCGGATTGTAAAGGATGAAAGGCCTTTTTCTGAGGAAAATTGGTGTAGACCAGTACTGTTTTTGCCGTATAAATGTATTTGTTGTTCAAGGCAAGAAAAAGCCACCCCCCTATGGCTAAGAGCAGGCAGACAACTAAAGCAAGAAAACGTTTCCTTTCGATATTCGTTAATTTGATGATCGGCATAATGTAATGTAAACAAATTTAACAAAAAAAGCCGCGCCAGTTACTGGCGCGGCTCAATTCTATTATTTGTATTATGCCTTAGGTGCAGCAGCTTTTGTTGCATCTAATGAAATTGCTGTCTTATCAAATCTGATTTTTGTTCCACCTTCAACTTCAATAAGGAAAGTAGTTTCGTTCATATCGACAATTTTACCATGAATACCTGCTGTAGTCACAACTTTATCGCCTTTTTGTAATTCAGTGATTAATTTTTTATGGTCTTTTGCTTTTTTAACCTGTGGTCTGATCATGAAAAAGTAAAACACGACCATGATTAATACCATAGGAACTAGGGTTCCTAACATTCCACCGGTTCCTCCTGCTTGTAAAATTACTACTGATGTCATCATTTGTTCTGTTTATTTTATGTTAATTTATGGTTGTGTAATTTCCCCTATTAAATGAACCTCATTTATTGCGGGATTGCCATTAGAAGTAATGGTAATGATCTTATCTTGAACGCCAATCTTTCCAGCGCTGTTAAAAACCACATTAATCGTACCTTCTGCACCTGGTAGAATAGGATCTTTAGGTGGTTCAGGAACAGTACAACCACAAGTAGCAGTAGCGTTTTTAATAATTAATGGTGTTTTTCCTGTGTTCTTAAACTTAAAGGCATACTGAATACTCTCCCCTTGTTTAATCTTACCGAAATCATAACTGTCCTTTTCAAAAACCATTACAGGGGCATCTGCCGATGGCGTTGCAGACGAAGTGATTTCTGTAGAGGCCGATTGATCAGTCTCTTTTGCTGTATTCTGCTGGCATGAAGTAAAAATCACTCCTGCCAAGCCTAAAATAAAATAATATTTTTTCATGTTTTATTCTTCTATTAAACCCCTACCAATCTTTTTAATGCTGTCGGTACGTTTTAAATCGCCTAAAATTTTATCCAATATACCGTTTATAAAAGAATTACTTTTCGGAGTACTGTAATCTTTTGAAAGATCAAGGTATTCATTGATAGTTACTTTAACCGGTATAGATGGGAAATTCAACAGTTCACATATCGCCATTTTCATTAAAATGGTATCCATAAGTGCAATACGCTCAGATTCCCAGTTTTTAGTGCGCTCTGCAATTAACTCCTGGTATTTGTTGTTGTTTTTTAATGTTTGCACAAATAAATCCTGTACAAATTTACTGTCCTCTGCCCAATCCGGACTAATAGGCGTTAACTTGTTTGCTAAAGGATCTTCTGAGGTAAAGTTTTTAATAGTTTTGGCAACCATACCCTGCATCACTTCTTTATCAACCGACCAGTTGATGAATTTATCTTCAAAAGCCTGTATTACATTCTGACTTTTAAGGATAATTTTTCTAAAAATGAACTTAATGATTTCTTTGGATTCTTCCAGTCCCTCGTTGTCTTCCGCCGCTAAATAAGCTGCGTATTCCGGAGTGGCTTTTAGCTTATTATAGATTTCTTTTACGAATTCAGGATCGGCATGCCAGTTAATCTGGTATTTATTAACAGCAGCCTGAAATGCAGGATTCTGTTTTAACAATACGATAAACTTGTTGTTAAGCAGCTTTTCATTCGGATTAAGATCCTCCTCAGTAGGAAAGTGCTTATTTGCCCTTTCAATAGTGTCGATAGCTACGTATTCAGTGATCTCTGAAAGCAGTGCAAGCATACGTGCATACATTTCGTATACATCGTCAATGCTTTTCATCAAAGCTTTTTTCGATGATTCCAGATCTTTTTTATCTGTCATTTGCCAAGCAAAAATATTTTGCAAAGCTTTAATTCTTAAGTGCCTTCTATTTAACATGAATGTAAGAACGAGTGGTAAATTTACCTGATTATTTATTAATTATTAATATGATGTTTTAATTTTTTTTATATCCGCAATCCTTTGTTCAGCAATCCGGTTAGCAGCTATAATAGTGGAGATATTTTCTTTCTTTGACAACTGGATAACGTTTCTTGTTGCATCATATATGTTTTCGGTTAGCTGCATGGTACGTTTCTTACCAAAACCGGTTAATTCCGAATAACAATTGATCAAACCACCTGCATTGATCAGGTAATCAGGTGCAAAAAGGATGTTCTTTTCCATCAGCATCTGTCCATGTTTTTGCTCGTCGGCTAAGGGATTGTTTGCAGAACCAGCGATAATAGAAAACTTCATATTAGGAATTGTTCTGTCATTTACCGTGGCACCTAAAGCACATGGTGCATAGATATCCGCATCGATAGAAAATATTTTGTCCGCATCAACTGGTCTGGCTTTATATTTACTGGCCACGTATTGCAGGCGCTCGTCATCAATATCACTGATAAAAACTTCTACATTTTCATTTCGCAGCAATTCAACTAAATGTTCACCTACACTTCCGATACCTTGCACCACAACTGATTTACCAGCAAGCATGTCTGTGCCAAACACTTCTTTCACACAAGCCTTAATGCCTAAGTAAACTCCTTTCGCAGTATAAGGTGATGGATCACCTGCCCCACCAATAGATTCAGGAACGCCAGTAACATGTTTGGTTTCCATACGGATATACTCCATATCCTTGGTGGTGGTACCTACATCCTCTGCGGTAATGAATTCGCCATTAAGATTGTTAATGAAACGTCCGTAACTGCGCATCATGGCTTCGGATTTCCCTTTACGGGAATCTCCGATAATAACCGCTTTACCTCCGCCAAGGTTTATTCCCGTGATAGCAGCCTTGTAAGTCATTCCTCTAGATAAACGCAAGACATCTTCAAGCGCCTCTGCTTCTGAGCTGTAATTCCACATTCTTGTTCCACCTATCGCCGGTCCAAGTGTGGTGTCGTGCACCGCAATAATAGCTTTTAAGCCGGAATCTGGGTCATTACAAAAGACTACTTTTTTATGACCTAACGCAGTTAATTGCTCTAATATTGAAGTTTCAACGGGACTCTTACCAGACATAGATTTAGAATTACCAGATACGTCGCAAAATTAGCATAAAAAAACGTTATTTCACTTCTTAAAACTAAAGTGTATAAAATAATCGGGGCTATTTGTATAACTTTACCTCTTGATGAAGCACCTTCGTTTTTTAAATAAATACTTTTATAAATACAAATGGTGGATTATTCCAGGCATTTTTTTCGTAATTATCTCTAATATCTTTGCTGTTATTCCTGCCCAGGTAATCGGGCATGCCTTTAACCTGATTACCGAAAATATTCAGATCTACAGATTGTTTTCCGGTTTCGAAAGACAGGCCATTATATATGATATTTTCAGCTATAGTTTACTCTACTTTGGTGTTTTGGTTATCCTACTGTACATGGTCCGCGGATTGTTCCTGTTTTTCATGCGCCAAACCATTATTCTCATGTCCAGGCATATCGAATTCGACATGAAGAACGAGATCTATGCACATTACCAGGAGCTGAGCCTGGGCTTTTACCGAAAAAACAATACTGGCGATTTGATGAACCGCGCAACCGAAGATGTTAACCGTGTGCGCATGTATGTCGGTCCGGCAATAATGTATACCATCAACACGGTAGTTCTTTTTTTACTGATCATCTCTTACATGTATTCGGTTAATGCCACACTGGCAACCTACTGTTTACTGCCACTGCCCATCCTTGTGGTGATCATCTACTTTGTAAACACTCTAATTAACAAAAAAAGTGAAAGGATTCAGGAACAGCTTTCTACCTTATCCAGCTTTGTACAGGAACGTTTTTCAGGTATCCGGGTGATCAAATCCTATGTGCGGGAAGAAGATACCAGGAAAATATTTGCGCAGGAAAGTGAAACCTACAAACGCAATTCAATGAGCCTGGTAAAAGTTCAGGCCTTCTTTTATCCGACCATGTTGTTGTTAATTGGCTTAAGTATCATTCTTACAGTGTTTATAGGTGGAAAACAAGTGATTAACGGATCAATAACCGCAGGAAACATTGCTGAATTCATTGTCTATGTAAATCAATTGACCTTCCCGGTTACTATGCTGGGTTGGGTAACTACACTTATACAGCGGGCCGCCGCCTCCCAAAAAAGAATAAATGAGTTCTTAAACTTAAAAACAGATATCTCCTCGGGCCCCGTTAAACTAGCAGACCTGCAGGGTAACATCAGCTTCAAAGATGTGAGTTTCACTTACCCTGATACAGGGATACAGGCCATACAAAACGTAAGTTTCGATATCAAAAAAGGACAATTGGCCGCCATTATCGGGCGCACAGGTTCTGGTAAATCAACTCTGGTTAACCTGATTATGCGTATGTACGATGTGGATAAGGGTGAAATTTTAATCGATAATCATGACATTAAAGATCTTGACCTGAGCGTGTACCGTAACCAGATAGGCTTTGTTCCACAAGAGGTTTTCCTTTTTTCTGATACCATTAAAAACAATATCGCTTTTGGCCTGGATCAGGCTGTAGATGAGGAAGTGGCCAATGCCGCTAAAAATGCTGCAGTTTACAACAACATCATGGACTTTGATAAGAAGTTTGAAACCATGCTCGGTGAAAGAGGGATTACCCTCTCGGGAGGGCAGAAACAGCGCGTGTCCATTGCAAGAGCGATAATTAAGGATCCTAAACTGCTCATTTTTGACGACTGCCTTTCTGCCGTGGACACCAAAACGGAAGAGGAAATATTGCGTAATCTTGGCAGAACCAGAAGTGAAAAAACCAGCATACTCATCGCACACCGTATCTCTACGATAAAAAACGCAGACATTATCATTGTGCTTGAACATGGGAAAATTGCCGAACGTGGAACCCACCAGGAGCTGTTAGAACTGAACGGAATCTACAAGGAGATGTATCAACATCAATTACTGGAAGAAGAGAATAATTCTGTGTAATTCTATTTTGAACTTTGAAAATTATTGCTTTATATTTACCCGAACCAAAACTAAGATCAATACCAACCATGGGAGAATTTGACAACAAAGAGAGAGAAGAGGTGTTTTCTAAAAAAGTAAGGGCAGGTAAAAGAACTTATTTTTTCGATGTAAAAGCAACACGATCAGGTGACTACTACTTAACCTTAACGGAAAGCAAAAAAAGACTGGAAGATGGCCTTTTTGTAAAGCATAAAATCTTTTTGTACAAAGAAGATTTTGAAAAATTTGCCGAAGGATTGAACGAAACCGTTGATTACATCAAGAACCACCAGGAAGTGGTAGAAAAGCGTTATGAGTACTCAGAGAATTCAGAGCATAACGGCACAAAAACAAACGATGATTTCTCCTTTTAATATTACCAACATTCTTTAAAGCTCCATGTGGGGCTTTTTTTTTGCTGGAAATTCTACGTCAATTGAGCTAATGCCGACGCATCTTCGTTTAAAGTAACAATCAAACCGTATAGCAATTGCACGTTTTTATCTTCTGCAGGCATATTGTTATCTAACACATCCAGAAAGTCAAAATAGAAATTCTCCAGTACATTGTCTGGCAGGTCTATATCTTTAAGGCGCAGTTGGAAAGCGGTGTGAAAAATCAGGTGCATTAAGGAAAAATAAAGATCAAGTGCCTCCAAAATAAGGGATTCGTAATCTTGCCCTATCCCTTCGTCAACATAATAATGGTAATTATTCGACGCATGCTGATGGCAGACCTCATCGGTCATCACTGCGTATTCATCCAATCCATTGATGATAATATGGATCTGAATATGATCCACAACTTTATTAATTGAACTTAGCAATAACTGCACAGCTGGATCCTTGATGTCTGCCAGTAATTCCATATCTTTTTCGAAAACAGAATCGGCTTTCACCAACCCCTTCAAATCAGAAAGCTCTTTTTCAAAAGCAAGAAGAAAACCATACTTACATAATTCACCAACTGCAAAACTCAGAACATGAGAAACCACTCCGAGTATTAATTCTTCATTATTCCTATCCTCACTCATATATTTATTAAAGCTAGGGAATTTTCACGTTTAAAAGAATGCCTTAAATCATTAGATTTTAAGTTGGTAAAGGAAAAAAAACGGGGACACAGTTATTATAACCGAGTCCCCGCCATCTAATTAACGCTCTACTAGTTAAGACGTTATTTTTCTCCTTTTATTGCTCATCCAACGTTATTGCCTCGTGAATTAAAAATGCCACGCGTTCAATGGCCTGCATCACAATTTTTTTCGGTGAGCCTTTGAAAACACTACGATCCTTTATTTCAATGTTACCATATAAACCATGAATAAAAATAGTACCCACTGGTTTAGTTTTAGTCTCACTCCCCCCTTCACTATTTAAACCTGTAATGGATAAATAAATATCGGCAGGAACAAGGTCTCTTAAGCCCATAGTCATGGCTTCAGTTACTTCGGCTGATTCCGGCGTATAATCGTCGATCAGCGATCTTGGCACATTAAGATTGTCTTGTTTCAATCCAGCATCATAGGTCACTAAACTTCCTTTTAGAAATTTTCCCGCGTTTTCCAATAAAGAAAACTCGGCACATAGTCTACCTGCAGTCACACTTTCGGCGAATACTACGGTTAAGTTTTTTTCCTGTAGTGTTTTGCCGCATTTAATTAGAATATTTGATGGCATTTAAAAAATAATTTATGTTATTACGCTATAAGTTCAACTTTTTATGTTCAGTGAATGAATTTTTCAATTTAATTCACAATAGCGCTAAATTAAAGAAAATTATCAATGAACGGTTATAGAACGTTAAATCCGTTATTTCATTATGAGCGCATACGGCTATACTGTCATAATAACGTATCATTGGATAATTGCTCATGCTTCAAACTTAACCGAAGGAAGGCGGAATTGTTTACCCATCCTTAAATTTAGGCAGAACAATGCGCACCTATTTTTGTTCTTATAACCGAAAATACTATACCCTAAATAGCTACGAATGAATGGTATTAAATCATATGCTGCCAAAAGTGCAGACAAACCTCTAGAACCTTACCAGTTAAACCGCAGAGAGCCATTAGCTGACGATGTGGAAATTAAAATATTATATTGTGGTGTTTGTCACTCCGACATCCATACAGCAAGAAATGAGTGGGGCGGCACCATGTACCCCGTAGTTCCCGGGCATGAAATAGTGGGTACTGTTACACGTGTTGGCCAACAAGTAAGCCGTTTTAAAGTGGGTGATACAGTAGGTGTAGGTTGCTTCGTAGATTCTTGTGGCCACTGCAAAAACTGCAATAATCACCAGGAACAATATTGCGAAAATGGCAATTCCCAAACCTACAATTCCCTGTTGCAGGACAAAAAAACAATCACTTATGGCGGTTATTCCAGTCACATCGTAGTTACGGAGAAATTCGTACTCAGTGTTTCAGATAAATTACCACTTGAGAAGGTAGCACCATTACTTTGCGCAGGAATTACTACCTATTCTCCTTTAAAACACTGGAACGTAAAAGCAGGTGATAAACTGGCTGTGGTAGGCTTAGGCGGTTTAGGCCATATGGCCGTTAAACTTGCTGCTTCCATGGGTGCGATCGTTACTGTATTAAGCCGCTCGGCTTCGAAACAAAAAGATGCTGAAAGATTAGGTGCACATCACTTCGAGATCACAACAAAAAAAGAAACGAAGGAGAAACTGGCGAATCATTTTGATTTCATCATCGACACGGTTTCGGCAAAACACGACTATAACGCTTACCTGCCTTTGTTAAATACAAATGGGGTGATGATTGTAGTAGGCGCTCCTCCTGAGCCGTCTACTGTAGAGGCATTTCTTTTGATCGGCGGACGCCGGAGCCTGGTGGGCTCTCTGGTTGGCGGAATAAAAGAAACCCAGGAAATGCTCGACTACTGTGCCGAACATGGCATCACCTCCGATGTTGAAATGATTTCCATCGACCAGATTAATGAAGCGTACGAGCGTACCCTGGCCGGCGATGTGCATTACCGTTTTGTTATCGACATGGCTTCCCTAAATTAAACATATGCCCGAAGGTCCATCAATTGTAATCCTTAAAGAACTGTTAGAGCCATTAAAACTGAAAGGGCAAAAAGTAATCGCGGTAGCAGGAAATACCTCGATTGAAAAAGATCGAATGTCTGGTGAACCTATAACTGCCATTAAAAGTTGGGGCAAGCACTTTCTGCTCTGCTTCCCCGACTTTAGCCTTAGGGTTCACTTTCTATTGTTTGGTACCTATCGGATTAACGAGCGCAAGGAAACACCTGTCCGCTTAAGTTTACACTTTGAAAATGCTGAACTTAACTTTTATGGTTGTTCCCTCAAAATTATAGAAGGTGATCCTGATCTGGTTTACGACTGGTCGGCCGATGTATTGTCGCCCACGTGGGATGAACATGCCGCCATCAACAAACTAAAGAAGCAACCCAAAACTTTAGTCTGCGATGCCCTTCTTGATCAGGACATCTTTGCCGGCGTAGGAAACATCATCAAAAACGAAGTCCTTTACCGGATATATGTACACCCTAGCAGCCAGGTAGGTGCCTTACCTCCAGATCTACTATTGCAGATGGTACGTGAGGCACGCATTTACAGCTACGACTTCCTGCGCTGGAAAAAAGAATTTACCCTTAAAAAACATTGGCTGGCCCATACCAAGCGCACCTGCCTTAGGTGCAACCTACCCATGATTAAGGAGTATCTCGGCAAAACAAACCGCCGAACTTTCTTCTGCAATAATTGCCAGCAGCTTTACAATAAGTGATCCCTGTCACATTTTAGTAAGTAGGCTTGTCATTTTAGCATAGCGCCCGGTGTTACAACTTTGCAACATACCGTTTAGCTATGTCAAACACCAACACCATTTCTGTAGAAACGCATTGTTATCACTGCGGCGAAGACTTACCCACTAGTCCTTATACACTAGACGACAGACAATTTTGTTGTTTGGGATGCAAGGGCGTATACCAGATTTTATCCAGCCATAATTTATGCAACTACTATGCATACAATGATGTGCCCGGACAAACACAACAGCAACCTAAGCAACATTTCGACTATCTCGATGAACCCGCCATTGCCGCTGGCCTGGTTGATTACTGCGACGCAGAGGTAACGGTGGTAACCTTTTATATTCCTAATATACACTGCAGTTCCTGCATCTGGTTATTGGAAAACCTATACAAAATCAACCCCGCCATTACACAGTCGAGGATCGATTTCTTAAAGAAACAAGTCGCCATTACGTTCAAAAATGATAAAGCAACGTTAAGAACCGTTGTAGAAACACTTGCCAATATTGGCTACGAACCACTGATCAGTCTGCAGGATGTTGTTAAAGAAAAACAAAACAACGATGATAACCGCACTTTGATTACTAAAATCGCCGTCGCTGGTTTCTGCTTCGGTAACACCATGTTACTCAGCTTTCCTGAATATTTTGGCCTATCCACATTGGAAACAGAGTTCAAGAACTTCTTTGGCTGGCTCAATATCGCCTTTGCCCTTCCGGTGGTATTCTATAGTGCAACAGAATATTTCAAATCTGCCTGGCTCAATTTAAAAAATGGGGTGCTCAACCTTGATTTTCCACTGGCCCTCGGTATAGCAGTGATGTTTATCCGCTCCCTGATAGAAATTGCCACTTACACCGGCGCAGGTTTTATCGACACCCTTTGTGGGCTGGTATTCTTCCTGCTTGTGGGCAAATGGATGCAGCAACATACCTATCATCATCTTTCTTTCGAAAGAGACTACCGATCCTACTTTCCTGTTGCCGTAACCATCATTGAAAATGGAAAGGATAAACCCTTGCCTTTAGGCGATTTAAAAAAGGGACACCGCATTTTGATCCGCAGCAATGAAATTATTCCTGCAGATGCCATTTTACTTTACGGTACTGCAAAACTTGACTTCAGCTTTGTAACCGGAGAATCGAAACCGGTAGAGAAAATTTTGGGCGAAGTGGTCTATGCAGGTGGGCGACAATTAGGTGGCGCCATTGAACTGGAAGTGGTTAAACCGGTTTCTCAGAGTTACCTCACAAGGTTATGGAATAATGAAACCTTCACTGCCGATAAGGACCGAATTAAAACTTTTAGCGGCACAGCCAGTAAATATTTCAGCATTGTATTGGTGTTGGTAGCTACGCTGTCGGCTATCTACTGGTTGATTTTTGATCCGTCAAAAGCATGGGCATCTTTCACGGCAGTGCTTATAATTGCCTGCCCTTGTGCACTTGCTTTAAGTTCCCCATTTACACTGGCAGCCGTGCTAAGTGTTTTTGACAGGAATAAGTTTTATTTAAAAAACACCTCTGTTATAGAAGAGCTGGCGCGAATAGACACCTTTATCTTCGACAAAACCGGCACCATCACCAACCCAAAGGCCTCTGGTTTTAATTTTAAAGGTGATTTAAATTCTCAGGAAAAACAGGCAATCAGTGACTTGGCCAGGAATTCGGGCCATCCTTTAAGCCGTGAGCTGGTTAAATGGCTTGACCTACCGACACAATACCAGGTATCAGATTACCGGGAAAAAGTTGGCCGTGGTGTAATGGGAACAGTCAACGGACAGGACATTAAACTGGGCAGCGCTGCTTTTCTTGGCCTCGACAAGCAAGATCTACCTCAGGGAAGTCAGGTACATGTGGTGATCAACAATGATTACAAAGGCTACTTCCTTTCGGGGCAGCAATGGCGTACAGGCTTTAAAGAATTAATTACATGCCTGAGTAAACGTGCCGACCTTCATTTACTGTCTGGCGACCAGGACCATGACCGTATAAGCCTTAGTCCCTTTTTCCCAAGGATACAGCAAATGCATTTCCAGCAGTCACCACAAAACAAACTCGATTATGTACTCGCCCTGCAGCATAAAGGCAGAAAAGTATTAATGTTTGGCGATGGCTTAAATGATGCAGGTGCACTGAAACAAAGCGACCTTGGTGTAGCCGTAACAGACGACATCAATAACTTTACGCCAGGATGCGACGCCATCCTGGATGGTGCTAACTTCAATAAAATTCCCCAGTTTATACAACAGGCAAAAGATGGCGTGAAAGTCATCCACATGAGCTTTGTCATTTCCCTAACCTATAACTTCATAGGCTTGTACTTTGCTGTTCAAGGCTTAATGTCTCCCCTCTTTGCGGCTATACTCATGCCCATCAGCACGGTAACCATCATCTTATTTACCAGCATCGCCGCAAGGTTGTATGCCAGAAAAAACCATCTATTATGAACATGATCTATATGCTTATCGGCATCAGCATTCTGCTGGCGCTGGTATTTTTAACCGCCTTTTTTTGGGCATCCAGAACCGGTCAGAATGACGACACCTATACGCCTGGCATCAGGATATTATTTGACGATGAGCTGACTGATCAGCCATTGAAGAAAAATGATGAAGATCACACTTCACATTAACAACCATCATACTCCTCCGGCTAATGCCCTTGTAATTTTACCCCCATCAAAACCATCCATTATTTAAGTATGACTGAGAAATTCTACTACGACAACAAGATCGTCAGAAACTTTGCCATTGCCACCATCGTCTGGGGCATTGTTGGCATGTCAGTTGGCCTCCTCATCGCTATGCAGCTGTTTAAGCCGTCATTGAACATGGGAAGTCAATACACCACCTTCGGCCGCATCAGGCCACTACACACTAATGCAGTTATTTTCGCTTTCGTGGGGAACGCCATTTTTATGGGGGTTTATTACTCTCTCCAACGACTACTCAAGGCTAGAATGTTTAGCGATGTGTTAAGCAAAATCCATTTCTGGGGTTGGCAACTCATTATTGTCGCCACTGCCATTACACTTCCACTCGGATTAACCACTTCGCATGAATATGCAGAAATGGAATGGCCAATTGATATCGCCATCACCTTAATATGGGTAGTATTCGGAATCAATATGTTCGGTACCATTTTTAAACGCCGTGAAAAGCACATGTATGTAGCCATCTGGTTTTACATTGCCACTTTCGTTACGGTTGCTGTATTACACATTGTTAACTCTTTCCAGTTACCAATTTCAGCATTTAAAAGCTATTACCTTTTTGCGGGCGTGCAGGATGCACTAGTACAATGGTGGTACGGCCACAATGCAGTAGCGTTCTTTTTAACTACCCCTTATTTAGGAATGATGTATTACTTCCTTCCTAAAATGGCACAGCGGCCTATCTATTCCTATAAACTTAGTATCCTCCACTTCTGGTCGTTAATCTTTATTTATATCTGGGCAGGCCCTCACCATTTATTATATACTTCACTACCTGGCTGGGCACAATCTTTAGGTGTTGCTTTCTCCGTGATGTTAATTGCACCAAGTTGGGGTGGTATGATCAACGGTTTGCTTACGCTGCGTGGCGCCTGGGATAAGGTGCGTGAGGATCCAAAACTGAAGTTCATGGTAGTAGGTTTAACCGCCTATGGTATGGCTACTTTCGAAGGCCCTATGCTTGCTTTCAAACAGATTAATGCCATTGCCCACTATACCGACTGGATAGTAGCACACGTTCACGTAGGCGCCTTAGGCTGGAATGGATTCTTAACCTTCGGTATCCTGTACTGGTTAATCCCAAGAATTTACAACACCCAGTTATTCTCTAAAAAATTAGCATCCTTCCACTTCTGGATTGGCACCTTAGGGATCATTTTCTATGCCGTACCTTTATATTTTGCAGGTTTCACCCAAGGTTTAATGTGGAAAGAATTCACCGAAGAAGGTGTATTAAGATATCCTAACTTCCTTGAAACCGTTATTCAGATTATTCCAATGTATGTATTGAGAGCCATCGGCGGCGCCCTTTACTTAATCGGAGTAATTGTGATGACTTATAACCTGATCAAAACAGCACTTGCCGGCAAATTGGTTGCAGATGAAGCTGCAGAGTCACTACCACTTCCTGCTACTTATGTAGCTGAAGGCTCTGATAAAAAATGGCACCGTGTGCTTGAACGCAAACCAATGGTATTCCTGGTATTGTCACTGATCGTTATCCTGATTGGTGGTATGGTAGAAATGATGCCAACCTTTACCATTAAATCTAATATCCCAACCATTTCAAGCGTAAAACCTTATACTCCGCTGGAATTACATGGAAGAGATGTTTATATTAAAGAAGGCTGTGTAAACTGCCACTCGCAAATGATCCGTCCTTTCCGATCAGAAACGGAGCGCTTTGGCGAATACAGTAAAGCAGGTGAATTTGTGTACGACCATCCTTTTTTATGGGGTTCTAAACGTACAGGTCCTGATTTACAACGTCTGGGTCAGAAGTACACCAATGCATGGCATTACAACCACATGGTAGATCCACAAACCATGTCGCCGGGAAGTATTATGCCTCCTTACGAATGGTTAGCCAACCAAGTGCTGGATACCACCACAACGATTGCTAAAATTAACGCCATGAGAACCTTAGGGGTGCCTTACGCTGAAGGTTATGAACACCAGGCCAACAAAGACCTTGATATTCAAGCCAAAGCCATCGCTGCAGATTTGAAGCAAAACAACGTAAAGGTAAAAAGCGACAAGGAGATTGTTGCACTTATTGCTTACCTCCAACGATTAGGAACAGACATTAAAGCAAAATAACACTTAAAATACAAAAACATGTTTAGGCAATTTTTAAATCAGGTAGACGACAAGCAGGTGTATTTAATGATCTCATTAGGCATATTCTTTTTCTTTTTCATCATGGTGGGCATTATGCTCCTCCTGATGAAAAAAGAGGAAGTAAACTACATGAGCCAACTGCCATTAAACGACGAAGAATAGATTATGAGCTACGCAGAAATTATGGTGATTGCTTTAGGCATCACCGCCGTTATGATCCTTGGGGTGTCAATCCTCCTGCTAAAAGTGATTAAATTTTATGTGGAGGAAACTAAAAACCCAATACCTTTTGCCACTCCAGCCGAGAAAGCATTAAAGCTTCAGGCCATGGCCGCAGCAAAAGCTGCACAACCTAAGCGCCCTACTTTAATTGAAAAATTAATGGGCCTAAGGCCATTGGCAGAAGAAAAAGACCAGATGATGGAACATGAGTTCGATGGCATTGCCGAGTTAGACAATCCTACACCAGGTTGGTTTATGGTATTGTTTTATGGTACCGTGATCTTCGCCGTCATCTACTTATTTAATTACGAGGTATTTGGCTTCGGACAAGACCAGGAAGAGGAATACCTGACCGAACTTGCACAGGCCGAAGAAGCTAAAATAGCCTTTTTATCCAAACCGGGTAACTCAAAAAATGCAGTGAATGAGAACAACATTGTACAAAGTACAGATGCTGCAGTAATTAACAGTGGCCTTGCACTTTACACCTCCCGTTGTACACCTTGTCATGGTGAAAAAGGAGAAGGCTCTGTAGGTCCCAACTTAACCGACGAATACTGGTTACACGGTGGTACCATTAGCGATGTTTTTAAAACCATTAAATATGGTGTGCCGGAAAAAGGAATGGTGGCTTGGGAAAAATCACTGAGCGCCGCCCAATTATCCGACATCACCAATTATGTAATGTCTCTTCAAGGCACAAATCCTGAAGGTGCTAAAGCGCCTCAGGGCGATAAGCAACTGTAATTATGTTAGCAAGCCCAAACTATTCCTCAGCTAGAAAATGGATCTATCCCCGTATTATAAAGGGTAAACTCTATAAATACCGCTCTGTAGTCAGTTACTTTTTCTTGGCGCTGCTCTTTGCAGCACCCTTCATTAAAGTAAATGGCCAACAACTTATCCTCTTGAATGTCCTTGAACGTAAATTTGTGTTCTTCGGCATCATTTTCTGGCCACAGGATTTCTACTTATTTGTTTTGGGCTTGCTTACTTTTATTGTTTTTATTGTGCTTTTCACGGTAGTCTTTGGCCGCGTTTTCTGTGGATGGGCCTGCCCCCAAACCATATTTCTGGAAATGGTGTTCCGTAAAATCGAAAACTGGATTGAAGGCGATTACCTGAAACAAAAAAAAATGGATGAATCGCCACTCACCTGGAATAAATTCTTCAAAAAAACCTTAAAACACGGGATCTTTTTCTGCCTTTCGTTCTTTATTGCCAACATCTTTCTCGCTTACATCATTGGTACTACGGCTTTACTTAAAATCGTTACAGAACCGGTGAGCCTCCACCTCACTGGCTTTCTATCCATTTGTATCTTCACCATCTTATTTTACCTTGTTTTCTCCAGAATGCGGGAGCTGGTATGTACCGTAGCTTGTCCGTATGGCAGGTTGCAAGGTGTATTGCTCGATAACCAAAGTATGATCGTGGCATATGATTATCTGCGTGGTGAACCCAGAGGTAAAAAGTTGAAAGAAGAGAACAACCAGCTAGGTGATTGCATCGACTGTAAGTTATGTGTGCACGTGTGTCCTACGGGAATTGATATCAGAAACGGCACTCAAATGGAATGCGTTAATTGTACTGCCTGTATCGATGCGTGCGACATGGTAATGGAAAAGATTAACAGGCCAAGGCGCTTAATTGGGTTCAAATCTGAAGAAGAAATTAAAAATCACCAGCCTATTAAACTCAACAAACGTATTTATGGTTACAGTGCCGTATTACTGGTACTTGTTAGTGTGTTAAGCTACCTCCTAATAAGCCGAAGTGATGTAAAAACCACCGTACTCAGGGCAAGTGGAACGCTCTACCAGTTGCGCGAAAAGGAAAATACCGTTACCAATCTCTACAATGCAGAGTTGATTAATAAAACCAGCGGCGACCTGTCTTTTGAAATCGTTCCTGATGATGATAAAGCCAGTATTCAATACATTCAAAAAGAAGACAAACTCCGTTATGGCGGACAGGCGAAGCTTACCTTCTTCGTGATTATGCCACAACAACACATCAAAAAATATAAAACAGAAATTAGCTTCAGGCTTGTTTCGGGCGGAAAAATAATTGACCGTTTCAATACCACCTTTATTGCACCACCTAACGAATAACAACATGAATTGGGGATTAAAAATAGCATTAGGATTAGGCGTATTTATGACATTCATCATGGTACTGGCCTATTTAATGATGACCAGTAAAAATGATGACCTAGTTGATGCCGACTATTATGAAAAAGGCATTAGCTACAACGTAGAGTACCAGAAAAAAACCCAGGTACTGCGTGATCAGGCGGCGCCTAAAGTGATGATCCATGACCAGCAACTAAACCTGTTATTTAACCAGCAGGCCACTGGCAATGTCAAACTAATCAGAACTGCTGATAAGACAATGGATAAATCAATGACCCTGAAAACAGATAGCCTTAACCAGTTCAATATCCCAATAAGTGGTATTGCCACAGGATTGTGGAAACTAAGAATCGACTGGACCAGTGAAGGGGTAGATTATTTATATGAAAAGGAGGTAATGTTATAATGAGCGATCAATACCTGGCTTTCATGATTGGCCTGTTGGGTAGCGTACATTGCATTGGTATGTGTGGCCCTTTGGCATTTGCTGTACCTTCTTTAAAATCTGGCATAGGTTATGTCGTGCTCGACAAGGTATTGTACCAAGCCGGCCGAATCCTTTCCTATTGTGTATTAGGCATAGTAATTGGATTAATAGGCCGCCAAATCTGGTTATCTGGCCTGCAACAGGGAATCAGTATTTTTACAGGTATCCTAATTATTGCCGCAGCTTGTTCCAGAATTTTTAAATTAACAATCGCCAACAGCAGTAGTATCCTGCTTAAACCCTTTAACAAACTGTTTGGTTATGCCTTAAAACATAAAGCAAATCACCTCATCATAGGTATGATTAACGGCTTATTGCCTTGTGGCTTTGTTTACCTGGCGCTGGCCGGTGCATTAAACACAGGAAACATGTCCCTTGCTGTTAGTTATATGTTCTGGTTTGGTGTAGGTACCACTCCCCTCATGTTAATAGCCACCATTGGCATGGGTTTTACAGGTAACTTGGTACGCCAGCGCATCAACAAGGTAATTCCCTTTATGTTGCTTTTTCTGGGTTGCTGGTTTTTATTAAGGGGAATGAATTTAGATATTCCTTTTGTGAGTCCGGCTAAACAAACCACTAGTGTGGCCGAGTGTAAATAACTACAATTAGTCGGCCATACTAAATAATGGTGTTGTAGGCTGGTTTCGCCATAAACGGGCATCAAGAGCCATGCAGATATTTCTTAAAAAACGCTTTCCTTCCTCCGTAACCTTTAAGTGCTGATCATTTAGGGTTACCAATCCATCCAGAGCCAATAATTCCATTCGCTCCAGTCCTTCATAAAAGTCAGGATGTTGCTCCGTTTTCAGCGCCCATGATGTTTCACCTTTACACATGATATTCAATATATGCTGGCGTAACAACACATCGGCTTCATCCAAAATATGGCCTTTAAACACTGGAATTTCCCCGGCTTCTACCAAGGCTGTGTAGTCTTCAACTTTTTTAACATTTTGCGCAAAACCGGTCCAGGTATCACTTATCGATGAAACCCCCAAACCGATCATCAAACGACTGTACTGGTGGGTGTAGCCCATAAAGTTACGGTGTAAACCGCCATCTTCTGCAGCAGCATACAAGGTATCGCTGGTCAGGGTAAAATGATCCATGCCCACCTCGGTATAACCACCTGCTTTCAGCATCTCCCGCCCTACCTCATAAAGTTGTTGCTTTAAAGCCGACGATGGAAGGTCTTTTTCGGTATAACGTCGTTGACCCGGTTTTATCCACGGCACATGTGCATAGCTGTAATAAGCAATACGGTCTGGTTTAAGTTGCAAAACGTAATTTATGGTTTCCTGCAAACCTTCCAGGGTTTGCAAAGGCAAACCATAAATCAAATCATAATTCACAGAGGTATAACCGGCATCCCGTGCTTGCTGGGTAGCCAGTTGCACTTCCTCGTAACTTTGAATACGATTGATAATCAATTGTACCCTTGGGTCAAAATCCTGTATACCCAGACTCAGGCGTTTGAATCCTAAATCAAATAAAGTAGCAAGGTGCTCTTTCCGGGTATTGCCCGGATGACCCTCAAAGCTAAATTCAGCATCAGGATGACGGTCTGCTAACGCGAAAATTCCGGCAATTAACTGCTTTAAGTTTTCTGCACTGAAAAATGTTGGTGTACCACCGCCAAGGTGCAATTCTTTGATCTGAGGCCTGTCTTTAAATAATGCCACATAATATGACCATTCTTTCAGTACTGTAGCGATATAAGGTTCTTCGACTTTATGATTTACGGTAATCCGGGTGTTGCATCCACAATAGGTACACAAACTTTCACAAAAAGGAAGGTGAATATATACACTGATACCATCACTGGTATTACTGTCATTAAAGGTTTGTACAACAGCCTTGGCCCAGTTTTCTTGATTAAATGTAGCCTGATCCCAGAACGGAACGGTAGGATAACTGGTGTAGCGTGGTGCCGCTACATTATATTTTTGTATTAATGCTTTAGTGTTCATGTTCTGTTTTTAAAGGTCCGCGACACGTTGCAGAACAGATACATGCAGATCCTAAACAGCGTTTACCTTGCCATTTGTCAAGGTTACTAATTGTTTCGGCTGCTAACACGTTTAATAAGGTTTCGTTGGAAAGCTGGTCGATACTGTCAGAATGCACATAGGCCAGTTTGATCTGCCTGCTTTCTGCAGCACGTTCATCAATATGGGCAGTTGAATTTGATCTGGTTGTGATGTATTTAATGCCAAGATCAGCGAGGATATTAATCACACTGGCATTTACAACATCGCCTTCATAAACAATAACGGCTTCTTTTCCTTGCGCGTAAATGGCTGTGTCCTCGCTTAATGCATTAGAAATTAAAGTAATTTCATGCTTCTTTCGGTTGGCGATGGCCAGTGGCTCTTTTTCAGAAGATTTTATACTATAGGCTACTACTCTCATACTTGATCTTTTAATAGATCAAAAATAAAGAGACCGCAACAACGAGGGAATGCGTTACATCAGTTTGAAATATGATGCTGGTCAGTTTTTCATATGCTCCAACCTATGAAAGTCTATAATATGAATCTGGCTTCCTTTTCTTTCAATAATGCTCTCCTCTTTAAAGTCGCTTAAAATACGGCTTACCGTTTCTGTAGCCATGCCCGCCAATGCCGCCAGGTTATCGCGCGACACCTTTAACACAGGATTCCCTGATTTTTCCTGTTTTGCAAGGCGAATCAAAACTTCGGATAAACGTTTTCTTACCGAGTGATAAGCCAGCTGCATCAGTTGTTCTTCCTTATCGAGCAGTTGGTTGGAAAGTATTTTAATAAATTTACGCCCAAGGTCAGGAAACTGGTTTAACAGGTCTTCCATCATGTCTTTGGGTAATAAACAAATGGTGGTATCTTCCAGCGCCTCCGCGGTTTCTGCATAAGGTTCTTGAAGTAATAGGCTGGTGATTCCAAAGTATTCCTCATTTCCGTAAATTCCCGTCATCAACTGTCTGCCATCTTCATTGAGTTTCACAGTTTTCACTTTGCCCTGGATCACCAGGAATATACCGGTTACACTATCACCCTCATAATAAATGACCTGTTTCTTTTTAATGTGACGCACTTTACGCTCCGCCACTAATTTCTGAAGGGCATGTAAACCAGAAGTGGTTCCAATCAGTCCGCTTAACTGTTCAAGTGATTTACTGTAAAATGCTTTCTGCTTGTTTTTCTTAGCAAGGCGACTTTCTATGGCGTTGAGTAATTCAACATCGTCAAAAGGTTTGGTGAGGTAATCATCTGCACCCATTTCCATACCCTTACGCATATCGATGCGTTCAGCTTTTGCCGTCAGGAAAATAAAAGGGATGGAGGACGTCTGCGGGTTTTTATTAAGCAGGTACAACACCCCGTACCCATCCAGTTCGGGCATCATGATATCACATAAAATAACGTCCGGTAGATGAGTTGTCGCCAGTTCTACACCAATCTTACCATTTTTAGCTTCCATCACTTCATAGTCTGCAAGCATCAAAATCTCAGCTGTGCTTTCCCTGATGTCGTTATTGTCTTCTATTATCAGTATCCTTATTTTACTCATCTATTTTGGAAAAGAAAGTATAAATGTTGTTCCTTTATTAATGGTGCTTTCAAAATGAACTTTACCGTTCATCAGGGTGGCATAACGCAAAACAATGTTTAAACCAAGGCCTGTACCTGGAATGCTACCTGTATTATTGGCCCTGAAAAATGGTTCAAACAAATGTACCTGGTCTGTTAGGGGAATGCCAATGCCATTGTCTTTGATCATAAAAAAATACTCGCTGTCAGTAATCTCAGTATTAAATTCTATAAAAGTATTTTCTCCTGAATATTTAATGGCATTACTAATCAGGTTGATCATGCAGTTTCTTAATAAATTCTGATCCAGCTCTACCATACTTTGAATACCGGTATGCTGGTAGATGATATTTTGATCCTGCTTAGCAATCATCTGCATTTCTTCGGTAACCTCCTCCGAAAACTTAACCACATCAAAGGTGCTGAAGGTAGGTTCTACGTTGCCTGCTTCCAGGCGCTCCAATGACAGGAAGTCGTTTAGGATAGTGGTTAGGTTGCCCACAGCATTTTTAATTTTTCCAACATGTTTACTGATGTTGGGATTCTGAAAAGGTTGGGCATATTTTTCAATGAGAGATGCAGAAAGCTGCACGGAACTGAGTGGTGTGCGGAATTCGTGCGAAGCCATAGACACAAAACGGCTTTTCATTTGGTTAAGTTCCTTTTCCTTAACAAGCGATAAACTCACTTCCTCTTTCGCTTCCTTTAGGGCAACAACCGTTTTCTTTAACGAACGGGTCCTTTCCTCCACAAGTTCTTCCAGTTCTGCGGCATATTCGCGTAAACGTTCCTCTGCTTCCTTTTCTTTAGATAAATCGTGAATAAATCCGGTGTAAATAATTCGATCTAAGTATTGGACTTCACTAACGGCCAAACGAAAAGGAAAAGTAGAACCGTCCTTTCGCAGTCCACGAACTTCACGGCCAATCCCGATAATGCGTTTTTCGCCTGTACGCTGATAACGATGCAGGTAACCATCGTGTGCACTTTTATCGGGTTCTGGCATTAATACACTAATGTTCCTCCCTAGCACTTCCTCCTGTTTGTAGCCAAAAAGCTTTAAAGCCGCTGGATTGATACTTTCTATGACGCCTTTATTATCAATTGTAAGAATGCCATCAATAGCATTATCTATAATTGCGTTTAAAAGCCTTCCTTGTTCCATACTTAGATTTTTACAAATATAAAGCTTTTATCGGGCTTAATTAATTGGCATACTGAAGTACTATTTGCGAAAAGTAGATTTTTATGCATTTTTACGCCTTACGGCAGTAAGGAAGTTCATTTTTCTCATTCTGTTTGCATCAGCATTTCAAAATCCCTTTCTCGTTGCTTATACTCGTGTAAAAGACCAATGGTAAATTCAATTGACGAGTATATTATTTTTCATCATCCAAAATATTAGTCCTACTCAAACTGTAGCGAATGACATAAAATGATGTGATGCCGGTCATGTTTTTAAGTAAATTTTGTATGCTTCTTTGTGATTATTAATGACAATTTTCAACATGACACATACTTTTCACATCCCTGTTCTCGGTTTAGGTTATTCCATTGATACACCTTTAAAAGTTGCTAAATATGGCATCTCTTCTGTCGTCTCTATCGTTGATGACGAACTGACAGAGCGGATGCGGAAATACCATGCGGTGCACAACGATATACCTTATACACCAATTACCGTAAAAGAAGAAGACAGTCGCGCGAAGAGAATTACCACCTACCTTAATTTATTACACGTGTTGGTGAACCGGCAGATTGCCGACATCAAGCAGCAAGCATTTACACCTGATAGCGAATTAACCCGCTATTTCCAGTTATTGCCCGAAAATGCTATTTTAAAACAACAGTACCACGCGGCAATGCTTTTACCTGAAGATGAATGTTTATTAGCTTTAGAAGCACTAAAAATTCAAATTACCGCAGGTTCTATCGACGTGAACATCATGTCTAAGGTTGACAAAAATAATTTCAACAAGCAAAACGAACCCTTAGGCGACGATTACTCAGATGCACTGGCTGCGATGCGTGGCTTTACAGAAAGTAATCTGGCGGCATCCATCATCATCTCTGCAGGACTTAATCCACGCTTGTTTGCTTATATGGAGCGTTGTCCTGCATTTTATGCTGAAGATGGGGAGCCTGCTAAAAAGATCATCCTGAAAGTGAGTGATTACCGCTCTGCTTATATTCAGGCAAAGATGCTGGCGAAAAGAGGTTTGTGGATTTCCGAATTCAGAGTGGAATCAGGATTAAACTGTGGCGGGCATGCCTTCGCAACGGATGGTTTTTTAATGGGTCCGATACTGGAAGAATTTAAACAGAAAAGAACGGAGCTTGCTGAAGAGCTTTGGAAACTTTATACAGTAGCACTTGAAAACAAAGGTTTGAAAGCAGCATCAAAACGCACACAACACATTACAGTTCAGGGTGGCATAGGAACAGCTGAAGAACATAACTTCTTGCTTAACCACTACCAATTGGATGCTGCAGGCTGGGGAAGTCCGTTTTTACTGGTTCCTGAAGCTACAAACGTCGATGATCAAACCTTAGATGCCTTAATTACGGCAGAAGAAAAAGACTTTTACCTGAGCAATTCCTCCCCATTAGGCGTATTGTTTAACAATTTCTCTAAAAGCACTGCCGAAACCCTGCGTTTGGAACGTATAGCCAAAGGAAGGCCGGGAAGCCCGTGTAAAAAAAAGCTTTTAGTGAGCAATACTGAGTTTACAGCAGAACCCATCTGTACAGCTTCCCGCGAATACCAACATTTAAAAACCGAACAATTAAAATCTTTGGATCTTCCGGAAGCGGAATACCAGCGACAAGTTAATTCCGTATTGGAAAAAGTGTGTTTATGCGAAGGTTTATGTGCTTCTACTTATTTAAAGAACCACATGTTGAAACCGAAAGAAAGCGAAGCGGTAAGCATCTGTCCGGGACCTAACCTTGCTTATTTCTCAGGCAAATACACATTACCGGAAATGATTAACCACATTTATGGACGCGTAAACTTACTGGCTGAAGTAAACAGGCCAAACCTTTTTATTAATGAATTAAACTTGTACCTGGACTATTTAAAGAAAGACATGGCTTTACACATGGACAACCTGAACGACAAAAAAGCCAAATACTTTAACAAGTTTAGTCAGCAATTACAAGAAGGCATCAATTATTATAAAACACTTGTTCCGGCGTTAAAATTACAGACCCAGCATGCTGTGGAGGAAATACAACAGCAACTGGCAGAAGCAGAACTGACCTTAAATAAATTAGTTATGCGCTAAACGCTTCCCAACTCATTAACGTCATTACCCGCTTAAATTCATCATGTAGCGGGGCTTGGAGCTGGATTTCCTCCCCTGTTACCGGGTGCAGGAACTCCAGCTCTGATGCGTGAAGCAACATCGTGGTCATATCCCACTGCTCTTTAAAAAACTTGTTCTGTTTATTACAACCATGTTTGCGATCGCCGATGATGGGATAAAATATATGGGCAAAGTGTTTTCTCAACTGGTGCATACGGCCAGTTGTTGGGGCAGCTTCCACAAAAGAATAACGGCTGGTTTCGTGTTTACCAAATGCTACCTTAAGCTCTGCGCGGGCAAGTGTTCTAAAAGAAGTAAAAGACTCCTGCACTACCCCATTATCATTTGTTAAGGGATAGTCAATATCCAGGCTATCTGGCGAATACCCCCTTAAAACCGCTTTATAGCGTTTTTGCACCAGGCCTTCCTGAAATTGTTTGTGCATGGCAATTTCCACATCTTTTTCAAAAGCAAACAGCAGCAATCCGCTGGTTTTTCTATCCAAACGATGTACCGGACTCACCCGACGGTTGATCTGATCCCTTAACAGCTGCAAAGCAAACTCCTTTGCATCGTTAGCAATCACCGATCGGTGCACCAATAAGCCGTGTGGTTTATTGATAGCAATTAAATGTTCGTCCTGGTAAACAATTTCAAGCATAAATATTTTTTTGCCGAAGATAACATTTGTAAACTTAACCTATATTTACATGAGCATTAAAAACCGCGAATCTTGATCATTACCGTACAGACCACACTGCTTAAAGAAAATGCGGACAACCACTTGTTCTTTAAGATACTGAACCAGAAGCTATTGGAAAAAGCTGCAGAGCTTCAGCATTTCAGTCTGCGTCATTTAGAATATGTAGAACCTATTTTTGAGGATGTGGTGATTTACCTCAGCTATAACAACAAAAATCAATTACGCTGGCACATTGCCAACGATGTTAGTGAAGAAATTAGTCTTTTTATCACCAAAGAGATGACTAAGTTAGGCATGCAATTGATGACTTAAGCGGTTTGCTGAACGCAGATCGACACTAAACTGGTCGTGCAAAGTTACAGTAGGTTCGTCCGTTACCACATGGGCCATGGTATAATACTCACAGGTCAATAAAAATGACTGTTCCGTTTTTTCAAGGATCACCTTCAAAAAGCCATGCTGGCTCAAACTGTACTTAAGGAGCTCTACATCATCAAACAGCGGGTTCTCTGAAATGAAGTTACTATCTTCTACCGTAGCCAGGTTATGTAATTCATCAAACCCACCGGCACCGGCCACAATAAATGGAACAGTTCTATTGTTTTTATAGGTTTTTAGAAAATGCTGGTAGTTATGCACATGACCGCTGAACACGATGTCGGGCCATACACCGGCTTCCTCAAAAGCACCATCTAAAAAAGCAATCATGGCCATACTGGAACCATGGTTGGTATCGGCCGAGTACGGCGAATGGTGTAAACATACAATGACTGCCTTCTCCTCATTCATTTCTCCCGCACGTATGAGTTCTTTGATAAACCAATCCCGTTGTTCAGCACAGATGTAACCAAATTTGGGAACATTACTGTATAGGCCTATAATCGTTGCGAGTTCAGTATTGAGTGTCCAGTAAATATTAGGCTGGTGCTGGTTTTTGCGTTGTACATTGCCTGAAAAGTAATGATCTCCTTCACGTTTTTCACAGAAAACAGAAGTAAAAGCATCCAGACTATGGTAAGGGATGGGGTTGTTCGGATTTACATCAGCATCATGGTTTCCCGCAATGGCATAAATTGGCGCGGGATAAGTTTTGTAAGGCTCAAAAAACTGCACCTCATATTGTTCCTTCTCGCCGAAGTGATACACAATATCTCCCAGGTGGTAGAGGAACTGGCTTGGATAATCACCTTCAGTTACCTGTTTCCCCATTGCTTCAGCTATTTGCTTTTGGAAGGCAGGAGACTTGATGCCACCAGTATCACCTACCATATTAAACACTAATCGGTTACCTTCTTGTTCTGTTTCGGGCATTGGGAGATTAAGGTGATAAGGATAGTTCCCTGCCGGGGCTGGCAAGGATTGGATCTTAAAATTATCATCAGGAACGCCTTTTTTTAAAACTGGTTTGGAGGTAAAATTTTTAACAGTTAACATATTCTCAAAAATAGGCAACACAATTTATTCAAAAAGCATCTCTATGTTAAATTTGAACATTGTTCACTTCATGAAACGGCAAAGTCCTATTTTAATTACCACAGATGCTATACATAAAAAAATGTGCAAGTATAATGCCAACCAGGTATTCGTTTTAACCGCCCCTATTAAAGCATAAAAGCTTTTAAAGCTGATTTAGCATAATCACCCCAACTTTTCAGTGCATCAGTAACAAATATTCTGAAGCCTTTAACGTCCATGGCTTTCCCTTTTGTGGGAGCCACCAGGATATTTGCCGGTACAGCAGCATCTGTTACCTTGCTGGCAAACCAGGTGGTGTTCTCATGTGGCAGGGCCACCCCCAAAATCATTCCCGGTAAACCAGAAAAGGATTCTGGACCACCCGATACGGGAATCTGATCGGTGTAAAAGGCCACCACATAAATAGAATCCAAAATAATGGCATTGGCCCTACGGCAATTGTAACCAGCTATTTCACGCATTTCATCTGTGATTTTCCAGGTAATTTTCCTCGTTGAATCCTTAACCAGGAAGGTATCTTCGTAAACCAACTTCTGACTGGTAGTCAATCCTGCCCCCAGGTCATTAAAAATGGTATTGATCTGCTTAGCAGCAGGCTCGTCGCCAAAAAAACCATTTGAGGCTGTTTGCTTTTCAGCCAGCGGTGAAAACAGCGTCTTGTTCCTTCCAAACGTTAAGGTACTCTTCAATGTCTTAAATTGCGGCTGCGACTTCTTGTAAGCTTCATACGCCTGTTGATACATGCTATTATTTAAGCTTGCAATGTTCTTTTTAATCAGGGCATGCATATTCACTGTTTTTGTATACTCAATTACGCCCTCCGTAGGGAAACGTACGTTTTGCGCAAAACAAGTATGAAAAGTGCTGAAAAAAAGTAAAGTGCTAAGGATATATTTAGATTTCATGATGTCTATTTTTGTGGAGCGCTTCCGCCCATTTTGTTAAAATCCCATATTAACGAAACCATAAAATATCGCTTAATGGTTGTGGTGTTTGTTTCTGTAAACCTGTTTTCGTAGGCAAAACGGCTAAATCCCTTGTTCTGGTTAAGCAGGTCTCTTCCTGATAAGGATAAGCGAAGATTCTCGGCTTTTAAGAACTTCTTTGTTAAGGCGGCATTCCAGATAAACCTTTTAAATTCGTCATTAAATGACTCTGTTGCCGCGTTATATTGATACTGACCATCAGTGCCGAGCTCCATTTTACCCGGTAAAAAGACCTGAATCGAACCTGTTGCATTATAACCCCAGCCATTGTTGTTTAGGTTTCTCTGCAAGGAAGACTCACTTATCTGATAATTAGGACTCCATCTCAAGTAAAAGCTGTACTTTTTTACCTTATTCTTTGAAATATAAACACCGCCATTTAATGAATAAGTATTGGTTTCATTCAGTTCATTGTTTACATAGTTGTAATAAGTATTGCCGTTTGCACTTGCATTAAAACCCAAATACATATCCAGTGGTTTAATCTTTAAGCCATAATCCATGTAAGCGTTTATATTAGACGTTTGCTTGCCACTTAAATTTATCGATTGATAGGTGTTTTTACCAGCAGAATCAGTTAGGGTATTGCTCACAATAGGGTTACTAGTCGTGCTATAATTAACACTTAACCATATATTGCGCTGGCTTAACACCTTATAAGAACTAAAGGTTGCACTAACCTGGTTGGTAAAGGAGGGCCTCAGGTCTGGGTTTCCTATGAAAACGTTCAACGGATCGGTATTCACCCTTACTGGTTGGATCTGGTCTATGGTAGGTTGGTTCGTTCTCCCATAATAGTTTAAACGAAAGGATTTTTGTTGCGAGAACTTATATTGGTACCAGGCCTGTGGGTTCCAGTTGGCAAAGTTTCGTTCCATTCGCTGACCGCTGTAAACATCAAGCTGATCGAAATTAACGGCACTTACCTTAGTACCAAAATTGATGATGGTTTTATCCCCTTTATAGTTAAAAATGGCACCAACCTGATTAGACAATTGCTCTAATTTGTAATTGTTACTAAATGCGCTATCCAACTGGGTATATCGGCCAGGACTAACTGCATTGTAAGAACGCCTGTCCTGATCGGCATTATTGATCCCCAGTCCGTAATTAAGCACCACAGAAAAATTTGTGCTTAACGGTTCTGAATAGGTAAGGTTGGAGGTGAAAACTTTACTGGATATATTATTTACTTTATATTGATCGATTACATTGGTGCTATCTAATAATCCATTTTGATTATAGAAACCATTTTCTGACTTCAGGAAACCATTGGCATCAGATTCGTTGAGGTTACCACTCACATTTAGAGAAATACTCCGGCCCTTTTTTTTAAACCTTTTGTTCCAGAAAGCAGTTGCCCTAAAGATTTTTTCATCTGTATCATTACTTACTTCCCGGTTACCGGTATTAAGCAGTACATCGTTGCCCCTGGAACTGCTGGACTGGTAGTTGCTAATGGCCTCATTGTTTCGCAAAGTTCCCTCAACACTTACTTTCAGGGAAGAGGTTGTATCGAGTTTAATCTCGTAGATCCCGTCGAGTTTCTGACGAAAAGCAAAGTTGTCGAACACTTGGTCAGAAGTGCTTCTGATTAATCCTGAGGGCAGGTTATTCTGAGTCCTGGTATTCTTTTCGCCGGTTACATCAAGTGAACCAATTTTATAGTTGGTATTGATAGATTCTTTCTCATCGTTCCATTTGGCATCATAATGTAGCCCCCCCGTTCTAGCCACGGGAATACCTTCGCCATTGTATCTGCCACTGAAGGATTCCAGCGCATCTTGACTATTGTTGATATAAATCATGCCATCATCGTTAAATTGCATGCCCGAAGCGGCCCCATATTTATTGCCATCTTCCCAACCAAGGCCCATTACACCAGTGTTGCCAAGGGTACCATAACCAGAAAACTTCTTTTTCCCTTTAAAATAGTTGAACATGCCCTGTCCGGCGTACATGTCATCTGTTCCTACCCCTAAATCTACCTTTCCGAAATAGCCTTGCTTTTTATCCTCCTTCAACTTAATGTTCAATGTTTTGTTTTGAACGCCATCATCGATGCCGGTGAAGGTGGCCTGATCACTTTTTTTATCAAATAGCTGTACTTTATCCACCATGTCGCCACGGATATTTTTTGTCACCAACGTGGGATCATCGCCAAAAAATTCTTCTCCATCTACCAAAACCTTACTCACGGTTTGACCTTGGGCGGTAATCTTGCCATCCTTATCCACCTGTATTCCAGGAAGCTGTTTTAACAGGTCTTCTACTTTTGAGTTAGGTTGGATAGTAAAAGCTGCTGCGTTAAATTCGGTAGTGTCGCCTTTAATTTTAATAGCCCCAGCGGTACCGCGGATGATTACATCATGTAGAAGTTTTGCTTTTAACGTAAGATTTATTTTACCGAAATCTTTTTCCTTAGTCGTCGAGTCTATCTGAAAGCGGTCTACATAATCAGCATAAGATGGATAGGTAACCATTAAAATAAACTTGCCCGGTTTCAGGTCGCCAATTTGAAATGAACCCGCACTATTAACCCTTGAAAAATTCACTAAGGTGGAGTCTTTCGCATTTAATACGGATACTGAAGCGTTGACTAGTCTGGTAGTGTAAGCTGTATCGACCACATATCCTTTAACGATACTGGAGTTTTGAGCATAAATTGAGCAATAGCAGGAGCTTGCAAGTAACAGGAGGAGAAGCGTTTTCATAGAAAATAGATCTTAGACCTAAGGTATTATTAAATTTCATCGCTTAAACAATTTTAACAACATTTAACAAAATTAATTTTTAGATTATATGTTTCTTGGTATTAAAACGTTTCGATTATTTGATTGTGATCACGATCTTTGCATTGATGTGATACGCTAGCGTGTAAAGAGAATAAAGTATGACAAAGACCACCGCACTTAAAATCATCGACCACCAGCTAATGCCTGGTGAGAACGTCGTCATAAAATTTGAAGCAGAAAACGGTGAGCGGATTACTTATCTACCCGGACAGTTTTTAGTCTTTTCATTTAATATAAACGGTAAAGAAATTCGTCGCTCCTATTCCATTTGCAGCTCCCCTTTCCTTGACGAACCACTTGCGATCGGCGTTAAACTGGTAGAGAATGGTGAAATCACCAAATTCCTACACCATAAAATTGGTGTAGGCGATGTGCTCCATGCCTTACACCCCAGTGGTATTTTCACCTATTCGCCTCAGCCAGCTTTAAAACGAACGGTGTTTTTATTTGCCGCAGGCATTGGCATCACTCCCATATATTCCATATTAAAAACAGCCTTAGTGGCAGAGGAACAATCAAAAATTGTATTAGTTTACAGCAATAAAACTGTAAGCAACACACTGTTTTATGATGAACTAAAAACATGGGAAGAAGAATATCCCGACCGCCTGAAAGTAATTTACATCTTTAGTGACACCAAGAACCTCCTTAAAGCGCGATTAAACAATGTGCGCATTGAACATATTGTAAACACCTATATGGAGTTCGATAAAACACATGCCTTGTTTTACACTTGCGGGCCAATTAATTATATGGTGCTATGCCGAATTACCCTGCGCGCACTTGGTTTCCCTCAGGACCAGATTAAACGGGAGACTTATTTTATCCCGGAAGATGAAGTGGATGAGGATGACATGACAGAAAAGGCGCCAAAGGACACCAATACTTATACAGTAATTATCGACTACCAGAATAAAACCTACCATTTGGATGTCCCTTACCATAAAAGGATCCTAGATGTGGCTTTGGAGCAAAATATTAATCTGCCTTATAGCTGCAGGGCCGGCATGTGCAGTACCTGTACTTCTACTTGTATTTCTGGAGGTGTGAGAATGGAATATAATGAGGTGTTAACGGATGAAGAAATAAAAAACGGAAGGGTATTAACCTGCACCGGACATCCCACAGCTAATAATACACACATTGTTGTTGGCTAGTGCGACGAATGTTCTATTTATTTCTCCTCGAATACATATATTACGGAAGGCCACACGGCAGGGATATCATGCATAACATCTGCTGTTTAAAAAACAAAACACGGATAAAGGTTGTAATAACCAAATGCAAGAAGAACCAATATACTGGCTGTTTATCCTCGCCATCCCGATTGCCTGTATTTCGTGGACGGTGACACATGAAGAAGTTTTCCGTGAACCTCGAACCTATTGTGTAAAACGTTCGAGGGAAGAAAGAAAACTGATTAAAAGAAAATTCTTCTACATGCTCACCTGTGAATATTGTTTTAGCCACTATGTAACCCTCTTCATGTTGCTGATTACAGGTTACCAATTATACCTCACCGACTGGCGTGGTTACCTGATTGCAGGGTTTTCGTTGGTGTGGATTGCGAACATTTACATGAGCTTATATAACATTATCCGCATCGACCTAAAAAAAGAGAAGATAATTGTAAAAAAGGAAGAACTCGCGATAGAGGAGGAAGAAAAAGAAAGATTGATATCCTAATTTAATTTAAATTCACTACCAGATGACTTTGTTCAAAAAAGGTAAACTAGTCTTTACCGACAGCCTGCAACAAAAAAAAGACCCGGAAACCAACGTCCCTTACTTTACAGCTAGGGCACTGGTTATTGCAGAAGATGATGACCACACTACCGGTTCAATCGAAACACTTAAAATAACAGATCTGATCTCTAAAATGTCGCATTTTGTTTATGATGGGGTAAATAGCAGGGAAGCTCATAAACTATACACCTGGCCGGTAAACCTGGGAGACAGTAATGCCTGGGCAGAAAGCAAAAGATCATTCCTGGAACAACATGTAATGCATTTTCCAATACGCTTACACAAAGTTGAAAATGAAGATGAGTTGACCTGGGAATTTATTAGTCCGGAAGAATTTAAGAAATCTCCCCCTGACCTTCAGGCCTCAGCAGATTTCCAGCACTACCTGGACCACCAAGCAGAATACTTCTTTTTGAGGAAAGAAAGAAACGATCCAAAATAATTTTCATGTGTACACAATAAGAGCAATATGCCTGCGTTTTTAATACCGAGAGCGTTAATTTAAGCGGGGGTATTTCGGACGGAATATCCCCGTTTTCTTTTACAGAAATTTCAGACCGGCACTTTAAGCGTGCACATAAGTTTTCGGCATCACTAACCTGCTGAAGCCTAAGGCACATAATACCAGCAGCCCAGCCAAAACCACCCATAATACGCCATACCCACTTTTTTCTGCAAGAAAAAAACCGGCAGTTGGACCAATAAGTTGGGCTGCCGACCAGCTTAAAGTATAGCCTGCAGCGTATTGACCCCGATTGAATTCATTACTGCGACTGATGACAAAAGTATTGATAAAGGGCAAGGAAAGCATTTCACCGAAAGTAAAGATGACGGTACAGAGCAATGCAAGAATAAGAGGTGCACTTTTCGGAACCAATAATAACAGGTAAGAAGCGGCAACCAGTAATACACCCAAAATGATATAATACATTGGTGACCGTTTATTTTCAATTTTGTTGATTAACACCATTTCAAAGGCCGCGATGATTAATCCGTTAAGTCCTAATACAAGACCAATGAGGGCTTCATTGAGGTGCCACACCTCCTTAAAAAAAAGTGGCACTACCCGGAACATAAGAAAAAAGCAGGTCGTGAAAAAGGTATTAAGCAGGATAAACTTGATGAATAGGGAATCTTGCCAGGGCATACGCACTACAATTCCTTTTAATTTTTCTTTAATCGTTTTTCTATAACCTTTAACTACTGGCAACCAATACATAATGGCCAGGCCGGAAAAGATACCTACTGAACCATCTACAATAAATAACAGTTGGTAATTAAAGGAAGCTATGATACCTCCGATACTGCTTCCAACTGCCCAACCCAAGTTTACTGACAGTCGGTTGAGGGAGTAAGATCTAGTTTCGGTTCCTGGTGCGGCATAACTGGCAATAGCAGCAAAGTTTGCTGGCCGGAAGGCTTCAGAAAAGAAGCTAATCACTAGGGTCAGAAAACACAAGGTCTCGAAATGTCGAATAGTGGAGAAAAAAATGAAAAGGGCACCGCCGGCTATGGTGCTAAAAATTTGTACAGCACGGAAGCCAAACATGTCTGTAAACTTGCCTCCTGCCATGGCACCTAGGATAGAGCCTGCACCAAACAAGGTAATGATCAACCCGGCATCAGAGGCCGGCCGGTGTAAAAACTGGGTAACATACAGGCTCATAAAGGGCACTGCCATGTAACTACTACGGTTAATGAGCATTACGATGCTCAACAACCAAGTTTCCCTGCTCAGGCCGGTAAACGCCTCTTCATAAATTTGGAGAATAGCACTAATTCTCATTGCACCTTGGTTCCATAAATTTCATTAAATCAGATTGCAATATTACACGAAAAAGTAAATAAAACTCTAATTTAGCTTTGTAACTGCATTTTCATTATAAGTCGATCCAATGAATATTCCGGAAGAAGGATATAAAGCCATATTTTATAAAAGCAACGTAGCAAAATTAATTCTATGCGCTGATGCTCCGCATTATACCATTTTAGATGTTAATGATGCGTACCTTGCCTCTACTAACAGCACACGTGAAGCTTTAATTGGCCAGCCGGTATTCACTGTTTTCCCTCAGAACCCTACAGACAGCACCTCCAGGAGCATCGAACGAACAGTTCTTTCTTTTGAAGAGATGATTAAAACCAAGAAACCGCACACACTGCGTAATTATCGGTACGACATTCCAATTTCAGGGAACGCTGAATTTGAAGAGCGTTACTGGACATCAACAAACACACCGATCTTGAATGACAATGGCGAAGTGGCATATTTTATACATTCTCCACAAGACGTTACCGCACACTACTACCTGGAAATAAAAGCTAAAGCTGGAATCGATGCCCTTAAAAAACAGAGAAAACAACTGTATTCAGTTTTTACACAGGCGCCAGTAGGTATCGGCATTTTTTTAGGACCTGATTTCGTTGTAGATATGGTTAATCCTGCGCTGAGTGCCATTTATGGAAAATCGATCGATGAACTTCACGGTAAACCTATTTTTGACGTGTTGGTACAAGCGAAAGGATTAGGTTTTGAAGAAGCCTTAGACCATGTACGAAAAACCGGAGAACATTATGAAGGTAAAAATGTCGAAATCCCACTGATCAGAAACGGTATATTGGAGAAAGTCTATGTAGATTTTGCTTATCATCCATTTTATAACGATCATAACACGATTTCTGGAGTCATCGCCGTAGCTATAGAAGTAACGGAACAAGTGCATTTCATGCATAAACTGGAGGAGGCAGAAGAACGTGCCCGACTTGCTGCCGATGTGGTTGACCTTGGTATTTTCGACCTTAACATCCTAAATGGAGAAATGATTACCTCTCAACGCTTTGCAGCGATATTTGGTTTCGATCACCCGGTTAGCCGTGAAGAGTATGTAAAAGCTTTCCATCCTGACGACTTGTTAATCAGAAGGAAAGCACATGAATATGCTATCGAAAATGGCAGCATGAATTATGAAGCGCGGATAATCTGGAACGATAAATCTATCCACTGGATTCGGGTGGAAGGGAAAGTGATTTACGACAAAAAAGTAAACCCAATTCGAATAATAGGGACCTTACTTGACATTACCACGCAAAAAAGAGATAAAGAGCAACAAAAGAAATTGATTACCCTGGTGGAAAACGGGGTGGACCTGATGTCTATCCTGAATCTCGATGGGTCAAATTCATATATTAATGCAGCGGGAATTAAGATGTTAGGCTTTACATCGCTAACCCAGGCCATCAATACACCGATCTCTGAGTTTTACAGCGCTGAAGATTATGACCTGATTAAACGTGAAGTGCTTCCTGCCGTACTACGGAAGGGAATGTGGACAGGCAATATGAAAGTTATCCACAATGCCTCCGGCGAAGTGTTTCCTGTGTCGACTACTTGCATACGCATTTCGGATAGTAATACTGCAAAACCTATTGGCGTAGGTATTGTGATGCGGGATCTCAGACCTGAAATGATGGCTAAACAAGCACTTGCCGACAGCGAAGAACTGTTAAGAAACATCACTTCCGCATCACCAACAGCCTTATGGATGTCGGACGAACAGGGAAACATGATTTATGTAAATGAAACCTGGACAGACTGGTGCAACAATACTTTCGAAGACAATTTAGGCGATGGATGGATCGACGCCATACATGGAGAAGATCGTGCACTGGTAAAATCGCGCTTTGAAACCTCCATCGTGGAACGCATACAATTTGAAGTTGAGTTTAGAATTATAGATCGAGTAGGAAAACTTCACTGGTGTGTGGCCATCGGCGACCCCCAATATAGGGAACATGGTGTATTTACAGGTCTCATAGGTTCATGCACCGATATCACGGAACATAAAGAATTACAAAACCAAAAAGATAACTTTATTGGCATTGCGAGTCATGAATTAAAAACCCCTGTAACCAGCTTAAAAGGCTACACGCAGGTGATGGCACGTGTGCTTAATAAAAAGGGTCTGGATATGGAAGTGAGCATGATGCAAAAAATGGATGCGCAGCTCAATCGCTTAACAAGTTTAATTAACGACCTGCTTGATGTTACTAAAATCAACTCAGGTAAATTACAATACAACAGCCAGGAATTTGAACTACAGCCCATGTTATCAGAGCTGGTAGAAGACCTTCAGCGCACCAGCAGCAAACACCACCTGAAAGAAATTTATAAGCCTACGGGAACTGTATACGCCGACAAGGACCGAATTGAACAAGTAGTTATTAACCTGATTACCAATGCAATTAAATATTCTCCAGAAAGCGACCAAGTGATCATCCGCTGCGAACAAATAGACGAAGAAATTGTGGTGAGTATACAAGATTTCGGTGTCGGCATCTCCAAATCAAATCAGTTTAAAGTATTTGAGCAGTTTTACCGCGTAAGCACAGAAAAACAACATACTTTCCCAGGTGTAGGTTTAGGCCTGTACATATCAGCGGAGATAATTAAACGTACGGGTGGCAGGATCTGGGTAACGAGTGAAGAAAATAAAGGTTCCTGCTTTTATTTTTCGCTACCTATTCATAAACCATAAACGCTATAAATGACAAAGGCTAACCCTAAAAATGGTGTTAGCCTTGTGCCATAAAAAAGGACTTATTTTTATAAACTTCCTAATATCGTTTTTGCCTGTGCATGATGTTGTTGAATTACTGGCAACGTTTCTTTGGCAAAGGCTACAAGGTCATGTTTATTTACATCCTGACCATACTTAAAAAGTTCAACTGCTTTTTGATGGTCATTCACCATCATTTGCATATACTCCTTATCAAACGCAGCACCCGATAACTTCGACATCTGTTGATAATGTTTCTTATGGTCAGGGTGTAAGTCTGCAGGTAGTAAGACACTAGCCTTCTCAGCAATTATTGCTAACTCTTTGTTGGCTTTGCTATGATCCTTCACCATCTGCTCTGCAAAAGCCTTTACCTTAGGGTTACTGGCTTTTTTAACCGCCATCTCACCGAAAACAACCTCCATCATTCCAGCTCCAGCAGCGTCTTTCATAAAACCGGCGCTATCGTCGTCGGCGTTGGTTTTGTTGGTAATATTACCAGCATGATTCTCGGTACCGGCTTTTTTTTCGTTTTTATTTTCATTTACAATCATAGAATCCGACTCATGCGCTTCTGCGGATCTGTTCTCCGGACTCTGGCATGCTTGGGTGGCACACAAGGCAAGGGCCAATACAGCTAAACTAATTTTTTTCATAAGTTATATTTTTTCAGGTTAAACTTCCTGTTAAAACAGCGGTTATTAAAAATAGTTTAGACGCTTTTTTCTACAATTGGAGCAGGCTTTTTCAACAGCCCCTGCATCAGCAGCGATAAAACCACCACTAATAAACAGCCGATAATGTTAAGCCACAGGTAAGCCACCACCTCCAGGTAACCGAAAATGCACACTGTGATTTCGGATAGCACTGCAGCCAAAAATACTGCCCGGCCGTTTACATGTTTTATATAAAAAGCGACCAGAAACACACCGAGGATTGTTCCGTAGATATAAGAGCCCAATACATTCACCGCTTCAATCAGATTACCAATTTTACTGGCATAAAGTGCCATCAAAATACACACAACACCCCAGAAAAATGTAAGCCAGCGCGATGCTTTCAGGTAATGCTCATCTGATCCTTCCTTTATAATCAGTCGTTTATAAATATCAATCACACTGGTGGAAGCAAGTGAATTTAAAGCACTTGCAGTAGACCCCATGGAAGCTAGAAAGATTATGGCAATTAATAAACCTATTAATCCTTTAGGAAGGTATTCGGTAACAAAGCTCAGAAAGATATAATTGTTATCGTTAACATCGGCGTTGGGATCATTCTTCAACATCAGGTCGGTAGCTTTCTTACGCACTTCTTTCTCTTTTGCATCTGCAGCTGCAAGCAGGGTTCTTTGTGCATCAATGTGACGCTCATTCCCCTGGTCAATAGCAAGTCCGAGTTTATCCAGCTCCTGCTGTTTCACCTGGAACACCTGTTGGTGCTCGGCCTTAATAGCATCCAACTCGGGTGCATAAGCACTTTTCTCCAGTTTATTAAGCTCAAAGCGGTTAAAAAACACGGGAGGTTTGGTGTATTGGTAAAACGTAAAAACAAGCACCCCGATGAGCAGGATCAAAAACTGCATCGGTATTTTAACTAGTCCGTTCATGAGTAATCCCATGCGGCTCTGCCCTACCGACGATCCGGTGAGGTATCTTCCTACCTGGCTCTGGTCGGTACCGAAATAAGATAATTGCAGGAAAAAACCTCCGATTAAACCGCTCCACAGAGTGTAACGATTATTCCAGTCGAAATCAAAATTAATAGCTTCCGTACGCCCCATTTTGCCGGCAATGCTAATTGCCTTGCCGAAGCCAACACTGGAGGGTAACAGTTGAACAACGATGACACCAGCGGCAAACAACCCACAAAATATAATGGCCATTTGCAACATTTGTGTATAGGATACTGCCTTTGTACCCCCATAAACAGTATATAACACCACTATACTGCCGATGAAAATGGTGGTGTATACAGGGTTGATATTCAGAATTATAGATAAAATAATGGATGGTGCATAGATGGTGATACCTGTAGACAAACCCCGTTGAATTAAAAACAGGAAAGCAGTTAATGCCCGTGTCTTTAAATCAAAGCGCTGTTCGAGGTATTCATAGGCCGTATAGACTTTTAGCCGATGAAAGATAGGCACAAAAGTTACGCAGAGCACAATCATGGCCAGTGGCAAACCAAGGTAAAATTGAACGAAACTCATTCCCGCCGAATACCCCAACCCTGGTGCAGATAAAAAGGTGATTGCACTGGCCTGGGTAGCCATTACCGACAAACATACGCTGTACCATGGCATGGTTTGGTTGCCTAACAAGTACCCCTGAATATTTTCCGCACCCCGACTCTTATAAATACCATATACCACGATAAATAAAAGGGTACAAATCAGTACTGCCCAATCCAGGTTACTCATGCAAAGTAATGGGTAAAAAAGTACAACATTAAAACAATTAGACCCAACCAGATGATGAGCAGCCAGTATATTCTATTCCAGTTTCTTTCATTTCCCATTTAGTTTTCCCGTTTAGCAATCAGGTTCACAAACAAACGGAAAGCACCAGGAACTCCTGCTGGCAGTTCTCTAAAAAATGACAAGCCGGTATAGACATATTTTCCTTTACCATAATTGGCAACGATCAACGAGCCATTTTGAGGGGCTTGCCCGGGATCGTTCATTGCTAATATAGAAGTATATTTAGGGTCGGCGGCCGTCGTAAAATAAAGCCCCCGCTCCTGCACCCAACCTTCAAAATCCTTCACCGTAATTTTATTCGGATAGTTTAACACCTGATGATCGGGCGCTAAAAAAATTACGGGCGATTGTTCATCAGTTACCCGGTTACGGCTCAACTGAAAAGGGTATGGACCTAATTCATCTATCTTAAGAGGGTTATTAACATTGTATTGTACCAGCAGGGTACCACCCTCCTCTACATATTTCATTAAACGTGGCTGCATGGCGCTAACTTGGTTATTCACGTTATAAAGGCGCACCCCAGTAACAATAGCATCAAAACGCGATAAATTGGTATAAAGCACTTCATTTACGCTCAACGGAGTAACCTCGTACCCCACCTGCTTTAAAGCTTGCGGCACCAAATCACCCGCCCCTGATATATAACCAATGCGCTTATGCAAAATTTTCAGATTAGCTTGTGCCAGTTTTATCTCTGCTTCCGGAAATACGGTTTGCAGGGGAATGTGCTCAAAGTCTATCCTTTCCAGCCCCTGCTGATAGGTCTTACCATCCACATTGAGTTGTAAAGACAACACACCGGTTTGTTGTGTTCCACCAGCACGAACGGTGATGTCGAAATTTCTTTCTGCACCTTTCTTTGCGATGCTAAAGTCGATTTGAGCAGGCGATACGGTCCAGCCTTCCGGTACTACAGGTTTTAAAACACCGTTAACGTTATCCTTAAAGCTGCGTAAGCGCACACTAAAGGTTTTAGGTTCGGTGCCTGAAAATAAGGCTGCAGTTTCCGACAGGTTTGCCGTTACCGGTGGAGCAACCACAAGTGGCTGATATATCTCGCCCCTGGCAGGGTCTGTAAACTTATAAACCAGTGGCCGTTGCACCTTAATTTCTTCATCGCCAAAGAAAACCGATAGCTGAAAAACGCCAGGATCAGGATTCTCCGGCAGACCCCGCAAGGCCAAAGAATCAACAATATAGTTTCCAAGAGGGTGTTTCTGTGCCAGCCAGTATGGCTGTGTTGTTTCTAAAGTTGACGGAGGAATATTGAACTTAACCGACTGCATTTCGTTAGCTTGCAAAACAAGCTCCTGGTTAAAACTACCACTGGTAAAACGCAAACGAAGTGGCAGCTTTACAGGAACGCGGTTCACCACCTGTAACTGCATGGGTATAGGCGCTGTAACTGCGTATACTCCAGCGCCTACATTGGCTTCTATCCAAATACCTGCACAGGCTAGAATAAGCTCATCTAATAATTCGTGTTTAAAAGGAAGTGCCTTTGCAGCCTGTCGTAAGGCTAAAAGCGAGGACAGAGAAGCTGCAGGATTCGAAACCCGGTAATCTTTAATAACCTGGTCAAGCAGTTGCTGTACTTTAGCCATGCCCGCATGGCGATTAAGGCTTAAGTCTATCCCTTCAAATAGATCAGCTTTTGCAATTTTGCCAGCAAGAGGATAAAAATACTCGTGAGCAGTGCCACGCTGGGCAGCAGACCCAAACCCCTGGCTCCGGTGCTTGGAGCGACTGGCGGCTGCAAGTTCGCCATAACTTTTACCCAATAGTACATTATACCCCCCTACATCTATTTTCAACTGCTCTTCGGAAGTGGTGTTATTACCGCCAAAATTGAAAGTGTTCCATACCACCCGGGTAACCTGCCAGGGTTTAACCAACTTCAACTGTTCAGGAAACTGACGAGGGTCGGCAGCTGCTTTAAAGGCTTCCTGGGCTAACATGGCCGATGCCGTATGGTGACCATGACCGGCTCTGGAGTCAGGTGGGAAACGTGTGATAATAATATCGGGCTGGAATTTACGGATCACCCAAACCACATCGCTTAATATTTTTTGTTTATCCCAGATCTTGAAACTTTCTTCTGGGTTAGTAGAGAAGCCGAAGTCGTTGGCACGGGTGAAAAATTGTTCGGCGCCATCCACCCTTCTTGCGGCTAAAAGTTCCTGTGTTCGCAATAAACCTAAATAATCTGCCTGTTCTGTACCGATGAGGTTTTGTCCGCCATCGCCCCTAGTGAGCGACAAATACCCTGTGCGTACCTTCTTTTCCTTAGCAAGATAAGCCAGCAAACGGGTGTTTTCATCATCTGGATGGGCAGCAAGATACAATACGCTCCCACTTACATTTAAGGCCTCTAAACCTTGTTTGATGGTGGCGGCATCCATAGACACATCTTGTGCATGAAGGCAATATGGGGCAATTAAAAGAAGTAAAAACGCTCTACAGGACCTGAAACTCATTGTATATATTTGATGTTCCCAATTTAATTAAAAATTAGAAAGACCCAAGAGCTGCTATAAAGATTTTACAAGAGGATTTTGCTGCTTACCTCTTTATCTACGGTGATAAAACCAGGGTATTTAACCAGGGTTTTTCCAATCATAAAACTAGGTTTGATCTTTAAAGTAACAATTCCTTTTTGTTCAGGACCACCTTTACCCGCTTTGAAAAATCTGGACAGTTCATCCATCACTTTTTTGTTATTTAGAAAAGGAAAAACATTGGCGTTAATATCTATCGGCACTATGGTGCTTTGTCCCGGTTTTACCACAACTTGTTGGTTTACAAAACCCGTTGCAATCTCAGCCTGGTTAATTAGAATTTTATATTCAAACTCATTTACGGAAGCAAGGTTTGCCGTTGGATTGGAAATTTCAAGGTTTATTTTCGCCCGCATCGGAATGTCTTTCCTTAAAACGCCTAAAGCTAAACCTGGTAAGCTGCCCAGGTTAATGTTATCTTTTTCAAGAATACTTCTTACATCCGTACCAGCAATGGAGATTTGATTTGCAGATGCAATTCTATAAGTACATTTCTCAAGGGCTTTGATCTGTTGTGTTTGTTTATTAATTCCGCAGCCCCATAGCGTTACCGCTAGCAAGCAAATTGAAAAAACTTTGTTCATATGAGCTATAACGACGAAATATTAAATTCTATACATGAGGGTTATCATGTTTATCATTCTTCAGGTCTGAGTTTTTGATATGTTCTTCCAAGTCTTCTTTATCCTTATGATTCTGCCGCCTGATGATGAGCCATATGGCTAACAAAACAAATACAACACCGATAACAATTTTGAAATTTACGTCTTCCATCATAATATTTTGAGCTAACCTACATTTACAAGGTGAACTTTAACTTAATTTAACATGAAGTTTGTTAAAAAGTTCTGCGTTTATTGGTATTACGGGAAATGATACTGTCTATGCTATATCTTCCAGGTCCGGAAAACAACAGGAATATAAAGGCAATCAAGAACATTAAACTCGGTTCCTGTCTTGAAAAGGGATCGGCACTATGAGCAATAAAACAAGCTACAGACATCGCAATAATAAGTGGAATCACTGCAAGTCGCGTAAAAAGGCCTAATATGACAAGTAAAGAACAGAAAACTTCTGCAAAAATAACCAGGTAAAAAGATGCGGTCATACCTAAGCCTACCGGATCACCAAACTGTATTTCCCCACCACCCAATACAACACCCAGCTTTTTCCAGCCGTGCTGCATTAACATAATGGAAGCAAATCCAACTCGAAAAATTAACAATCCAAAATCTAAACTTTGGTGGTTATAATTTGTATTAAATATTCTTTTCATCTTTTTGTTGTTAAGAGACAGAAGTAAATGTATTATTTTTTATTAATCATTAATTAACAAACATTCTTTAAAAACTACTTTGACTAGAACTTTGTTCTTAAATATACGCTAAATTAAATCCGATATTATGAAAAAAATTACATTAAAAGGGTCCTGGGAAGTTCTAAAAGATGCATTTGGTGGCTTTTCGGATCATAAAGTAACGAAACTAAGCGGATCCTTAGCCTATTATACGGTCTTCTCTATGGGGCCGTTAATGATCGTGATCATTGCAATATGTAGCTTTTTTCTTGGAAGGGAAGCCATAGAAGGGCAAATTTATCAACAGCTGGCAGGTTTTCTGGGGCCAGACACTGCAAGTCAGTTGCAAGACATGATAAAAAAAGCAGCCATTAGTGGTAAAAGTCTGGTCGCCATTATGATTGGTGGTGCTACCCTGCTGGTGGGGGCAACCACAGTTTTTGCGGAGATTCAGGATTCCATTAACACCATTTGGGGATTAAAACCCAAACCAAAAAAAGGTTGGTTAAAATTAATACAAAACAGGCTGTTATCATTCTCGGTTATCATCAGTTTAGGTTTCCTGCTGTTGGTATCATTAGGTGTTACAGCAATTATCGATGGTTTTAGCAACAGACTGGCAGCGAGGTTTGCAGACGTATCTGTAGTGTTGTTTTATATTATCAACCAGATCGTTACCCTGGTAGTAATTTCGTCTATTTTTGGCGTGATATTCAAAGTACTGCCAGACGCTGAAATCAAATGGCGAGATGTGGCCCTTGGGGCCATTGTAACCGCTGTATTATTTATGATTGGTAAGTTTGGGATCTCTTTTTACATCAGTAAAAGTAATGTGGGTAGTACTTACGGTGCAGCGGGCTCATTGGTCATCCTGCTGTTATGGACGTATTACTCATCAATCATTCTTTACTTTGGTGCAGAATTCACCAAGGCCTATGCAGTGAAGTATGGTACTCAAATCCACCCAAGCGCCTATGCGGTAACAACAAGAGAAGTGGAGGTAGAAACAGGAGGTGATTCTATCCAGGAAAACTCAAAAAAGCCTACTAAAGTCTGAAAACAGGACTAAAGTAGGCTAAAAAAATATATCGTGATGGTAACTTACGCGGTTTCCATTTTTGCAATGTTCCTGTAAGGGAATACGCTAAAAATGTGTCTGCGCGCAAAGCGGCCTGGAGAATCTGCATTAACTAATTTCACATAAACGGCACGTGGAACCTCAAAAAATTCGTAACCACTACCGTCAAGGAAATGCACTTTTAAAACTGTTTTTTCCCAGGTAAAATCTGCGATGCCGCAAAATCCTGTGGTTTGGTCATACTCTTCTTTTGATAAGGCAAGCGTTTCCGGTGCAATACTCACTAAAAAGTGGTAAGCTTCAATGATATCTTTACTTCTATGTTCCGCTTCTACTTTAGCTTCTTCATTGTCCTGGAACTTATCAGGGTGGCAATCTTTCATTAAATTCCTGTAAATGGTCTTTAATTCTTTAAGCTCGGCATCCTTTTGTACACCTAACAATTTTCTGTAATCTACTATTTTCTTCATAAAATTTGCGCAAAGATACGCCATTTTTTTTGGTATTTATACCTAGTTTAAAATATTTATAACGTATTGATTATTGATGTTTTAAGTGCATTGCTACAGGCTGCAGAAATCGCCGCTAATCGGATCTTTTTCGGCCTCCTTAAAACACTCGGTGGCTTTATCTGTTTTAATCTAACACAACCCCCTAAAGATGACAGAATTTGAATCACAAAACCCCGAATTTAAGATCGAAGTTGACTTTGACGGTCGCACGCAGCCTTTCCAGGTAAGACCTGAAGAGACTAGTGATGGAGTAACCTATTACAGCTGCCAGCAGGGTGGAAAAACAGTTACTCAACTGAGGCCAAACGAAAAAGGTCAATGGGAACAAATCTGGGGAACACTCTCACCTCAACAAATTGACGCGCTGGGCGCTGTAATTAAAAAGCAAACTTATGAAGACTGAAAATCACTTTAAGCCCCGGTCTGGAAATTATGCCATCGAGAGGCAACATTATGAAAATATGGGCCTTAACGAACGTTTGGCATCTATGCTATTAGGTGGCATTTTAATTGGATCGTCGTTAAAAAATCCATTAAAAGGCCGCTTTCTTTATGGTGCTTACATGGCCTACCGCGGGGTGACCGGCAAATGTATATTTTACGATTACCTGGGGATTGACGCGAAAAGACCACAGGCCGTTAACATCAGGGGTGACTTTGAGATAGACCTTCCTCCGGCTGAGGTATATGCTTACTGGCGGAACTTAAAAAACCTGCCTGGCACCCTACACAACATGCTGAACGTAGAAGTGGTGGATGAACATTTGTCTACCTGGAAAACTGCTGTTTTGGGCAATGTTTTCGCTATTAAATGGGATGCAGAAATTGTGAAAGACGAACCAGGACGCTTAATTGGCTGGCGTTCCATCAATGCGCCGCTGGTACAACATGTAGGGCGAGTGGAATTTGAGGAAACTCTTGATGGACGAGGGACGCTATTAAAAATTGTGCTCTCCTACCGCCCAATTATCGGCGGTATTGGCGTGGGACTGTCCAAAATGATCAATCCCTACTTTGAACACCTGTTGCGGAAAGAAATTAAGAACTTTAAATATACCATTGAGCACAAAACACCAGTATTTGTCTAATACCGATGTACAGCTGATATACAAAAAAGGCCAGAGGTTTACCCCCTGGCCTTTTTTTTAATAAGCTAATAACATTAAGCAGTACCCACTGCAGCACCCAGACCACTTACTATAACGAGTATAAGGGTGAGCATATAGAATGAAATTAATACAATCATTAGGATACCCCAAAACTTAAAAAAAGATTTCAGGTTGTTCATGGACTCTGCCAGGCTTTCCTGGTCGCCATAAAGTGTTGCTTTATTTGCAGCGTTTGCATGTTTAAACAACAATAAGCTTGGATAAAAATACAATAGGGCAATTACTAAAAAGTATACAGTTAGAAAACCCGTTCCCATGGCTGCAAGTGGGTTTCCCGGACTCATTTTAGCCAGTACTGACACAAAAGCCCCGGCTCCAAAGCCCATCATCGCCACAAGTGCAGCAACGACGAATCCTACAATTGACAAGAATTTTGTCCATTTAGCCATATCGTACAGGTAACTCCTGATGTCTTCGGTAATGATTAAAGGCTGTTGAGGAAGTTCTTCTGAAAGCTCCCCTTTTGTTTCTTCTAAATTGTCCATTGGTAATGACGTTTGATCTATTTTTGTGTCTTTAAACATAAAGAATTTTTAAACCCCCTGCAAGTTTATTACACCCGGGTTTTAATTTTTTTGATACCTTTGCGCCAAAATTAACACAAATACATTCATGGCATTACAATGTGGTATAGTGGGTTTACCTAATGTTGGAAAATCTACCTTGTTTAACTGTTTATCTAACGCAAAGGCGCAGGCAGCAAATTTCCCCTTTTGCACCATCGAACCTAATATTGGCGTTATTACTGTTCCAGACGAAAGGCTAACCAAACTTGCAGAGTTGGTTAAACCAAACCGGGTGGTGCCAAACACTATAGAAATCGTAGACATCGCCGGATTGGTAAAAGGTGCATCCAAAGGAGAAGGTTTAGGTAATCAGTTTTTAGGAAACATCCGTGCCACTAACGCCATTATTCACGTATTGCGTTGCTTTGACGACGGAAATGTAATCCACGTTGATGGTTCTGTAGACCCAATCAGGGATAAAGAAATTATCGATACAGAACTTCAGCTAAAAGATTTGGATACGGTGAGCAAACGCATCCAGAAAGTGGAAAAAATGGCTAAAACCGATAAGGATGCCAAAAGAACTTTCGACATCCTGAGCATCGTAAAAGCACACCTGGAAGGCGGAAATTCCGTACGTTCGGCAGCGTTGAATGATGATGATTTCGACTATATTGAGGATCTGGGTTTATTAACTCAAAAACCTGTAATGTATGTGTGCAACGTGGATGAAAATTCTGTGATCAATGGAAATGCATATGTTGACAAAGTTAAGGAAGCTGTAAAAGACGAAGGTGCAGAAGTACTTGTAATCTCAGCTAAAATAGAATCGGAAATTGCCGAACTGGATAGTTACGAAGAACGTCAGGAGTTTCTTGCCGACTTAGGTTTAACCGAATCGGGAGTTAACAAACTAATCGTTGCAGCATACCGCCTGTTAGACTTATACACCTATTTTACAGCGGGAGTACAAGAAGTAAGAGCATGGACCATTACTAAAGGATTTACCGCTCCACAAGCTGCCGGTGTGATCCATACAGACTTCGAAAAAGGTTTTATTCGTGCAGAAGTAATTAAATACAATGACTTTATTACCCTTGGTTCAGAAAATGCTTGTAAAGAAGCTGGAAAACTTGCCGTAGAAGGTAAAACATATGTAGTTGAGGATGGTGATATTATGCACTTCCGTTTCAATGTTTAATTGGTGACCAATTGATATTTTGTTTATAACGGTGTTGTAAATAACAAAAAATGCAGCTTCTAAAAAGCTGCATTTTTTGTTATAGGCAGATTTGACAGTGCAAAATTAAACACTTAAAGGATCAGGTCAGAGCAGTATACCTTCTAAAAACATCACTGCTACTGAGAAATAAATAATAAGTCCGGTTACATCAACCAGGGTAGCCACAAATGGCGCAGAAGACGTAGCAGGGTCAGCACCTAGCTTCTTAAGCAATAAAGGAAGCATAGAGCCCGCGAGCGAACCCCATAACACTACACCAACCAACGCTACCCCTACGGTTAAACCAATAAGCACCCAATGCGGCCCATACATATCTGTAAACAATGTCCACACGAAGATTCTGGTAAAACCAATGGTACCTAACACAATACCAAGTATTAATCCTGAAAGGATCTCACGCTTCATTACTTTCCACCAGTCGCCTATGGTAATTTCACCCAGCGCCATTGCTTGAATAATCAACGTCGATGCTTGTGAACCACTATTACCACCACTGGAAATAATTAAAGGCACAAACATGGCTAAGATAACTGCCTTTGCAATATCAGCCTCGAAATAACCCATCGCAGTAGCGGTCAGCATTTCTCCTAAAAATAGAATAACTAACCAGCCCACCCGCTTTTTAACCAAGCCAAGTAAAGGCATATCGAGGTAAGGCTCATCTAGTGCCTGGGTACCCCCTATTTTATGCATATCCTCGGTGTACTCTTCATTAGCTACCCAAAGGATATCATCAACGGTAACAATACCTAATAAAATATCATGATCATCTACTACCGGAAGCGCCACCCGGTTATTCATCCGGAATACATTAATCGCTTCTTCCTGAGGGTCGCTTGCTTTTAACGCAATGGTACGGTTATCGGCGAGGTCGCCTATGAGTACATCAGGACTTGCCAATAGGATCTCGCGAATCCTGATATCGTCTAACAATACGCCCTTGTCACCAATTACATAGATTACATCAATGGTTTCTGAGTTCTTACCGTAACGCCTGATGTGTTCCAGTACCCGGCTTACCGTCCAGTCCTTTTTGACAGCCACGTAATCTGGGGTCATCAATCGGCCTACACTGTTCTCCTCATAACCCAAAAGCGACAGGGCTTCTATGCGATCAGTTGCCGGTAGTAACTGAATCAGTTTAGCCACGGCATCACCTTTAAGCTCACTGAAAAGCGAGGTACGGTCGTCGGGAGGAAGTAGGTTGATTAATTCGGCCAGTTTTGGACCAGAAAGTTTTTTGATTATCCTTTCCTGAGTTGGAAAGTCAAGAATTCTAAATACATTAACGGCACGTTTACCGGCCAGCGTATCTAAAAATTTTACGGCGTATTGGGGAAGTTCGTTGATCAGATGTTCTACATCAGAGATGTTCAGGTTATCTAAAAAGACTTTTAATTGTGCATCGTCACCCTTCTCAACCAGTTCAACCACTTCTTCAACAATCAATTCTTCCATAAAATACTACGCTTTTCTTACATGTTTATACTTCTTATTCGGGTTTGCAAAAGTGGGGTTTTATTTTTAGAATCTGGTTGTTGAAGCCAAGTTAATTTGAATGCAGCATATTCACGCCATCAGTTTCTTGTAAGTAATTGAATTATACACTGACCAGCACCTATAACAAGTTGTTTCGTGAACTACATTTCTTACACCTTTGCCTTACCGATCAGATCAGTTTGGGTGTACTAGGAGTGTTTCAGGGGTGTCTAAAGTGTGTTCCAGCTGTACCTTGATTACCGGCTATATACAAGCTAATCCTAACTTGAAAATGGTTCTTTTTACAATGGTAATTCAGGGAATTTGTGGTTATTTTGGGGTTGATAATTTACGCTAAATTGGTTTAGTTAGACCAGCGGTTTATATTTGAACAAGACCAGGCGACCTAAGAAATAGTTTTTTTTCTCTGGATTCAATATACCCTTTATTCCAATGATTTCTATATATTTGCGGCCTTGTTCCCGTAGTTCAATGGATAGAATGTTAGATTCCGGTTCTAATGATGGGGGTTCGAATCCCTTCGGGAACAC
>NZ_JAZQNU010000049.1:0-1648 GCF_045627485.1 Pedobacter sp. | reverse complement strand
ACAGAACGACATGGCTACGATCCGACTTCCTGATGTTAAAAAGCCAGGCCATGTCATCTAAAGAAGAAACCAAATGGAAATCTGCCTGATGTTTCGTTAATGCGGCTCTTACTTCCGCTAGTTTAGCACTTACACTTTGCCCTATATGTTCGTCTTCAATTAAAAAAGCGGCATCTGTAGGCAAAGCTGGTCTGTTTTCCCAAATGGGATCCAGGTAATCTTTATGGGTTAGCGTAATTCCTTTTTTTCCTAAGTTGAGCGTTAATAAATCTCCGGATAGAATGGACAGCAACTTCTCATCTGTCGCCACCACATCGCCTGGCGCTAAAGTATCGTTTAACCAGTCGATATATTCGGGCATATGCTGCACTTTCAATTTCACCAGTTCAAAACCACTATCTGCTAGTTGCTCTGCGGCTTGTTCGAAATACCTGGAATCCGTCCACAAACCAGCAAAATCCTGGGTAATTACTAAAGTTCCGGCCGAACCCCGAAAACCCGAGGCAAAGGGAATGCATTTATAATGTTTTGGCAAATATTCGCTCATGTGCGGATCGGCAGAAGGAATCAGGTACGCCTGTACATTATCTGCCTCCATTTGTTTGCGTATTGCGGTTAATTTTTCTTTATAGGTCATTGTATCGCAGTAATTGTTGTCAAACAAAGTTAGTCATTTCAAATTATTGGCTGTCATAGTGGTGTAGGAAGGCCTTAAATCCTGGGAAAACACTTTTGCAAATGTTTTGTTAAATCAGAAAACACTTAAAACCTACTATTATGAATTTTCCAGAGAACGAAAACGAGAATGTTCAAAACCAGGAAAACCTAAATCAGGAAAACCAAAGTCTGAATGATCAAAACCAGGACGAGCGGAGCCAGGAAATGGACGATAAAGAACAGTCGCAAACCAGTGAAGAACCATCTGAGTTTAGTGGCGTGATCCATGCATCGATGGAAGGAACAACCGAGCAGCAACCACTTGCTCAGGCCTATGACGCAGCACGGCCGTCGTATGAATTAGAAAGTGAAGAAGACAGTGAAATTGATAAGGAGAAAGATAAGGAATAGTATTTAACAGAATTGGTCTAATAGTTGAGCAAGTGATTAATAATTACAGTTGATCTTCATGGAAACTGTGTTAATTTTAATACTTTCGCAAACTTAAAGGCACAATTACCTGTATGAAAAAAATCTTACTTGTTATTTCATTTACGTTGATTTCTTTTATGGCTTTCAGCCAGCGCGATGGGAACTATAATTACAGTCTTGGTGTTCGCGGCTATAATTATACCCAGATGCCTAAATTATTCAACCAGTCAAATACGGATAATTATTTAACTTCCTATTTCAATAGTTATATCATCAAATTCAATGATAACCTCTGGAGTTACCGTTTAAACGGAAATTTTTTAAATAGAGAGGTTTCATTTGCTAACAATTGTGATAACTGCGAAGTGATCAATGGTCAAATGAAAGATATCGCCTTCAAAGTAGGATTCGAAAAGAATTTTAATTATTCTGTAATACAACCGTATTTTGCATTCGATGTAGGATACCGGTCAAATAAATTTGATGGCGAGGCTGAAAGTAATGCACAACCTGCCTATAACATCCAGTCAACCAAAGACGGATTTACAGTAACACCAAC
>NZ_JAZQNU010000048.1:0-25118 GCF_045627485.1 Pedobacter sp. | reverse complement strand
GTTGGAAAATCTTGGTAAACCTGTGGTGCTGACGGGCTCACAACTGCCCATCGGTGAGATCAGAACTGATGCTAAAGAGAACTTTATTACCGCCCTTGAAATTGCCGCAACAAAAAAACAGGGCAAGGCGATGGTGCCTGAAGTGTGTATTTACTTTGATTACCAGTTGTTTCGTGGTAACCGCTCCATTAAATATAACGCTGAGAATTTTGAAGCCTTCCGCACACCCAATTATCATAAACTCGCTGCAGCGGGTGTTCATCTTACTTTTTTTAAAAACTACATTAACCAGGTGCCTGCAGGGCCATTGAAAGTTCATGCCAACTTAAATGCGAATATTGGTGTATTAAAGATGTATCCCGGAATCAGCAAGTGGGCGGTAGAGGCGGTTACACGTTCTTCAGTCGATGCCATTATTCTCGAAACTTTTGGTGCCGGAAATACCACCACAGAAGCCTGGTTTATAGATGCATTGCAGGAAGCTATTAATGCTGGTAAAATACTTGTCGACATTTCTCAATGCCAGGTTGGCTCGGTAGAACTCGGTAAATATGAAACCAGTAAAATGCTCCAGCAAATGGGTGTGGTAAGTGGCTATGACATGACATTCGAAGCTGCAGTAACTAAACTTATGTACGTAATGGGACTGGGTTTAAGCGTAAATGAAACTTCAAAATTGATGTCACAATCCCTCCGTGGCGAACTCAGTGCCTAGTTTTACGCGATAATAGCGTAGTTTTGTGTTTTTAAATTTATTGTTGATGAAAATAGAACAAATCTATACCGGCTGTCTGGCTGAAGCCGCCTATTATATAGAAAGTAATGGTGAAGCCGCCATTATTGATCCACTTAGAGAGGTGGATGCCTACCTGAATAAAGCAACACGCAACAACGCCACGATAAAGTATATATTTGAAACGCATTTTCATGCTGATTTCGTATCAGGACATATTGACCTGGCCAGGAAATCGGGTGCCAAGATTGTTTATGGTCCTACGGCCGATACCTCCTTTGAATCGGTGGTGGCTGCTGACGGAGAAGTGTTCAAAATAGGAGATATTACCCTCACTGTATTGCATACCCCGGGTCACACGCCCGAATCGACTTCTTACTTATTGAAAGATGCCTCTGGCAAACCTTATTGTGTGTTCACGGGCGACACCCTGTTTATCGGTGATGTAGGTCGCCCGGATTTAGCGCAGCAAGGCGAGCTGACCATGGAAGACATGGCTGCCACATTATATGATTCACTTCATCATAAAATATTAAACCTGCCTGATGAGGTGCTGATTTATCCGGCTCACGGTGCAGGTTCTGCCTGTGGTAAACATATGAGCAAGGAAACCTTTGATACTTTAGGCCACCAGAAAGAGGTGAATTATGCCTTGAAAGCAAGTACCAAAGATCAGTTTGTTAAAGAAGTAACGGAAGGTATTTTACCGCCGCCACAATATTTTGCTAAAAATGCCGCCTTAAACAGACTCGGTTATGAAAATGTAGACAAGGTGTATGAAAAAGGCCTTAATCCTTTAGATCCGGAGGCTTTTGAGCTTTTAGCTAATCGTACGGACGCCTTATTGCTCGATACAAGGGATCCGGAAGTGTTTGGACAGGCATTTATTCCATCGGCCGTTAATATTGGCTTAAATGGCCAGTTTGCGCCATGGGTGGGTTCCTTAATTACTGATCTGGAGCAACCTTTGTTGCTCATTGTGGAACCAGGTAAGGAGCAGGAAGCCCTGACACGCCTGTCGAGGGTAGGTTACGACAATACCATTGGTTACCTGGAAGGTGGCATGGATGCCTGGATTGCTGCAGGAAAAGATGTAGAAAGCATCGAATCGATATCGGCTGAGGCCTTTGTAAACTTAAACGATGCCGGGGAAGCTGTAAATATTCTTGATGTGCGTAAGCCGGGTGAATTTGAAGGAGGGTACCTGGAAAATGCGGCTTTATTGCCTTTAGATTATATTAACGACTGGACGCCGGAAATTAGGCCTACTGAAAAGTATTATATCCATTGCGCCGGAGGTTACCGTTCTATGATTGCCGCTTCTATTCTGAAAGCGCGTGGGATAGACCAGGTCGTTAACGTGGCGGGCGGCTATGCGGCCATTAAGTTGCAGAAAGCCGAGCTTTAATAGGGTGCTATTATTGCACCTTATTAAAGGAAATTAAATTATGTTTGTGAATAACTTTGTAACCTGAATGCCGGGAATAAATCAGATTAAACTACCCATAGCTGCGGATATTTCGGTTTTCGAAGCGAAATTCAAAGCATCCATGCACAGCGATGCCCCCTTGCTCGATCGCATTACACATTATATTGTAAAGCGAAAAGGCAAGCAGATTCGCCCCATGTTTGTTTTTTTTGCGGCTAAACTTTGTGGTGGTATCCTCGAATCTACCCATCGCGGTGCTGCCCTTGTCGAATTGCTGCATACTGCCACCCTGGTGCATGATGATGTGGTAGACAATGCCTACGAGCGTCGTGGCTTTTTCTCTATCAATGCCTTATGGAAAAATAAAGTTGCCGTATTGGTTGGCGATTACCTGCTGGCCAAAGGCTTGTTGCTTTCTGTGAATAACCAGGAGTTTAAATTGCTGAAGATTGTATCGGAAGCAGTGAAACAGATGAGTGAGGGCGAATTACTGCAGATTGAAAAGGTTCGCCGGATGGACATCAGTGAGGGTTTGTACTTCGATGTGATCCGTCAGAAAACAGCTTCCTTAATTGCTTCCTGTTGTGCCTGTGGTGCTGCATCGGCCGGGGCCAGTGATGAAGTTATTGAAAAAATGCGCCTCTTTGGTGAAAAAGTTGGTATTGCATTTCAGATCAAAGATGATACATTTGATTTTGGAACCGACAATGTGGGTAAACCCATAGGTATCGATATCAAAGAAAAGAAAGTGACCTTACCTTTAATCTATGCCCTGAACCGTGCGGATAAGGCGGAGAAGAAGCGGATGATTAACCTGGTTAAAAATCATAAAGATGATCCTTTGAAAATAAAGGAAATCATTAATTTCGTGAATGAGATGGATGGGGTTCGTTATGCCCATGACAAGATGCTAGAATACCAGGAAGAAGCTTTTGCTATTTTGCAAACCTTTGATCCTGGCGATGCACGTACTGGACTGGAACAATTGGTGCGATATACTACTGAGAGAAAAAAATAAATAGAAGATACATATGAAGGCACTAATTGGTCTGTCGTTATTACTTAGCTGCAGCTTATCCCTTACTGCGCAAGACAATTTTAACAAAGAATTTTCTGCGATTAACCGCGATGTACAATCCCATTCTGCGGCCTATTCCAATTTAAAAGCAGCATCAACAGAAATTGGACACCGTTTAACCGGTTCGGAAAACGGTGCTAAAGCGGAGACCTATGCTTATAACCTGTTAAAATCATACGGCTATGAAGTAAGTTACCAGCCTTTTGAAGTAGAAAGCTGGAGCCGTTTAACCAATAGCACTAAAATTGGCCCTTCGGCCAGCAACCTGGAGGAAGTCGCATCCGTAGCGCTTGCACATTCACCTGTTCAAGCACAGGTAACCGCCGAAGTGGGGGACCTGGGCAATGGCCTGGCCGACGATTACCTTAAGGATCAGGGAAAGGTGAAAGGTAAAATTGCATTGGTATACCTGGGCGTGTTGCCTGGATCACCGGCAGGTACACCACGTTTGCACCGTTCAGAAAAAGCCGCTTTGGCGATAGAAAATGGTGCAGTTGGGGTAATTATCATCAATACCGTAAAAAATAATGTGCTCTTAACCGGTACAGCCTCCGTAACTGGTAAATTAATTTCAGTTCCTGCTGTTTGTGTAGGTTTGGAAGACGGCACTAAGATTAAGGAATCCCTTAAAACTACACCTGCTTACGCAAGCCTGACTATGACTAACTTTTCGGGTTTAATTAAAGCCCGTAATGTGGTGGCCACCCTTAAAGGTAAAAAGATGCCACAGGAAAAAATTGTAGTGGGTGGACACCTGGACAGCTGGGACCTGGCAACCGGAGCCATAGACAATGGCATCGGCTCTTTTGCCGTTATCGATCAGGCAAGGGCATTTAAGAAGCTAAAGTTAAATAATGACCGTACCATTGAGTTTGTTTTATTTATGGGCGAGGAGCAAGGCTTATTGGGCTCTAAGGCCTATGTGGCTGCTGCTGATGCTGCCGGCAAGCTGGATGAGGTAAAATACATGTTGAATTACGACATGACCAACGACCCTAAAGGTTTTACCACCAGTCGTGCAGAAATGAAAGATCTGTTCACAACTTGGGGTGCTTCGATTAACAAACTAGATACCGGTTTTAAAAATTTATTTCATGCTGCAGCAGGTTTGCACAGCGATCACCAGCCGTTTCTGATGCACGGAATTCCTGTAGGTGGGGGTTATGGCGGAAAACTTCCAAATAACGCAGGTGCATTTTATCATTCCAATGGCGACTCATTTTCGCTGGTTGATGAGCAAGGATTGAAAAATACGGTAAGGTACAGTACCATGCTGACCTATGCATTAGCTAATACAGCAACACTGCCTGTAAAAAGACAATCTGACGCTGAACTGCAAAAATTCTTAATTGATAGCGGCCTTGAACTTCCTTTAAAGATTGCAGGTGAATGGAGATGGAAAGAGGAGCCTGATGCAAAACATTAACATTAAACAACTCGCAAAAGCCCTGAATTTATCGACATCAACGGTATCCAGGGCTTTTCGCGATAACAGTGATATTAATAAGGAAACCAAGGAACGCATTTTAGCGGCGGCCAAGGCATTTCATTACATGCCAAACCATTATGCCAGTAACCTGCGAGAACAGCGTAGCAAAACCATTGCGGTTATTGTTCCCGAACTGGCTAATAACTTCTTTTCACTGGCCATACATGGCATCGAGAGGATTGCACGTGAAAAAGGTTACCACATCCTCATTTATGCAACTGGTGATGACTTTGAGAAGGAAGTGTCCTTTATCCAGCATTTACATAACGGCAGGGCCGATGGCATCATCATGTCGGTATCAGGAGAGGCCAACGACCATACCTATCTTAATGAACTGGCACAAAAACGCCTGCCACTGGTCTTCTTTGACCGGGTATACGAAGATATCAACACCCCAAGGGTCATTACCAACGATTACCAAAGCAGTTTCTCCGCTACACAGCACCTGATTAAACAGGGTTGTAAACGCATCGCCTACCTGGTAATTAATAAAAACCTTTCTATTGGACACACCCGGATGCAGGGCTACCTTGATGCACTCCAGAAACATAAGATTCTTTTTGACGACCAGCTTGTGGTAGACTGCAGTAACAGTTACCAGGAAAATAATATCATCCTGAAAAAGATGCTGAAACAGCTGAAACCTGACGGCGTATTTACATCGGTAGAACGTTTAGCTTTTGCCACTTATTACGCTTGTTACGACCTGAATATTTCCATTCCTAATGAGGTAAAGGTTATTGGATTTTCCAGTCTGGAGATCGCTCCTTTACTCAATCCTTCTTTAACTACCATTACCCAGCCGGCCACCAGTATCGGCATTGAAGCCGCCTCACTTTTGTTCAAAATGCTCGAAAATCCAGGTGCGGTAAACAGCAACCAAATGGTGGTTTTAGACTCTAAATTGGTAAAGCGAAAATCAACTGAAAAGCAAGCTTAAATTTCGTTAAAACAACCAATTTTTTCAGGGCTAAAAAGCGCCCTTTTTTAACAAAAACTTTCAAGGTTTTAGGCAAAACGCGCAGAATTCCGCTGTCTTCGTGACTGGTGGACTGAAAAAAATTGCTAAAATTTCGGGAACGTTCCCGGTAACGTTCCCGAAAATAGTATAAAAAAAGACTTAGTGTATTTTTCACACCGTTTTTTTGAAAATAGCTTTATAATATATTGACGATCAATAGGAACGATTGGGAATAGTGCATTTTAAAAAACCTTAATCATACAATAATTTAGCTATTTTTTTGATTTACGGAATATAAAATATGGCTATTGAAATTATATTAATATTAAATTTTGAATTATAGTTTACTGGTGTAAATTTAGACTTAGTGTAAAACACTAGGAAAGTTTATCAAATATTTATCCACAAACACGAGTTCAAATATGAAAGTATTTTACCTTCTTAAGCCTTGTTTACTGTTACTAATGGTCTTGTCGACTTTTGTAGCAAAGGCACAAACCAGCTCCCTCGCCGGAACTATTTTCGATGAGACTGGAACTTCTCTTCCAGGGGCATCAATCCAGATTAAAGCATTGAATAGAAGTACAACCACAGATGTAAATGGAGTCTACCGTTTAACAGGTTTGCCTGCAGGTTCACATGTGGTAACTGTAAGTTACGTAGGTTACAGTCCGACAGAAGAAACCGTTAAAATTTCAGGTCAGACACAATTAGACTTTACGGTAAAGCCAGATGCGCAAAACCTGAATGAAGTTGTGGTTATTGGTTATGGTACGGTTCAGAAAAAGAATTTAACAGGATCGGTAAGTACCGTTTCATCTAAAGATTTTCAGACAGGTAACATCACTACACCAGAGCAATTAATTTCTGGAAAAGTAGCCGGTGTTCAAATTACGCCTAATAGTGGACAACCAGGTGCAGGAAGTGTGATCCGTATCCGTGGTGGTGCATCCTTAAATGCAAGTAACGATCCATTGATCGTAGTGGATGGAATTCCATTAAGTGGTTCGGAAATTAGAGGCGCTGCGAATCCTCTGACGTTGATCAATCCAAATGACATTGAAACGTTCACCGTATTAAAGGATGCCAATGCAACTGCTATTTATGGTTCACGTGCTTCAAACGGTGTGATCTTAATTACCACTAAAAAAGGTAGATCAGGTGCACCGGATATTAACTTCAGCACTGTAGCTTCTTTCGGAACAATCGCTAAACAAGTAGATATGTTATCTGCAGCGCAAATCCGCGAGTATGTAGCGGCTAACGACAGGGCTTATGATGATGATCCTACCCATACATTCTCTTCGCTATTAGGTGATGCAAATACCAACTGGCAGGATGAGATTTTCCGTAATACTTTTACTACTGATAATAACTTAAGTATCGCAGGTTCCTTTAAAGATGTGCCTTACCGCGTATCTTTCGGCTACCTTGATCAGCAAGGTTCTTTAATTACCGACCGTTTAAAACGTGCTTCAGGTGGATTCCGTATCTCTCCAAGTTTGTTTGATAACCATTTGAAAATTGACTTAAACCTGAAAGGTACCTTGAGTAACTCTCGTTTCGCAAATACAGGTGCAGTAGGTGCAGCATTACAGTTTGACCCTACACAACCGGTACATGCGCAAAACAATTTTGGAAACTACTACGAATGGATTGCTGGTGATGTGCCAAATCCAAACGCACCTAGAAACCCGGTTGGTTTAGTAAGGTTACAAAATAACAATGCTAAAGCCGATCGTTCATTCGGTAATGCACAGTTAGATTATTCATTCCACTTCTTACCAGAATTACATGCAAATGTTAACGTTGGTTACGATATCTCTAAAGGACAGGGTTGGACAAGAACTCCGGCTTATGCAGCACAAAGTGCCGCTACGAAAGGGTCAATGACTCAATTCCTGGATAATCAAACCAACACTTTTGTAGAAGCTTACTTAAGCTATGCAAAAGACTTAACTGGTATCAACAGTAACATTAACGCCACTGCGGGTTATGGTTATTATGATAATAAAGATAAAAGATACAATTTTGATCAGCGTAATGCCGCCGGCGACGTACTTATAACGCCTAAATTCCCATTCGGTATTGAGCAAAACAAATTGCTTTCTTACTATGGTCGTTTAAACTATACGTTAGCCGATAAGTATATTGTTTCAGCAACAATGAGAGCGGATGCTTCTTCAAAGTTCTCTGAAGAAAACCGTTGGGGTTATTTCCCATCTGCAGGTTTCACCTGGAGAGCAATCAATGAAGATTTCCTGAAAGACAGTAAAGTGTTCTCTGACTTAAAAGTTCGTTTGAGCTACGGTTCTACAGGAAACAAGGATGGTATCGGAAATTACGACTACCTGTCTAAATATTACTTAAACTCAAACACTGGTCAATACCAGGTTGGTGATACTTTTTACGATTACTATTCTCCAGCAGCTTACGATCCTGATTTGAAATGGGAAACTACGCAAACTTACAATGCAGGTATCGACTACGGTTTCTTTAACGGTCGCCTTTACGGTAGCGTAGATGTGTACTACAAAAAAACCAAAGATTTGTTAAGTACAATTGACATTCCGGTAGGAACTAACTTTAGCAACAGGTTAACCACTAACGTGGGTAACATGGAAAATAAAGGTATTGAAGCCAGCTTAAACTTCAGCGCTATTAAAAGCGAAAACCTAAACTGGGATTTTGGTTTCAACGCGGCTTACAACAAAAGAATGGTGACTAACCTGACCCTTAACCCTGATGAAAACTTCAAAATTGACGCAGGTACAATTACAGGCGGTACAGGAATCAACGTTAAATACAATACCCCTAACCAGATTCCGGGAACTTTCTTCGTGTACAAACAAGTATATAATGAAGCAGGTGTGCCTTTGGAAGGTGTATATGCCGACTTAAACAATGACGGTGTAATTAACACAAGCGATCAGTATTACTACAAATCTCCAGAGCCTCAGTTCCTGTTTGGTTTCACAACCTCACTAAACTACAAAAGATGGACGGCGAGCACTGTTTTAAGAGCAAGTTTAGGTAATTACGTATACGATAACATTTCATCTAACCTGGGTGTAAGATCAAATATTTTAAGCCCTAGTGCTTTGGTTAATAATGCAAACCCAGACGTGTTATTTACCAACTTTAGGACCAACCAATACCTGAGCGATTACTATATCAAAAATGCTTCTTTCTTAAAGATGGACAATATTAGTCTTGGATTTAATGCAGGCAACATTTCAAGAAATGGTACCGCTAACCTTAGGATCTCTGCTAACGTACAAAACGTTTTCGTGATCACTAACTATAATGGTATCGATCCTGAAGTTTCAAACGGTATAGATTACAGTATGTACCCTAGACCTAGAACGTTCTCTTTAGGCTTAAACCTTGGGTTTTAATTTTTTAAAAAAGAAGAAGAATGAAAAAATTACATAAAATATTAACCTTATCCCTGGTTTTATTGGTGTCAGTTGTTTCTTGTAAAAAGGATGACCTGAACTTAACACCAGTTAACGATAAAACAGCTACCGATGTATACAATACGCCGGCAGGTTATAAACAATCATTAACTAAAATATACGCTAGTTTCGGTTTAACCGGAGCAGGTGGTTCTGGTGCAAGTGACCTTGGTGGTTTAGATCCAGGTTTCTCTGATTTCCTGAGGTTATTCTGGACAGCACAGGAATTACCTACAGACGAAGCGATTTGTTCATGGGGCGACGTAGGCCTGCCAGAAATAAATACTTCATTGTGGTCTACAGACAACATCTTCCTGAGAGGTTTATACTCAAGAAGTATGTACCAGATTACCGTAGCTAATGAATTCTTAAGAGAGAGCACCCCAGAAAAACTGGCCGAACGTAACATCACAGGTGCTGATGCCGCAGAGATTCAAAAATACAGAGCAGAAGCCCGTTTCTTACGTGCATTCCAATACTGGGTATTGATGGATAACTTTGGTAACCCACCTTTCGTAACTGAAGCTGACCTGATTGGTAAGGTTTCTCCGAAACAAATTAGCCGTGCAGACTTGTTCAAATATGTTGAGTCAGAATTGTTGGCTATTGAGTCAGAAATTCCGGCAGCACGTTCAAACGAATATGGTCGTGCAGATCAGGGTGCAACCTGGGCTTTATTAGCCAGACTTTACCTGAATGCTGAAGTTTATACGGGTACAGCTAAATACACCGAAGCCATCACTTACTCTTCAAAAGTAATTGATGCAGGTTATTCTTTAACCAAAGACTATAAAAACCTGTTTAGAACAGACAGCAAAGAAACCAGTAGCAACGAAATTATTATGACCATCAACTATGATGGTTTTAAAAGCGAAAACTTTGGGGGTACTACTTACCTGATCAACGCTGCGGTTAATGCAGAGATGAATCCAAGCTCATTCGGTATTCCTAACGGTGGCTGGGGTGGTAACAGAAGTAGAAGTAACCTGCCATTATTGTTTACTGACTACAGTGGTGCTACTGATAAACGCGCCATGTTCTTCGGTACAAAAGTGGCGAACGATGATGTTGCTGTTTTCTCTGACGGGTTAAGAATTACCAAGTTCAGAAACACCACTTCTAAAGATGTTCCAACCCCTTCAAATGGTGGTACTTATGCTTCTTTAGATTTTCCATTGTTCAGGTTAGCGGAGCAATATTTAATCTACGGTGAAGCAGTTGCCCGTGGTGGTAGTGGTGGTAGCCAGGCTACAGCCCTAACTTATTTTAATAAACTGCGTGAACGTGCGTATGGTAATGCAACTGGAAACGTTGCGGTATTAAATGTGAACATGTTCATTGATGAGCGTGCTCGTGAATTGTACTGGGAAGGTTTCAGACGTACAGACTTAGTACGTTACAAAAGATTCACAGAATCATCTTACGTATGGCCTTTCAAAGGTGGCGTTAAAGCGGGAACGGGTGTTGCTCAAACGAGAAACATTTACCCAATTCCTACGGCAGATTTAATTGCCAACACCAACTTAGTACAAAATCCAGGTTATTAATTAAACATTTGAAATAGTTATGAAATCATTCATCATAAAAACTGTAGCCCTGGGTTTAATGACCATGGGACTATGGTCCTGTAAGAAGGACGAAACTAAACTGATCGCTACAAGCGGTAACGGGGGCACTTTTAGTGCTTCTGTAACCACCGTGGCCTTAGATAAATCCATGCTGGATAAAGAAGTGATCACCGTAAACTGGACTAACGCCGATTTCGGTTACCAGGCTGCCATCAGCAACACTTTACAAGTAGCTGTTAAAGGTGATAACTTTACCACCGTTAAAGAATTTTTGTTAGAGACTAATGCATTGACAAAAACCTTCAATGGTTTAGAACTGAATAACCTGTTACTTGCCCTAAACCTGCCATTTACCGCAGGCACGGATGTTGAAATGCGTATAAAATCGTCCATTTCCAATGCTGTTACACCGGTATACAGTAACGTGGTAAGCTTAAATGCAAAACCTTTCCCGTTAACCGCATGGGTATACGTACCGGGCGCTTACCAGGGTTGGGCACCAGAAAGGGCAGATAGCCTGGTTTCGGAAACTGGAAACGGCGTTTACACGGGTATCATCGGTTTCACCCCAGGTAACCTGGCTTTCAAAATTACTACCGCTAAAAACTGGGATAATGCTTACGGTACCGGCGGTGCAGGTAAAATCAGCACCACGGGTGGCGATATTATGGCTCCTGCTGCAGGTGCTTTTGAAATCGTTGCTGACCTTAATGTAAATACCATCACTTTCACACCCGTAGTTTTCGGGATCATTGGTGATGCTACAGCAAAAGGATGGGATGGCGATACCGAGATGACCTATGTCAAAGGGCAGTGGACCATCACTACTCCCTTAAATGCCGGTGAATTAAAATTCAGAAAAAACGGTGCTTGGGATGTAAACTACGGAGGTAGTGGCGGCAATGCGGATCTGGGCGGTGCAAATATTAAGGTGCCAGCTGCTGGTACTTATACCATCACCTTAAATACCAAAACGTTGAAATATACCCTCGTTAAAATCTAATCTCTTTTCAATATACCCTGCAGGAATAAGTTTTCTTGCAGGGTTTTTTAATGTAAAGTGCTCTCTCAACCAGTCAAACTAAATTGTAAGTAATGAGAAAATTAATCTTCATCCTATTTATCCTGTTAGCCAACCAAACGGTTAATGCTCAAAAGTTAGACCGTATAGAACCCATGTTTTGGTGGGTAGGTATGCATAACCCCCAGCTGCAGCTATTGGTACATGGTGAGAACATTGCCGCTACAGAAGCACAACTTAACTACCCGGGTGTTACCTTAGTGAAAGTTCACAAGGTGGAGAACCCTAATTACCTTTTCCTGGACCTGACCATCTCCAATGATGCAAAAGCCGGAAAATTCCCTATTGTGTTTACACAAAACGGTAAAAAGAAATTACAGTACGTATACGAACTGAAAAACAGAGATCAATCGGCCTCCCGCATACAGGGTGTAACCAGCAAAGACCTGATCTACCTGTTAATGCCAGACCGTTTTGCTAACGGCGACCCTAAAAACGATGTGGTTAAAGGCATGCAGGAAACCAAATTAAACCGCGATTCCATGTATTACCGCCATGGTGGTGATATACAAGGCGTAATTAACCACCTTGATTACCTCAAGGATTTAGGTGTTACTGCCATCTGGATGACTCCCGAGATAGAGAATGACATGCCATTGGCTTCTTACCATGGTTATGCTGCTACCGACCATTATAAAATTGATGCCCGGTATGGTACCAATGAATTGTTCAAAAGTTATGTAGAACAGGTTCATGCCAAAGGCATGAAAGTGGTAAAAGATGTTGTTCATAACCACATCGGTACTGGACATTACCTGTATACTGATATGCCCATGAAAGACTGGTTAAACCAATGGCCAGCTTATACACAAACCAGCTACCGCGATCAGCCGGTGATGGATATTCATGGTTCCCTTGCCGACAAAAAAAGAATGCTAGATGGTTGGTTCGTGCCTACCATGCCCGATTTAAATCAACGCAATCCTTTTGTACAGAACTACCTTACCCAAAACCATATCTGGTGGGTGGAGTACTCAGGTATCGATGGTTTAAGGTTAGACACTTATCCTTACAGCGATCCGGTTTACCTTGCCGACTGGGCAGAGAAAATGCGCGCTGAGTTCCCAACACTGGGTATCTTCGGAGAAACCTTAGTAAACTCAGTAGCCAGCCAGGCTTTCTTTACCGGAGGCAACACAGTTAATGGTGGTTTTGACACCAAGTTACCCGGTATTACCGATGCCGTTTTAAAAGATGCCATATATGAAGCCCTTAACGGCAAATCTGGTTGGACGGACGGCATTTACCGTTTATATGCTACCCTTGCACAGGATTTCCTTTACCAGGATGCCACAAGAAACGTCATCTTCCTGGATAACCACGATATGAGCCGTTTTTATTCTATGGTAAATGAAGACATCCAGAAATATAAAGCAGGTATGACTTTATTGTTAACCATGAGAGGCATTCCGCAGGTATACTACGGTACAGAAATTTTGATGAAAAACTTCTCCAACCCTGATGGTTTGGTTCGCTCTGACTTCCCGGGTGGCTGGAAAGGCGATGCGACCAATAAATTCAAGGCTGAAGGTCGTACCGCAGCAGAAAATGATGCATTTAATCACTTCCGTACACTGGCTAACTTCCGTAAAAACAATGATGCCTTGCAAACAGGTAAGCTGATGCAATATGTACCACAAGATGGCATTTATGTGTACTTTAGGTATAACGATTCCAACACCGTTATGGTCATCATTAATACAGAAGATAAAGAACTATCTTTAGATACCTCCAGGTTTGATGAGCGTATGGCTACGGCTACTACAGCTACCAATGTCATCACTGGAGAAACCATTAATCAAATTAAAACCATTACCGTTCCAGCAAAAGGATCAATGGTTTTAGCTTTAAAATAATATGCAAGAACCGACAACAAATTCAAATTTAGCCTGCATTTTCGATCTTGATGGCGTGCTGGTTGACACAGCCGTCTATCATTACAAGGCCTGGAAACAACTGGCCAACGATATGGGGTTTGATTTCACCGAAGCACAGAATGAACACCTGAAAGGGGTGAACCGCATGCGTTCCCTCGACATGATCCTTAATTGGGGTGGGGTAGAGAAAACAGCGGAGGAGAAAGAAGTACTGGCGACCAGTAAAAACACACAATATGTAAGTATGATCAACAAGATGACTGCTGCAGAAGTGTTACCAGGTACCATCAATTTATTAACCGCTTTACAACAAGCCGGAATTAAAATAGCCCTGGGTTCAGCCAGTAAAAATGCCGGTGTTATTTTGGAGCGTACTCAGCTTACCCATTTCTTTGACGCCATTGTTGATGGTAACCTTGTTTCGGCTTCCAAGCCAGATCCAGAGGTTTTTGTTAAAGGTGCCGCCATGGTTGGCGTGTCACCTGCACAAAGCGTGGTCTTTGAAGATGCACAGGCTGGTGTAGATGCTGCACTTGCCGCAAACATGAAAGTGGTTGGCGTAGGCCAGCCAGAGAATTTAAAAGGTGCTCACGTTTACGTAAAAGACCTTTCAGAAATTACCGTAGAAGAAATAAAAGCCCTGGTTAAGGGATAAAGAGATAGAGATGAAGAACTACATACAAGCAGAAGAGTGGAATATTATAGAAGAGGGTTTTGATCCTCATCTTAATAAGATATCTGAAAGTATATTTAGTATAGGTAATGGCCGCATGGGCCAGCGGGCAAATTTTGAAGAACAATACCAGGGCGAAACCCTACAGGGAAATTATGTAGCCGGTGTTTATTACCCTGATAAAACCCGCGTAGGCTGGTGGAAAAATGGTTACCCTGATTATTTTGCGAAAGTATTGAATGCTGCAAACTGGATTGGCTTACACCTGAGTATTGATGGTGAAGTGATCGACCTGAGCCAGGCTAAGGTTTCTGCATTCCAGCGTCAGCTTAACATGAAAGAGGGATACCTGCAACGTTCTTTCACAGCAGAACTGGCAAGTGGTAAACAAATAGCCGTTATTGCCAAGCGTTTTTGCAGCCTTGCTGATGATGAAGTGGCAGCGTTACAATACCAGTTAACTGCACTTAACTTTGACGGACAGCTTTCGGTTACTTCTTTTACTGATGGCGACGTAAAAAACCAGGACTCCAATTACGAAGAGAAGTTTTGGGATGAGGTGGGCCGCAAGGAAGACGGAGATACCACTTACCTGACTTTGAGAACCAAGAAAACGGAGTTCGAAGTATGCACGGCTACCAGGTCAAGCTTATTGGTTAATGGGCAGGCTATTGATTTTGCACCAGCAAATGAAAATAAGGATAAATTTGTAAGTGTTACCGCCACTGTAAACCTAAAACAAGGTGAACAAGCCACCATTTATAAAATTGCAACGAATATTTCTTCCATGAACTATGCTAAAAACGAACTGCAGGAAGTAAGCAGCCAGGTTTTAGCACGTGCATCGAAACTGGGTTTCGACCAGCTGCTTGCCGATCAGGCTGCGGCATGGGCATCGAAATGGGAAGAAAGTGATATCCTGATTGAAGGTGATGTGGCTGCACAACAGGCCATCCGTTTCAACATCTTCCAGATGAACCAAACTTATACCGGTAAAGATGCACGTTTAAACATCGGCCCGAAGGGGTTTACCGGTGAAAAATACGGAGGTTCTACCTACTGGGATACCGAAGCTTATTGCATTCCTTTCTACCTGGCTACTGCACCAGCAGAAGTAGCTAAAAACTTATTGATCTACCGCTACAAGCACCTGCAAAAAGCTATTGAAAATGCCCAGAAATTAGGCTTTAACAATGGTGCAGCACTTTATCCAATGGTAACGATGAATGGTGAAGAATGCCATAACGAATGGGAAATTACCTTCGAGGAGATCCACCGTAACGGAGCCATCGCTTTTGCCATTTATAACTACATCCGTTACACTGGTGATGTGAGTTACCTGCAGGAATATGGTCTGGAAGTATTGATCGGCATTGCGCGTTTCTGGAAACAACGGGTAAACTGGAGCGGCGATAAAAACAAGTTCGTGATGCTGGGAGTAACCGGCCCGAATGAGTATGAAAATAACATCAACAACAACTGGTACACCAATACCCTTGCGGCCTGGTGTTTAAACTATGCCGTGGAAGCAGCAGCAATTGTTGAAAAAAATGCACCTGAATTATACAGCCAGATCGTGGCCAAGACTAATCTGCAGGAAGCTGCAGAGTTTGGCGACTGGAAAAATGTGGCCGATAACATGTACTATCCTTACGATGAAAAAGCCGACGTGTTTTTACAACAGGACGGTTTCCTGGATAAAGAGCAAATGCTGGTTGCTGATTTACCGGAATCCGATCGCCCTTTAAACCAGAAATGGAGCTGGGACAGGATCCTTCGTTCAGTATTCATCAAACAAGCGGATGTATTGCAAGGCTTTTATTTCTTTGAAGACAATTACGACCTGGAAACCCTGCGCCGTAATTTTAACTTCTATGAAGCCCGTACGGTTCATGAAAGCTCTTTATCGCCATGTGTGCACAGCATCCTGGCATCCCGGTTAAATGATGGCGAGAAAGCTTACGAATTCTACCTGCGTACCGCACGTTTAGACCTTGATGATTATAACAATGATACGGAAGACGGCTTGCACATTACCTCAATGGCAGGAACATGGATGAGCATTGTTGAAGGTTTCGCGGGTATGCGCGTTCGTAATGACCAGTTAAAATTTAGTCCTTTTGTGCCTGCACAATGGAAATCGTTCTCCTTTAACATCACTTTCAGGGGTACTACACTAAAAATTAAAATCACGGCCAACGAGATCAGCATTACCAATGATGCGCCGGAAACCCTAACTGTTCAGGTGCTGGATCAATCTTACGAGATCCCACAAGGACAAAAAACAATTACTTACTAAACATGTACATCAACAAATTTCTTAAGTTCATGGTGGTTTTTATGTTGCTGGCAGGCCTTGCCCCAGCAACATACGCGCAAAAAAAGCGTAAAAAGCCACGCCCAACACTTATTAATATGGATGCGAATAAATTAATGATTTACCAGTTATTGCCTCGTCTGTTTGGTAACAAAGAAACCAACAATGTGGTTTACGGTACCATTGAACAAAATGGCAGTGGTAAGTTTAACGACATCAATGATAAGGCGCTCGATGGCATCCGCGAAATGGGTACCACCCACGTGTGGTACACTGGTGTCATTGCCCATGCCAGCCTTACCGATTACAGTGCCTACGGGATTAAACCCGATGATGCTGATGTGGTAAAAGGCCGTGCAGGGTCACCTTATGCCATTCGCGATTACTATGATGTAGATCCTGACCTGGCGGTTGACGTGAAAAACAGGATGGCTGAGTTCGAAGCACTGGTGAAACGTACCCACAAAAAAGGCATGAAAGTGATTATCGACTTCGTGCCTAACCATGTTGCCCGCAGTTACCACTCAGTAACCCGCCCAAAGGGTGTGGTTGATTTCGGTGAGCACGACGACCGCAGTAAAGCCTTTTCGCCAACAAACGATTATTATTACGTGCCTGGTCAAAAGCTGGTTCCGCCTGTTAATCCAGATACCGCGCATAATTTGTTATCGGCTATGCAGGATCACAAATTTGAGGAATATCCAGCTAAAGCTACTGGAAACGATGTGTTTTCGGCTACGCCCAGCATCAACGACTGGTACGAAACCATTAAGTTAAACTATGGTGTGGATTACGCTGATGGCCATAAGAAATATTTTGACCCTATGCCACCCGTGTGGCTTAAAACAAGAGATATTCTGTTGTATTGGGCCCAAAAAGGTGTAGACGGTTTCCGTTGCGATATGGCAGAGATGGTTCCTGTAGAATTCTGGAACTGGGTAATCCCTGAAATCAAAAAAGCATACCCGGATATGGTGTTTATTGGTGAGGCTTATAATCCTAATGCCTATGAAACCTATTTTAACGAAGGTAAATTCGATTACCTGTACGATAAAGTTGGTTTATATGATGGACTAAAAAAGCTGATCAGAAATGAACACGATGCCGATGTTCATGAAATCAGAAAAGCATGGCAGGTAGAAAAACAGTCTTTTAACCATAAAATGCTGCGTTTCCTTGAAAACCACGATGAAGAGCGTATTGCCTCAGCTGGTTTTGCTGGTCAGGCACAACTGGCCATGCCAGCCATGGTAGTTTCAGCTACTTTATCCGGTGGTCCGGTAATGCTTTATTTCGGTCAGGAAGTGGGCGAACCTGCCAAAGGCCGTGAAGGCTTTGGTGGCGACGATAATCGCAGTACCATTTTCGACTATTGGGGAATTCCTGAACATCAGAAATGGATGAACAACGGCGCCTTTGATGGCGGACAGTTAAGTGATGAGCAAAAGGCATTGCGTGAGCAATACAAGAAAATCATGCACATCGCAGGAAATTCAGAAGCGGTAAAGTCAGGTGACATTATGGAAGTGGCGCTTAACGGCGAAACCAACAACCGCATGTATGCTTATGTTCGGTACACCGCCAACGAGCGTTTATTGATTGTGGTAAACTTTAACCGCGAACTTCATGTGAACAGCGAGGTACACATCCCGGAACAAGTATTAGGGGCTAAACCCATCCAGAAAGCACAGGACTTATTGAATAATGTTGCCATGGAGCACACGGCAACCAGCATTAAAGTTAACTTAGGCACTGTAGGTGCTCAAATTATAGCATTTTAATTTATCCCCGTATGGAACAAGTAAAGGAAAAAGTTTTATTAACTAAGCCAAGGTTAAGCACTGCGCAGATCTTTAACCTGAGTGTCGGTTTTTTCGGTATTCAGTTCGGCTTTGCCCTTCAAAATGGTAATGCTTCCAGGATTCTGCAAACCTTTGGTTCAGATGTAGAACACCTTTCTCTTTTTTGGCTGGCAGCTCCCTTAACCGGTATGATTGTGCAGCCCATTATTGGTTATTACAGTGATAAAACCTGGAACCGTTTTGGGCGTAGAAGGCCTTTTTTCCTGGTTGGTGCTATCCTTACCGCCATTGCACTGATGATTATGCCCAATGCAGGCAGCATGGCCGCCTATATGCCACCCATTATTATTGGTGCGGGGATGTTAATGATTATGGATGCCTCGATCAACGTAGCCATGGAGCCTTTCCGTGCGCTGGTGGCCGATAAACTTCCCGAAAGTCAGCGAAGCTTTGGTTTCTCCATGCAAACCTTTTTAATTGGTGCTGGTGCCATTGCTGGTTCGTGGTTACCCTATGTGTTCTCAGAATACCTGGGTGCTTCAAAAGTGGCTCCGGCAGGGCAGGTACCCGATAATGTGGTGTATTCCTTTTACGCGGGTGCGGCTATCCTGATCATCACAATTCTGTGGACGGTAGTCACCACCAAAGAATATCCGCCAGAAGAAATGGAACTTTACCATAACGAGCCTGTAGAGGTAGACAAAGGTTTGATGTCTATCTTTAAGGATTTTTCTAATATGCCAGTAGCGATGAAGCAACTGGGTGTGGTGCAGTTTTTCTCCTGGTTTGCCTTGTTCTCCATGTGGGTATTTACTACCCCAGCCGTTGCACAGCATGTATACAAAGTATTGCCTGGTGATACTTCTTCTGTGGCTTTTGCCGATGCCGGAAACTGGGTGAGCTTTTTGTTTGGTATCTATAACGGTATCTCCGCAATCTATGCCTTAATGTTGCCTTCTATTGCCAGGGCAACCAGCAAGAAAATTGCACATGCTTTTTCATTGGTGGCCGGTGGTATCGGTTTATTATCGATCTACTTCATTACCGATCCCGACTATTTAATCTTCTCCATGATTGGAATAGGTTTAGCCTGGGGAAGTATTTTGTCCATGCCTTACGCCATTTTGTCGAGCTCTATCCCGGCCAGGAAAATGGGTGTTTACATGGGGATTTTCAACTTTTTCATCACCATGCCGCAAATTATTAATGGTTTCTTAGGCGGTATGATTGTGAAGGAATTTTACAGCGGACAGGCCATTTATGCAATTGTGATGGCAGGGGTGTTCATGATCCTTGGCGCCATATCGGTATTGTATATCCGCGATAACAAAGCCAGTTAACCTATGCGCTTCATCCTTTTCAGCGGTGCCGTTCAGGGGCTATTTATGATTCTGCTGCTCCGTTCGAAAACCAGAAATCAGCAGGCAGACTACTGGCTTATGGCCTGGCTGTTGCTGGTCAGTATGCAACTCTTATTCTATTTTGATAACCTCTATCCAGATCCCCTTTCCAAGGGGATTTTTGGGATAATTGCTTTTTCTATTCCGCTGTTATCTGCTCCTGTACTCTTTCAATACGTATGCAGTATTTCATTTAATACAAGATTAAACGCCAAACGTATTGTCGTGTACCTTGTACCCTGGTTGGTGTATATCATATTGACCATAGGGATGAAGATGCGGTATCCTTCCGATATCGTAACTAACGCTGGTTATCCCCACTTTGGAGCCCAAATCCCCGATATGGTTATTTACCTGTTTACCATTCCAATGGCCGTAATTCCAGGTATCTATGCTGTCATGGGTTATGTTGTACTGCTTCGGTATCAGAAAAGCCTGCCCGAGTGTTACTCTTATACCGAGAAAATAAACCTTAACTGGCTAAAATGGTTGGTGTTGTCTATTCTCCTGCTTTTTATACTATTGTTTATTTTTATCCGATTTGGCAGGCAGATACACTTAGTCTCTTCAGAAAATTTATTCATGTACGTTGGTACTTCACTTTCCCTATACGTTTTTCTTATAGGTTACCTGGGTTTGCAACAGAGCACTTTGATGCAGCCTTCTACAACAGAAATGACCGTTGATAATATCACTAAAGATTTGCCCTATAAAAAATCTGGTCTTGATGATTCTTCTGTAGGTCAGTTATACCAGCTCCTGCTTGATCATATGGAGCAACATAAACCCTTCCTCAATGACGATCTCAGTCTTTCCATGCTCGCTTCCCAAATATCATTAAACCCGAACCAGCTTTCGCAGGTGATTAACCAGAAATCTGGAAACAACTTTTTTGTATTCGTCAATACCTACAGGGTTGAAGAGGTTAAAAAAAGACTCTTGGATTCTGCCTTCTCTCATCTCTCTATTTTAGGTATAGCCTACGATTGCGGTTTTCGTTCCAAGTCGGCTTTCAACCGGATCTTTAAAGCGCAGGTGGGGTTAAGCCCCTTGGAATATCAGCGGGAAAATAATCATAAATAGCGTCCCATCGGGTAAGATGAGACGAAAGGCACGCTACAGTAATGTTCTTTTGTCTTAAAAACAATATGGATTTTATTTCCCTGCTCCATAAAAGCAACTTAATTCTACACATCTCAGCCGGATGCTCCGCACTTTTGATCGGCATAGGTATACTGTTAATAAAAAAGGGTGGCAGGGTTCACCGGAGGTCCGGACGGATATTTCTTTTCCTGTTATTTTTTGTCATTCTAACTGGGCTCCTTGGCGTTTTTGTATTTAAGCGCAATGGCTTTTTACTTGTCATTACCACACTCAGTGGTTATATGGGCTTCTCCGGATTCCGGGTAATCCGCAACCGATCAAATCTTCCAAAAACAATAGATATCACCATCGCCCTGCTTGCATTAGCGGCGGTAGCCTTTTTTTTATGGTATTTCCATTCCCTAGGGATGATGTGGTCTCCGGTAATTATTTACAGCACGATTGGATATCTTATTTTGGCAGTTTGTTATGACCTGGGCAGATACTGGATTAGTGAAAAGACCTATCAAAAGCTCTGGCTCCACGAACATATTGCCAAATTGGTAAGCGCGTTTAGTGGGTTATTGTCTGCATTTACCGGTACGGTTCTTCCGCAATACCAGCCATACAGCCAGTTTCTCCCATCTGTATTGGGAAGCCTTATTGCAATAAATTTTATGGTTGCACTTTGGAGGAAACAGAGCCCAGTGTAAACCGTTCAGTTTCGGATAACCAATCCGAAACTGAACGGTTGAGTATGGGTTTATTGTCCTAAACGTTTCTGCTCGTCGTCAAGTCCTGTTTTACGGTTTCTTTCAGACTTCACTGTCGATTTCCCAAAACGGTAGGTGAAAGTGAGGCGTACTTGTCTGCTTGTTCCCCATTGTTTTAAGTCATATTCGTTACCTTCCAGCGTGCTGGTGATTCTTGGTTTTTGCGAATGGAATACATCACTTACACCTAACTTCAGGTTACCCGCTTTGTTAGGGAAGTTATACCTAAGGCCCGCATCACTGGTAAAAAAGGTATTCAGGTTATAGGCGCCATCAATCTGCGGCGTGCTGTAAAAGGCACTTGCGTCTGCGCTGAATAGAGGCGAAAGGGTAAAGTTATGTTGCATGTAAATGTTTCCAGTAAACTGACTCGAGTTTAAGTCAAAACCATTTAAGTTTGGCGCTTTTAACGTTTTGTGATAAGCCAGAATATTGGTGTTCACATTCCACCATTTGGTGAAGGTGATTGGAAAGTTTAACGTTAAGGAGAATACATCGTCAGTGGCCAGGTTTAAAGTGGTCTGGTACATGGAATTCAACTCGGCGTTCTGCAATAATATCTGAGTGATGATATCCGAAGTATGGCTATAAGCTAATGCGATGCTGTATTTCTGTTTAAACAGATAAGTCGCTTCAAAGTTATTCGCAAACTCCGGTCTTAAATTAGGGTTACCCTGGTTATAGGTATACTGATCGAGGTAAAAGATAAAAGGATTCAGGTTCTGATAGTTGGGGCGGTTAATTTTGCGTGAATAAGAGAAGTTCAGGATGTTATTGTCGTTGAAGTTGCGACTGGCAAACACAGACGGGAACAGGTTGGTATATTTGCGGTCAACTTCTTCATTCATGGTCACGGAATTGCCTACAGAATGTGTGTTTTCTGCCCTTAAGCCTGCCTGTAGCGAAAACTTACCCAGTGTTGCGCTTAACGTAGTGTAGGCGGCGCCAACATCTTCACTGTATTTGAAGCGGTTGCTGCGGTTGGCATCAATCAGCCAGCCATTGGCAACCTGGTTCTCAAAAATAAAGTTGTTGTCGCTTTCTACCGAGGCAAACTTAACCCCGGCCTCCAATTTTAAAGCTTTAGAGAGTGGCAATACATAATCTGCCTTGATGGCCTTAATGTTAATGTTTGAAGGGGCAAAGTTGCGGTAAATCTGGCCATTTTTGAAGAAGCTGCCATCTGGCAGGAAGAAACGGTTCTGGTAAAATGCGTCGCTTTCTCCATCATAGCTGGAATAATCGGCATCAATGGTAAATTCCTGTCCTGCCGTGTCCAATACTCCTTTGTAATTGATGTTGTAAGAATAGTTCTTGCGGTCTCTGCCAGCGTTACTAGGTGTTTTTAGCACCGAATCTGCACGCTCAAAGCTGCTTCCAATATTGGTTACGCTGTAACCATTTTGTCTCCAGTCGCCAACATTACCTTTAAACAATACACCCAGCGTGTGATTTTTAGACAAGAAAAAATCAGTGCCAATCTTGAAGTTCTGCGACTTGTTTTTTGAGTTTTCGCTGTTTCTTTGGCTAAAGTACAGGCGGTCGGCTGCTCCCGGTGTAACGCGGTCAATTTCCAGGTGTTGTTGGTATTCACTCGTGTAATAGCCATAGGAGCCGAATACGTTAACCGCTTTTTTGCGTAAATTGAGGTTGATGGAATTATTGCTGGAAGGTCGTTTATTGTAACCTCCACCCAAAGCAACACTGCCATTAAAACCATCAGCCTTGCTTTTCTTTGTTTTAATGTTAATCACCCCACCGGTAGCATTTGCTTCAAAGCGGGCACCAGGGTTGTTCATGATTTCAATACTTTCAATTTCACTGCTCTGCATAGATTTCAGCAGGTTCACTACTTCTTCCTGGCTTAAATAAGTTTGTTTGCCATCCAGGGTAACCAAAACATTGCTTTTTCCCGAAAGGGATATATTTTCATTATGATCAACCACTACACCCGGTGCTTTTCTCAGCACTTCCAATGCGTTTAAACCTGCAGTAGAAGGGGTGGCATCGATGTTAAATACCAGCTTATCGGCACGGCGTTCTAAAACAGGTTTTGTGGAGGTCACCACCACCTCTTTCAGGTTCTTGCTCGTTTCTGCCAGGGTAATCACCGGTACCGTGTAGCTTTTCTCGCCATTTAAAGAGATGACCTTACTGCTGATTTTGTTATAACCAATAGAAGTGGCTACAATATAGTAATTGCCGGTTTTTGCATGGATCAGGTACTTGCCGTCTCCATCGGTGATGGCGGTAGATACCAGTGAAGAATCTTTAGCAGCATACAGCAGTACAGTGGCCGATGGCAGCGTTTGTTTCTCGTCTCTAACAAGTCCGTTTAATTCTACTGACTCCTGCGCAAAAAGGGAACTGGGAACGAGATAAATAATAACTAAAAATAGGGTTGTGTATAAAGTTTTCATGTAAGGATCTTTGTGTTAAGACGGCAGATTGTTGCCGATAGTTACAGGAAAATATGTTAAAATTGGTGAAATGGGGGGTGGGGAGCGGTGAGTTCCCGTTTTGCTCCGGTGAGTAGGGCTAATTATCTCCCCCGGTGAAGATCACATCTTTAGTAAAACTGCGTTGACAAATTCAGGAAATTTTGCCTATTTTTACCGCCCACTTATGGAACAGATAAAAACATCATTTGATTTTGAAAAGCCTATTGCTGAATTAGTCCAGCAAATTGAAAAGGTTAAACAGGTTGCTGATAAAACCAAAGTAGATATGTCTGCTACCTTAACGGAATTGGAGCAAAGGCTGGTGGAGACCAGAAATCACGTTTATGCTAACCTTACTGGCTGGCAGGAAGTGCAATTGTCGCGCCATGCAGAAAGACCACAAACGTTGGACTATATCAATATGATCTGCGATGATTTTATTGAGCTTCATGGCGATAGAACCGTTAAAGACGATAAAGCCATCATTGGCGGTTTCGCCACCATCAATGGCCAAACAGTAATGATTATCGGTCACCAGAAAGGTAAAAACACAAAAGAACGCCAGTTTCGTAACTTCGGAATGGCTAACCCTGAAGGGTATAGGAAAGCACTTCGTTTAATGAAGCTTGCCGAAAAATTTAATAAACCAGTTATTTCTTTTATCGACACCATGGGTGCCTACCCTGGTCTGGAAGCTGAAGAACGCGGACAAGGAGAAGCCATTGCCAGAAACTTGCTGGAAATGTCGGTGCTGCGTGTGCCTATCTTATGTTTCGTAGTTGGTGAAGGTGCTTCAGGTGGTGCCGAGGAAGATTTCCCCGTCCTGGAGGATTCCGAAGACGCTCCTGTCTCCGATGACGAAGAATAATTCGTTTATTTCCCCTGCCGGACTGTAACAGTCCGGCAGTTTTTTTGTGTAAGTCGGAGGCCAAGCGGTCTTAGGAAGACAATAGAG
>NZ_JAZQNU010000047.1:0-34918 GCF_045627485.1 Pedobacter sp. | reverse complement strand
ATTAAACAACTTGAATCAAGGTGCTATACCGAGAATCAAACACAGCTCTTCATAGAAACACCATACCGTAATCATAAGATGATAGATGAACTGTGCCACGTGTGCAGGCCTCAAACCAGATTGTGCGTGGCTGCTGGCATTACATGCCAAGATGAGTATATCCGTACCTTGACCATTCAGGATTGGAAAAAAGCAAAGGGCCTGCCCGATTTGAGCAAGACCCCTTGTATCTTCTTGATCTATAAAGGATAATCCTTATTTCTTCATCAGATTGCTAACAAAGAAGTTATTGATGCGTGTATAGAGGTGGTGACGGGTGTTGCCGCCTCCAATTCCGTGGTTACGGTTTGTGTAAACCTGCATTTCAAACTGCTTGTCGGCCTGTACCAAACTTTCACTGTATTCTGCAGAATTACGGAAATGTACGTTGTCGTCGGCAAGACCATGACACAGCAACAAGTTTCCGCTTAGGTTCTTTGCACGGCTGATAGGACACTCGTCGTAGCCTTTGCTGTTTTCCTGTGGAGTTCGCATGAAACGCTCGGTGTAGATGGTGTCGTAGTATCTCCAGCTGGTAGGAGGAGCCACGGCAACACCACACTTGAATACAGGTCGGCCTTCGCTCATAGACATTAGGGTATTGAAACCACCATAACTCCATCCCCAGATGGCGATGTTGTTCTTGTCTATGTAAGGCAGTGTGCCTAGGTAAATTGCAGTTTCAACCTGGTCTTTTGATTCTTTTACACCCAAGTTCAGGTAGAAACCAGGACTTTTTTGTTATGAAGTGAAACTAACTTACTACCGTGCTTACACCTTCAGGGTGTAAATTTAAAGCATACGTTGTTTGTGTTCTTATTTTTTCACTTAAGGAAGCGTCTTCACTAAGTGAGTGTCCATATGATGGAACCATTTTTCTTAGTTTCTGCTGCCATTCAGGCGTGTTTATCTTTTCAGGGAAGCAACGCTCCAATAGATTGATCATAATTGATACTGCAGTGGATGCGCCAGGCGACGCACCTAGCAGCGCAGCTATAGAGCCGTCTGCAGCACTAACTACCTCTGTACCGAACTCCAGTACTCCGCCGTGTTCTGCATCTTTCTTAATCACCTGTACACGTTGTCCGGCTGTTTCCAGTTCCCAATCTTCCATTTTTGCATTTGGAAGATATTCGCGCAGTGCATCTAATCGTTCGTCGTCTGATTGGCGAACCTGATTAATGAGGTATTTGGTTAATGGAATATTAGCCAGACCTGCCGAGATCATCGGCATGATGTTATCAGCTTTAATTGATAAAGGAAGGTCCAACAATGATCCTTTTTTTAGGAACCGTGTAGAGAAACCTGCGTATGGGCCAAAAAGGAGTGCTTTTTTACCGTCGATCATCCGTGTGTCAAGGTGAGGGACAGACATTGGGGGTGAACCAACAGATGCCTTTCCATATACTTTTGCATGGTGGCGCTCTATTACCTCCGGATTAACACATTTCAACCATTGTCCACTTACAGGGAAACCACCGAAACCTCTTCCTTCAGGAATATCAGATTTTTCAAGCAGCGGTAAAGAACCTCCACCGGCACCGATAAAGACAAACTTGGCTTTCACCACTCTTCTTTTTCCTGTTTCTTCATCTCTTACTTTCACCTCCCATAAGCCATTAATCTGCCTAAGCTTTTTCACGTCATGGTTAAAGTGAAGGTTTACGCGGTCTTTTGTTTGCAGGGTATTAAAGATCATTCTGGTGAGTGCACCAAAATTAACATCCGTTCCAAGGGTCATTCGTGTAGCGGCAACTTTCTCATCTGCCGGACGGCCTTCCATCACTAATGGAATCCACTCTTCGAGTACCTTACGGTCTTCCGTATAGGTCATACCCTTAAATAAGTGACTTTTTTGAAGCTCTTTATATCTTTTATATAAAAAATCAACGTTTTTCTCACCCCAAACAAAACTCATGTGTGGGATGGACTGAATAAATTTGTCTGGAGACCCAATGAGACGGTTTTTTATCAGGAAGGACCAGAATTGCTTGGAAACCTCAAAAGCCTCAGCAATTTTTACAGCTTTTTTAGTGTCTACAGAACCGTCTTCACGTTGTGGGGTGTAATTCAGCTCGCAAAATGCCGAATGTCCTGTGCCTGCATTATTCCAGGCATCTGAACTTTCTGCCGCTGCCACATCTAAACGCTCAAATATTTCAATACTTAAATCAGGCTGTAATTCTTTTAAGAGTACCCCTAAAGTGGCGCTCATAATTCCTGCGCCAATCAATATTACATCGGTTACGTCTTCCGAATTATTCGTTTTCGTATTCATGTCATTATATAAATTACACAAAAATACATAAAAAAGTATTTTCTTTCCGTCCCAAAACGGTAATGTTATCGCAATCTTCTTACCATAAACTTTTTATTTTATTACAAAAATGTTACGGGGGTAAATATTACCTTTTTTGTAAAGCTTTCTCGTTGGTGGTTAGTATTTTAGGGCACTTTTGGTGGGTACTCTTGGTTATAAATGCATTTTTTTAAAAAAAAATATAAAATTATTACCACCGTAACAATAAAGATTATATTTTTACGAAAACAATTAATGCTTGTATGATATGACTTATAAATATAAAATAGAGGAGTTTCTTGAAAATCTGCCTGTTAGGGAGAATAAAATGTTGGTATATCAGATCCCTGAGATCCTTGGGGTGTCTTACAATACCTTTCGTAACTATTGCAAAATTCCATTAAAAAGCAAAAAAGACATTCCTTATGAATGTGTAAGGAAACTAGAAATCTTATTTGGTATGTCACAGGGAGAGTTAATTAATGCGCAACCCCAGGGTAAACACTACCTGGAGTTGGTTAAGAAGAAAGCGGTTGCTGAGCAGGACGAAGTTTATTCAAGGATATAACTGTTATTTCTGGCCAAATACCAATTCTTCCTGAAAAACCTAAGAAGCCGAATCCCCGGTTTATATTGAGATATCTATTGTTTTCCTGTTTGATGCCAGCCCAATGTGCATAGCGATACTTTACAGGGCTCCATTTGATGCCAAAGGCCTCTAATCCAAATTGCATACCGTGAGTATGCCCGGATAAGGTTAATTGAATATTCAAAGGGTGTTTTTTTACTTCTGCTTCCCAATGGGAAGGATCGTGTGATAATAGGATTTTAAAATCCTTAGGATCAACATGTTTAAATGCCTTATTCAGGTCTCCGCGTTCTCCAAAACCCAGACCCCAGTTTTCTACACCAGCGAGGATAATTTTTTCGCCATTCTTTTTGATTTCCACATGTTCGTCTAACAATAGCCTGTAGCCGAGTGCTGCATGGTAGCGTTTCAGATCCTGGAAATTTGAATTTTTATTTGCCAGACTATCCCATCTCACATAATCACCGTAATCATGGTTTCCCAGGATGGAAAATTGTCCGTATGGCGCCTTGATTTGCGAAAAATAACTGATCCATGGTACTATTTCACTTGCTTTGTTATTAACCAAATCACCGGTAAAAACAAATAAATCACTTTCCTGCTGCTTGATCAGGTCAATTCCGCGTTGTATGGCCTTTGCATTGTTGAAACTGCCCGCATGAATATCCGAAATCTGCGTAATTTTAAATCCATCAAAGCTTTCCGGTAAATCTTTGAAATACAGTTTATGTGAAATAATGCGGTAAGCATATTTGCCTCTCACTATGCCATAAATAAAAACAAACAAGGTAATAAGAGCCAGCACTGATGCAATCTCCACCCAGTATAAGTTCCGCAGTCCATGTGTGAAAAGGCGGTATATATCACCTAGAAGAAGCGCGATTATAAAAACAAACTGTACACTGATCAGAATTAAAAAAACATGGGTGGAAAACTTAAAAAATGCATCCATACCATGTCTGGCAATCCTTTTGACCGCATACACCAGCGATAATATAACCAGTGCAATGATTAGCCAGTAAGTTAAGGGAAGCAGGGGACTATCGGTGTAAACCTTAAGGCCGGAAAGTACATACCAGTTTAGCAGCAGGTAAATAACAGCAATGCTAAATAATAGGGGAAGGTTGGATCTGTTTTTCATCGAGGATTGGGAACACAAAAATACAGTATATTCGTTAATAATATTTATGATGGATTATTAACAGTTTATCTCGAACATGTGAAAAAGATAAATTGTTTTATTCTTGTTTGGAAGGTTAATCAAGTCTACAGGCTTGATTTATCATTATTTAACCAGCGTCAAGGAATTGTTTTCGAAAACACAACAACCTTACATTTTTAACGAAGGCGGTGGGTCCACTGTGAATATTTTAAAATTTAGCTATAATACACAAAACGAATGCGCATGAGGCAACTGCTGGTAATTTGGATCTTGTTAAGTAGTGTAGTGCCGGTTTGGGCACAACAACAAGACACTCTTCTTGCAAGGCTGATATTTATTGGGGATGCAGGGCAGGTAGACCGGGATCAGACCTTAGTAATTAAAGATGCCGCTTTGAAGATTATCAAAGGCAAAACAAAAGTAATTTACCTCGGCGATAACGTGTACCCAGATGGTATGGGACTCCCCGGAAGTAAGGAAGAACAGCAAACACAAGACATACTGCGTTCACAGTACCTGCCGATGCGTAACAATGGAGCCCCGGTTTATTTTATTCCCGGAAATCATGATTGGGACCATTCAGGAAAGCTAGGGTTAGCAAAAATAAAGCAACAAGATAGTTTTCTGCAGGAACAAAAAGACAGTCAGCTTAAATTGCTGCCTCCAAATGGTTGTCCCGATCCTATAGAGATGAAAATCACGGATGAAGTTATGATGATTATCATCGACAGTGAATGGTGGTTATTCCCTTATGCAAAGGAAAATCCAGCTGGAGGTTGTAGCTGTAACAGCGAGCAATCCGTGTTAGAAAAACTGGCAGCTATTGTAAACAAGAATAAAGACAAAACGATTCTTCTGGCGTCACATCATCCCTTTCAATCCTACGGCAAACATGGCTTACGTTGGTTTTTTCCAAGCCCCGAAGACTTGCGCAATAAAAAATATAAAAGTATGGTGAACCGGATTAACAAAGCTATGTCGGGCAGTACCCGGGTTATCCATGTGTCTGGCCATGATCATGGATTACAATATATAAAGGGCAATCATATTCAGGTAGTCAGTGGATCAGGCGCAAAAAGAAGTTCGGTAATTAAAGGCGAAAATTCGTTATTTGCTGATTCGCGACATGGTTTTGTCCTGGTAGATATTTACCCCGGTCAGCGCCTTAAATTCCGGTATTTTGTATTAACGGCCTGGGGGGTAGAAGAATTATTTACAACTGAAATTAACTATCATGCGAGCGATCACAGGAGTGCTAAATAAATCAAACAATGCCAGTGTTTCAATCCTTTTTAACATTTAATACAGTACGATGCAGAAAAACATAGTCATTATTGGGGGAGGTTTTGCGGGCTTAAACCTGGCGAAAAAGTTAGGTGGACATCCGGCATTCCAGGTTACCCTTGTCGATAAAAATAATTACCATTTCTTTCCACCCTTAATTTACCAGGTTGCTACGGGCTTTTTAGAACCTTCCGCTATTAGTTACCCATTCAGAAAGCTTTTCGCGAACAAAAGTAATCTTCATTATCGTTATGGCACATTGAAAAAGGTGATTCCTGAAGAGCGGAGAATTATTACCAATAAGGGTGATTTAACATACGATTACCTGGTATTTGCCTGTGGCGCCACCACTAATTACTTTGGCAATGAGAATATCAGGAAAAACGCCATCCCAATGAAAACACTGAGCGACGCCATATCCATGCGTAACACTTTGTTGATGCGGATGGAGCAGGCTACGGTATCAAAAGACCCAGAAGAGATTGAGATGTTACTCACCCTGGTGGTTGCAGGTGGCGGTCCAACGGGTGTCGAAATTTCTGGCATGTTTGCCGAGATGAAACAGGGTATTTTACGTAAAGATTATCCCGAACTGCAAGGTCGTGCAGGTGGCATTTACCTGGTTGACGGGGGAGACTATGTGCTGTCGCCCATGAGTGAGAAGTCGCAGCTACATACCACTAAATCCTTGAAAAAGTTGGGGGTAAACCTTGTCATGAATACCCATGTGGATGATTTTGCTAATGATAAGGTGGTGTTATCCGGAGGAACGGTAATACCGGCTAAAAACCTGATCTGGGCAGCAGGTGTAACTGCAAAGATCTTTGACGGTATACCTGCAGAATGTTATGGACGGGGAAAACGCATGCTGGTAGACGAATTTAACCAGGTAATAGGTTTGCAAGGCATCTATGCCATAGGCGATACCTGTCTGCTCACTACCGATGCCGAATTCCCTCAAGGTCATCCTCAGGTTGCCCAGGTGGCCATTCAACAAGGAATTAACCTGGCCAAAAACTTTAATAACCTACAGCAAGGGAAGCCATTAAAACCCTTCCGCTATAAAGACAAGGGCAGTATGGCCATTATTGGCAGCAATAAGGCGGTAGCCGATTTACCTAATCCCAAACTACATTTTAATGGTTTTATTGCCTGGCTGGTATGGCTTTTTATCCACCTGATGTCGCTCGTTACCTATAGAAACCGTGCAAGTACGTTATGGAGCTGGATGATTGCTTATTTCTCTAAAGATCAGTCGCTTCGCATGATCATCAGGCCCGCTGAAGAAGATGTGAGTTAAATTACTTACATTAGGATTTACAACCCTTAACCTAACCAATAATGATCAAGAAATACCTTATGGCCATGCTGCTTATCGTAACCGGATTTGTTGTACAGGCTCAAACGTCGATGGTTTTAATCGCTGATGCTAAAGCAGAGACTAAAATAGCAGCAGCCGTGGAAAAATTACGTGTAGCCATGCTCAGTGGAGTACGTAAAGACCTGGAAAGTGTATTAAGTGACGATTTAGCTTATGGGCATTCCAGTGGAAAGATTGAAACTAAAGCTGAGTTCATTGAAGCAATTGTTAGTCGAACTTCGGACTTTAAATCCATTGATTTGGAGGACCAAAAAATCAATGTACAAGGTAAACTGGCCATCGTTCGCCATATTCTAACTGGTGAGACTAATGATGGTGGGAAAAAAGGGAATGTTCGTTTGGGCATTGTCTTGGTCTTTAAGCAGGTGAACAACCAGTGGCTGCTTTGCTCGAGAAATGCATTTCGTGTAGCCGCTTAACTGCGTATAGATAAGCGGGTATCCAGTACTTTGTTCTCAAATTCATACACTGGATACTTGCTTTCAATTAAATTGATCAGCATCTCGGTGGCAATCTGCCCAATCTCATAGGCTGGCTGTTGCACCGCCGTTAAAGGTGGATTCAACAGGTCCAATACATCAGAATTGCTGAAACCAGCAATGCCAATATCAACTGGCACTCTAATATTTAGTTTTTTTAATACCATCAGGCAACCCACACTTAGCCGGTCGCCTGCCACAAATATGGCATCGGGCTTTTCCGGAAGACTCATTAAACTGGTAATGGCACTTTCCACTTCATCTAAAAACATACCTCCATGTGCACAATGCTTAATGTAAGCGTCACGTACCGGAAGGTGATGTTTCTGCAATGCTTTTTTATAGCCCGTTAATCGTTCAATGCTGATGGAGAGGTGACTGGTACTCGTGATATGGGCAATTCGCTGGTAACCTTTTTTGATTAGAAATTCTGTTGCTTCAAAAGCCCCCTTTTCATTGTTAGCAACAATCTTATGGGTGTCAATATCAGCTGCTACGCGGTCAAAAAACACGATGGGTAAACCCCGCTGGTGTAAATTTTTAAGGTGAGTGGTGTCGCTGGTTTCTGCCGATAATGAAACAAGCAGGCCGTCGACAGAGCGCGAAGCCAGATGCTGGATGTTTATCTTTTCTCTTTCATATGATTCATGCGTTTGCGTAATGATAACATGGTAACCTCTGTTATAAGCGATAGATTCAATGCCATTGATGGCTTGGGAAAAGTAGTGGTTGGCTACTTCACTCACCAGTACCCCGATCGATTTGCTACGTCGCTCTTTAAGGCTAAGGGCGATGGGGTTGGGCCGGTAATTAATTTTCTCGGCATACTCCAATACGATCCTTTTGGTCTCTGCGCTAATTTCATGTGTATCTCTTAAGGCCCTCGAAACGGTTGACGTGGAAAGGCCGAGGGCCTTGGCAATATCTTTTAAAGTGGAGGGCTCAAACATGATCAAAAAAAGGGTTATTTGGTTTAAAGTATCTGCAAAGTAGCGTTTCTGCTAAGATAATGTTAATCTGCTGCAATGAAAAACATATCGCGTAACGTTTCGGCAACGATTGCGTGAAATAAAACCCGTCATATTTTGTTTAATTCAAAAAACAATTCAAACTTGAGAACAACATGATCAAATTAACTTTTCCCTTCCTGGCAGTCACTGGCTTATTGCTGTTTTGCGCTTTCGTGCCAGCCAAACCTAAATTTAAGGTGTATATCATTGGTGATTCTACAGCATCTATCAAACTAAAGAAACATTATCCGGAAACAGGATGGGGCATGCCTTTCGCTGATTTTTTTATGGCGGATGTGGTTGTGGATAACCGGGCGCAAAACGGACGGAGCACCAAAAGTTTTTTGGCCGAAAATCGCTGGGCTTCGGTGATGGACAGCCTGCAGGAAGGGGACTATGTGCTTATCCAATTTGGCCATAACGATGAAGTGCCAACTAAAAAGAATGCGACAACACCTACCGAATTTCAGCAGAATCTTAAACGATTTGTAAACGACACCAGGAGTCGTAAGGCCATACCAGTGTTAATTACACCCGTAGCCAGAAGAAGTTTCGATGAGTCGGGAAAGTTTGTGGATACCCACGCTGCCTATTCTTTGTTAGTGAAAGCTGTTGCTAAGGAACAAAAAGTTCCACTGATCGACCTGAATACAAAAAGTATAGCCTTGCTGGAAAAGGCTGGCCCTGAACAATCTGCCTATTTTTTCAATCACCTACAACCTGGTGAGCACCCTAATTATCCGGATGGCAAGGTAGATAACACACACTTTAATGAACTTGGTGCACGTGCAGTAGCACAGATCGTGTTGCAGGAAATCAGGAACCTTCAGCTGGATTTAGCTAAATACATTGTTGGTTCGAAATAGAAATACCTTCTACCTTCACCGATAAATTCTAGTCGGCGTTCCCGTTTGATATCATCCATTGTCGGTGCTGCAGCCAAAGCTGGCTGTCCACCCCGTTTACGAATTTGATCTACAGAAGTTTTTGCCAGTCCTGATTTTCCGTTTTTAATTAAAGTTTCAGCATAAATGCTAGTAAAAGGCAACATGAGCCACCCGTTTTTAGGGGGTCTATAGGGGGTTGCTTCGCCCTCTCGTCGCCCTTGCGTCGCCCTCGCTTCGCCTACAGACGACGCAACCCCCTGGAGAAGGGGACCCAACGGCAAGCTGCAGGTCATTGAACAACAATCTCCTATGTGTTTGCTGAGTTTGAAAACAAAAAAGCCGGATCATCTTGCGACGATCCGGCTTCCGGGAAATTAATTAATCATTTATTTTTTAACGAACTCTGTGTTTGCATTAAGCATTACTTCATCACTTAACATTGCTGTTGCGTATTTAGTACCGAAGTTAAAGTCAGATCTTTTGATCGTTCCAGTAACCTTGAAACCTGCAATTGTTTTTTTGGTTGCCTGGTTATTTGAAATACCTCTTAAGGTAGCATCTAATACAACTGGTTTAGTTACACCATGGAAAGTAAGGTTACCCGCAACTTTATATTTGTTGGTAGCTACTTTTTTGAATGAAGTACTTTTGAAAGTTAGTGTTGGATATTTTTCTGCGTCAAAGAAATCAGCGTTTAATAAATGCGCATCTCTTTTTTCGTTATCCGTGTTCACAGAATTTACATCTGCGCTTAATTCTACTACAGCATCGGAAAAATCATCTTTTGAAGCGGTGATTTTTGATTCGAATTTTTTAAATGAACCTTGAACATCAGAAATCATCAAGTGAGTGATTTCAAAACCTAATTTAGAATGCGCTGTATCTGCTCCCCAAATAAATTCAGCTGCTGGTTTAAAAGCGAATAAGGTTGTACTTAATACCGCTGCGAATAGAACTAATTTTTTCATATAAATATTTTTTTTACAAATAGAGCCAAAAAAAAACTTACTCGTGTTAACATAGGGTAAGAAAATAAATTATACGGGAACGATTGCACACTTATTCTTTGAGCATTTTTTTTATTCCGTCATAAAACTATGTAGACTTGTTAGCCAGGTTGCAAACGATTAACTAACCAAGTATATGAATAAATGCCATTTACTCCTCGCGAGTTTATCTCTTTTTGTCGTTTTCGGCTTAAGCGCACAACAAAGCGACCCCACATATTCCTTCGATAATTTACCTGTCGTAAAAGAAACGCTATTTAAAAAAGATACCATTAGTATAGAAAAATTTGGTGCCATTAACGATGGCATTACCCTGAATACAAAAAGTATAAATGAAGCTATTGTAGCCTCCCACAAAAAGGGGGGTGGGGTAGTGCTTATTCCTAAAGGGGTTTGGTTAACCGGACCCATTGAACTGAAGAGCAATGTTAACCTGCACCTGGCAAAAAATGCCTTGCTGCAGTTTAGCAAAGATTTCGATCAGTACCCCTTAGTGAAAAGTAACTGGGAAGGATTACCACAAATGCGTAACCAATCGCCAATATGGGCTAACGGAGAGACCAATATCGGCATTACTGGTTACGGCATTATTGATGGGGCCGGTGAAGCCTGGCGCATGGTTAAAAGAGAAAAGTTAACGGAAAATCAGTGGAAAAAATTAGTGGCTTCAGGTGGTCGTGTGGATGATGCAAAAAGAATATGGTACCCTTCTGAAAAAAGTTATAAAGGTTCCTTGACAAAGGATGCTGGCGTGATTTCCAGTAATAAAACTACAGCAGATTATGAAGCGGTGAAAGACTTTTTACGTCCGAATCTGCTTGTTTTTAATCGATGTAAACAAATTTTGTTAGAAGGTGTGACCTTTCAAAACTCTCCAGCGTGGAACCTGCATCCTTTAATGAGTGAGGATATTGTGGTAAGGAATGTATATGTTAAAAACCCGTGGTACGCACAGAATGGGGACGGTTTAGATATCGAATCCTGCAAAAATGTACTGGTAGAAGGAAGTACTTTCGATGTAGGTGACGACGGTATTTGTATTAAATCGGGTCGTGATGCAGCAGGAAGAGAACGCGGCATGCCAACGGAGAATGTAATTATCCGCAACAGTACTGTTTACCATGCTCATGGTGGTTTTGTGATTGGCAGTGAAATGTCTGGCGGGGCGAAAAACATTTTTGTGTCTGACTGTACCTTTATTGGAACCGACATTGGTTTAAGGTTTAAAACCACCAGGGGAAGAGGTGGTGTAGTGGAGAACATTCATGCGAAAAACATCTATATGAAAGACATTGCCGGCGAAGCCATCCTATTCGATATGTATTATGCAGCCGTTGATCCCATCCCTTTAACAGGCGAAAAACGTGCGCAGGTTAAGGTAAAGTTATTACCAGTAACTGCAGAGACACCGGTATTCAGAAACTTCCACATTAGTAACGTGGTTTGCGATGGTGCGGAGAAAGCTGTATTTGTGCGTGGATTGCCGGAAATGAGCATTAGCGACCTTTATTTCGACAAACTCACAATTAAAGCAACAGAAGGTATCGATATCCAGGAAGGACGCAACATTCATTTCAATCACATCAACCTGGTGGTTGGCGAAGCCAATCCGCTTGTGAGTGTAATGAATGGTAAAGATATTCAGTTTAAGGGTTTAAACTATGAAGAAGCAAAAGTGTTATTTCATGTTGGCGGTGCCAACAGCAAAAATATCACCGCTCAGGGTATAGACATCAAACAAGGAACAACAGCCGTAACTTATCAGGAAGGAACTTCCCCAAAATCACTACGTATTAAATAAAATTAAGATGATTCTGTCAAAAGAGAATATACAACATGTAGCCGCTTCGGCGGTTAGTTTACCAACAGCGGGGCTGTTTGAGTTACCAGAGAAAGTACTTCAGTTTGGTACGGGAGTTTTACTTCGGGGGCTCCCAGACTACTTTATTGATAAAGCCAACCGGGCAGGGGTATTTAATGGCCGTGTGGTGGTGGTAAAATCAACTAATAAGGGTGACCTTAGGGATTTTAGCAGGCAAGATAATTTATACACCCTATGTGTAAGGGGGCTGGAACAAGGACAGGCGGTGGAAGAAAATATCATTTCCTCGGCCATTAGCAGGGTGATTGCTGCAGATGCCGACTGGTCGTCTATTCTGGATCTGGCCTTAAGCAAAGACCTTCAAGTAATTATTTCCAATACCACAGAAGTGGGTTTAAGCCTGGTGGAAGAAAGCATCGCGCAAAACCCGCCGGTTTCTTTTCCGGCAAAATTAGTGGCCATCCTGTACAGAAGATATGAAATGCTTAAGGACGAGGCTGGCCATTTGGTGGTTATTCCAACAGAGTTAATTCCAGACAATGGCGCTAAATTAAAAACGATTGTCAGAGAAATTGCGGCATACAATCAGCTTGGTGATGCTTTTAATGCCTGGCTGGATGTTCACGTCACGTTCTGCAACTCGTTGGTGGATAGAATTGTTCCAGGAAAACCTGCTGGTCAGGAGTTTGCTGACTTAACTGCAAAATTAGGGTACGAAGACCAGTTGCTGGCCATGGTAGAACCTTATCGCCTTTGGGCCATTGAGGGCGACGAAAGTTTAGCGTCGATATTAAGCTTTAGTCAGGTTGACCCAGGTGTGGTGATTACATCAGATATTGAGAAATACAGAGAATTGAAGGTGCGTTTATTAAACGGTACCCACACACTTAGCTGCGGTATAGCCGTTTTAAGTGGCATCGATACCGTTAAAAATGGAATGAATGAACCTACTCTTTATCAATATATAAAAACGGTAATGCAGGAAGATATCATACCGGCTATTCCATATGAGGTTGATGAACAAGAGGCCTTTGCTTTTTCGAACATAGTACTGGACCGTTTTGCTAATCCTTACATTGCACATTTATGGCTGGGCATTACGGTGCAATACACCATGAAGATGAAAATAAGGGTTTTTCCATTATTACAAGAACATTATGCCTTATACCTGGAAACGCCGGCACACCTGGCCTTTGGTTTTGCTTCCTATCTGATGTTCATGAGATCGCAGGAAAAGGATGGCAAATATTATGGCCAGTATCGAGGGTTGGAATACCTGATACAGGATGACCAGGCGGCACATTTTGCTTCGGCTTATGCTGCACATCCTGGCGATGCAGGTTATTTTGAGCAGGTATTTGATGACAGTACATTCTGGGGTACGGACTTAAATGATTTCCCTGGATTTAAAGACGCTGTTCGGTTGCATTACACCAATATTTTAGAAAAGGGGATAGAATCGGCCTTGTCAGATTTCAATCAACACTATACAACACCAACATCATGAAACACCGCGTATTAAAGGTTAACCCGAATGATAATGTAATGGTTGCCTTGACCGACCTGGTTAAAGGTGAAGTGATTAATTATGACGGGGAAGCCTATATTTTACAAGACGATATACCAGCGAAACATAAATTTAACACCAGTCAGCTGGAAGCAGGCGGGCAAGTGATCATGTACGGCGTTTTAGTGGGTACGGCGCAGGTAGAACTGCCTGTGGGCAGTCTGCTCAGCACGAGTAATGTAAAACATGCCGCCACAGATTTCCACGTGACGAACGAAAAACTAGGTTGGAACAAACCAGATGTAACTGGATGGCAGCACCGTACTTTTAATGGTTTTCAGCGTAGCGACGGCCAGGTAGGAACAGCAAATTACTGGCTGGTGATACCGATGGTGTTTTGTGAAAACAGAAACCTTGAAGTAATACAGGAAGCGCTGTTGAACAACCTGGGTTATGGTCGGAATGAAACTTACCAGGCACAAGCCAAGGAGCTGATGGCCCTTTATCAGCAAGGTGCTGGCGTGGCAGAGATTTTAAATGCACAGGTTACCCATCGGGAAGACCGGGAGAAAAAACACCAGCTGTTTCCAAACGTGGATGGCATCAAATTCCTGACCCATACCGGCGGCTGTGGTGGTACACGCCAGGATTCTGAAACCCTTTGTGGTTTATTGGCAGGCTACATCACACATCCCAATGTTGCCGGTGCAACTGTATTAAGTTTAGGTTGCCAGAATGCCCAGGTGAGTATTTTACAGGAAGAGATTTTAAAAAGAAGTCCGGCCTTTGATAAACCCTTGTATGTGCTCGATCAGCAACATATTGGTACCGAATCCGATGTGCTATCCTTAGCCATCAAACAAACTTTTGCAGGTTTAATTCAGGCGAATGACCACGTAAGAACACCAGCACCATTGAGCAAGCTGTGTATCGGTTTAGAATGTGGCGGATCGGACGGCTTTTCGGGATTATCGGCAAATCCTGCCATCGGCTATACGTCAGACCTGCTGGTTGCCTTGGGAGGTTCTGTGATCTTGGCAGAATTTCCCGAATTATGTGGTGTAGAGCAAAACCTGGTAAACCGCTGTATCGATGAGCACGATGCGGAGCGATTTGCGAGTTTAATGGGTACCTACAGCAGTAGGGCAACAGCAGCGGGATCAGGTTTTGATATGAACCCTTCGCCAGGTAATATCAAAGATGGTTTAATTACTGATGCCATAAAATCGGCCGGAGCCGCAAAAAAAGGGGGTACCTCACCTGTGGTGGCTGTATTGGATTATCCCGAAAAAGTTACAAAACCGGGTTTAAACTTATTGTGTACCCCGGGTAACGATGTAGAATCGACTACCGCAGAGGTAGGGTCGGGGGCCAATGTGGTGTTGTTTACAACCGGTTTGGGCACGCCAACCGGCAATCCAATTGCCCCAGTGGTTAAAATCTCGAGCAATACCAAGCTATTTAACAAAATGAACGACATTATTGATGTCGATACCGGCACCATCATCGAAGGCACCGAAACCATTAAAGAAGCTGGGGAAAGGATTCTAAATTACGTGATTGATGTAGCAAGCGGCCACATCCAGGTGAAGGCAGTACAACATATTCAAGATGATTTCATACCTTGGAAAAGAGGAATATCATTATAATTATATTACCAATAACAAATAATGCAAATGAAGGACATGAAGATTATACATGCGGTAGCGCCGGATGATTTTAAAACTTACGATACGGAGAAGATCAGGTCACGTTTTTTACTAACGGACTTAAAACAAGAAAATAAGGCGACGTTTACTTATTCACATTACGAAAGAATGGTTGTGGGATTAGCCTACCCGGTTACAGAAACGGTAGAACTAAGTAACTATTCCAATTTACGCGCTGAGTATTTCCTGGAAAGAAGAGAAATGGGAATTATCAATGTGGGTGGTGAAGGTGAGGTTGTTGCCGATGGCACAAGTTATTCATTACGTAAACTGGACGCATTATACCTGGGTAAAGGGGTGAAAGAAGTAAGTTTTAAAAGTAATTCGGCAAATGACCCTGCAGTATTTTATTTATTGTCTACCCCAGCCCATAAATCCTATCCAACAACCTTATTAAAAACAGAGGAAGCTTTCTCAGCCACTTTAGGAAGTCTGGAAACCGCAAATGAACGTAGAATTATCAGGTACATTCATAAAGATGGTATTCAGAGTAGCCAGTTGGTGATGGGTTTGACCATTTTGGCAACGGGAAGTGTATGGAACACCATGCCGGCACATACGCACGACAGAAGGGCTGAAGCTTATTTCTACTTTGATGTGGAAGAAGATCAGCGTGTGCTACACCTGATGGGTTCGCCGCAGGAAACACGCCACATCTTTATGGCTAACCACGATGCGGTATTATCGCCATCATGGAGTATCCACTCTGGCTGCGGCACAAAAAACTACAGTTTTATTTGGGGCATGGGCGGTGAAAACCTTGATTATGCTGATATGGACCAGGTATTAACACAAGAGTTACGCTAATGGAAAACTTATTCGCATTGAAAGATAAGGTTATTATTGTAACCGGCGGAACAGGAATTTTGGGTGGCGCCTTTGTGGAAGCCGTTGTGGAAGCAGGAGCTGCGGTTGGAATTTTAGGCAGGAATGCTAAGGTTGCACAGGAGCGTGCTGATGCCATTAATGAAAAGGGTGGCCGGGCGATTGCTTTGGTTGCCGACGTGATGAATGAGCAACAGCTTATTGAATGCCGTACCCAGGTGTTAGCGAAATTTGGCAAAATCGATGGCCTGGTGAACGCCGCAGGCGGTAACCAGCCGGAGGGTGTGCTTAAGCCGGAAGAAGACATCTTTAAGATGAACCTGGAAGGAATGAAAAAGGTGATGGACCTAAATTTATGGGGTACCATTATTCCAACCCAGGTGTTTGGTGCCGCTATTGCCGAGACTGGTAAGGGTAGTATCGTAAATATTTCTTCGATGAACTCTAAACGTGCTGTTACCAAGGTGTTGGGTTACAACATGGGTAAGGCCGGCGTAGACTATTATAACCAATGGTTTGCTGTGGAAATGGCCAACCGTTATGGCGAAAAAATCAGGATGAATGCCATTGCACCAGGTTTTTTCCTGACTGAACAAAACCGTGATTTATTGACACTACCTGGAGGTGGTTACACAGACAGGGGTGGTTTAGTGATTAAGCAAACACCTTTTAAACGTTTCGGCGATCCGGATGAACTTAAAGGCGCTTTGGTATTTCTGTTAAGTGATGCTTCGAAATTTGTAACTGGTGCCATGATTTGTGTGGATGGCGGCTTCTCTGTATTTGGAGGAGTTTAAACGAAATAAAAATAAATGATGTGAAAAAATTTATAGACGAAAACTTTCTATTAAATAACAAAACGGCAGAGAGATTATATCACCAATATGCCAAGGACATGCCAGTGATTGATTACCACTGTCACCTGCCACCTGACCAGATCGCTGAAGACCGAAATTTTGAGAACCTTACGCAGGTTTGGTTATATGGTGATCATTATAAATGGCGTGCCATGCGTGCCAATGGAATTGCAGAAGAATACATTACCGGAGATAAAAGCGACTGGGAGAAATTTGAAAAGTGGGCAGAAACGGTTCCTTATACGTTACGTAATCCTTTGTACCACTGGACACACCTGGAGCTGCAACGATATTTTGATATTTATGATATTTTGTCGCCGGCTACGGCACGTAAAATCTACGACGAGTGTACGGCAAAATTGCAGACTCCAGAATATTCAGTGCGCAATTTAATGCGTAAAATGAAGGTAGAATGGGTGGCTACCACCGATGACCCTATCGACGACCTGGCTTACCACCAGCAGATTAAGTCGGAAGGTTTTGAAATAAAAGTTTTACCGGCTTTCCGGCCAGACAAAGCGATGCAGGCTGAGGATCAAACAGTGCTGGTGGCGTATATTAGCAAGCTTGAAGAGGTTTCCGGCCATTCGATCACTGACTTCAATTCCTACCTTGGGGCATTAAAAAACAGACATGATTTTTTTGCTGAACAAGGATGCCGGGTTTCAGACCATGGCCTGGAGCAGATGTATGCGACAGCTTACACGGATGAAGAAGTTGATGGAATCTTTGATAAAATCATTACCGCAAAACCACTTACGCATACCGAGATCCTGCAGTTTAAATCGGCCATGCTTTATCATTTTGCTATTTGGGATCATGAAAAAGGATGGGTTCAACAGTATCATTTAGGTGCATTAAGAAATAACAATTCTCGTTTATTGAGTAGTCTTGGTCCGGATACAGGTTGGGATTCTATTGGTGATTTTCAACAAGGACCAATGTTATCGAAATTTCTAGACCGTTTGGATAGCAGCAACCAGCTTACCAAAACGATTTTATATAATTTAAATCCTGCCGACAACGAACTGATTGCTACGATGATTGGAAATTTCAACGATGGTACCGTGGCTGGAAAGATCCAGTATGGATCATCCTGGTGGTTCCTTGACCAAAAAGACGGCATGACCAAACAGATAAACACACTTTCCAACATGGGTTTATTAAGTCGTTTTGTGGGCATGTTAACAGATTCCAGAAGCTTTTTGTCGTACCCGAGACATGAGTATTTCAGGCGTTTGCTTTGCAACCTCCTGGGTGAGGATGTGGAGAATGGCGAGTTACCTGATGATATGGAATGGTTAGGGAAAGTAGTGAAAGACATTTGCTTTCATAATGCAAGAAATTACTTCGGGGTTTAATATGGGGAAGATATTAAGTTTCGGTGAGTTGTTACTGCGTATTTGTCCGGATGCCGAGGGGAACTGGATCAGGGAAAACAACCTGCCTTTTTATATTGGGGGTGCTGAGCTCAATGTAGCAACCGCCCTGTCGTTATGGGGAATGCCATCTGCTTATATGACTGCCTTGCCCAAGAATGCCATGACCGAACAATTGGTAGCGTATATTGGTGATTTAGGGATCGATCATTCAGCTGTTCAGTTCCAGGGGGAGCGGGTAGGGCTCTATTACTTGCATAAAGGGAAAGACCTGAAAAATTCGAGCGTGATTTACGACAGAAAGTACTCATCGTTCTCGACCTTAAAAACCGGAGATGTTAAATGGGAGGATGTTTTTAAGGACGTGTCCTGGTTCCATTTCAGTGCGATATGCCCAGCTGTTAGTGAGGCAGCCGCAGCGGTTTGTGAGGAAGCCTTAAAAGAAGCTGTGGCGAGAAATATTACTGTTTCTGTCGATTTAAATTACCGTGCCCTTTTATGGAAATACGGTAAAGAACCAGTTGAAGTTTTACCGGCACTGGCAAAATATTGTACAGTAATTATGGGTAACATCTGGGCGGCAGAAAAGATGCTTGGAATTCCTGTACCTGCCGATTTAAGCGGAAAGGAAAACTATCTTGAGCAGGCTGAAAAGACTTCGAGGATTATTCAGGAACGCTTTCCCAATTGTGAAACGGTAGCTAATACCTTTCGTTTTGACGAAGAAGGTGGGGTTAAATACTACACAACACTTTTTACCGAAGGAAAATTTCAGGTATCCAAACAATACTTTGCAGCTGAAATTGTGGACAAGGTAGGCAGTGGCGATTGCTACATGGCTGGGTTAATTTATGGCCTTTACCAAGGGAAGTCTATTGCAGAAACCTTGGATTTTGCAACGGCAGCAGCTTTTTCTAAGCTATTTGTTGCCAGCGATGCTACGAATTTAAAACCAGCAGAAATTATGGAGAAGGTTAAGAATTATGAGAACTAAAGAAAATACAATAAAGGCTATCCAGGAACAGGGCTTATTGCCATTGTTCTTTTTTGAGGATGCGGATGTAAGCCTTGAGATTATGAGAACCCTATACAAATGTGGTATAAGGGTGATTGAATATACCAATAGGGGTAAAGAAGCATTAGAAAACTTTAAGTACCTGATTGAGAAGGTGGACAGCGAAATGCCTGACCTTCATTTAGGAATAGGTACCATTAAGAACACAGCGGAAGCTCAAGCCTTTCTGGATGCAGGAACACACTTTGTGGTTTGTCCGGTTATTGATCCTGCCGTGGGCGAATTGATTCATGAAGGGGGTTTGTTATGGATTCCAGGCTGTTATACGCCAAGTGAAATTAATGTTGCACACCAAATGGGCGCAGGAATTATAAAAATGTTTCCTGCCAATTTATTAGGACCTGCCTATTTATCTTCCATCAAAGATATATTTCCCGGTCAGTTTTTCGTGCCAACTGGTGGGGTAGAAATTGAGGAAGAGAACATCAGTAACTGGTTTAGATCAGGTGTTTGTGCCGTAGGCATGGGCAGTAAACTAGTAAGTAAGGAAATTATGGCTAATCAGAATTATGAAAAATTAACAGAACTGACCAATAAGACGATGGAGATCATTAGAAAGGTCAGATAAGAATAAAGAATACCAACCAAAAACCAAAACCAAATACATGAACGAAGTTAAAACCGGCAATTACCGCTGGACAATTTGTGCGTTGCTTTTCTTTGCAACGACAGTGAACTACCTAGACAGACAGGTGTTAAGTCTGTTACACACCACTTTAGAAGCCGAATTTGGATGGAGTAATACCGATTATGCGAATATAACGGCCTCTTTCCAGTTTGTATATGCCCTTTCCATGTTATTCGCAGGCCGAATAGTTGATAAATTAGGTACCAAATGGGGTTATGCAGTAGCCATAATTGTATGGTCGCTCGGTGCTATTTTACATGCCAAGGCCATTCCACTAGGCCAGGGAATGGTATCTATGCTAGGTATTGCAGGTATTACCGGATTATCCTTTTCTGTGGTAGGATTTATTATCTCCAGAGCTGTATTGGCGATTGGAGAGGCAGGAAATTTTCCGGCTGCCATAAAGGCGACAGCAGAATATTTCCCTAAAAAAGAACGATCGTTTGCTACGGGTATTTTCAACTCGGGAGCTAACGTTGGAGCAATTTTGGCACCCCTTACAGTACCATGGATTGCACACAGGTATGGTTGGGAAGCTGCTTTTGTAGTTATTGGAGCTGTGGGATTTTTATGGCTTATATTCTGGTTTATCTTTTATGAAATCCCGGAAAGACAAAAGCGTTTATCAAAAAATGAATTGGCATACATCTTAACAGATCCAGATCAGCATGGTATTGTTCCAACTTCGTCAGAACGGGAGGCTAAAAAAGTATCTTGGGTAAAGTTGCTGGGTTATAAACAGACCTGGGCCTTTGCCATTGGCAAATTTCTAACTGATGGCGTATGGTGGTTTTTCTTATTCTGGTTGCCATCGTACTTAAAAGTACAATATGGGATGGACAACACGGCAATTATGATTCCTCTTGCCGTATTGTATAGTATGACCATGTTTGGAAGTGTTGGTGGCGGATGGTTTCCGATGTATTTCATCAATAAAGGATTCTCGCCCTATGACGGCAGGATGAAGGCCATGTTGGTTATCGCATTATTTCCTTTGGTCATTCTTGCGGCGCAGCCACTCGGACACCTTACCTTTTGGATTCCTGTGGTTTTAATTGGAATTGGGGCTTCAGCGCACCAAGCCTGGTCGGCGAATATTTTTACAACAGTATCAGACATGTTTCCCAAAAAAGCAGTCGGTTCAGTTGTAGGAATAGGCGGGATGGCAGGAGGATTGGGTGGTGTGGTATTATCTAAATTAGGTGGTGCTTTATTTGACCATTATAAAGCACTAGGTCATACGGAAACAGGGTATACCATTATGTTTGCCATTTGTGCCGTTGCCTACCTATTTGCATGGTCGATTATGAAAGCATTAGTGCCTAAATACAAACCTATTACAGATTTATAAGTTGGTTTATTAGTGATTGTGGTTAAAACCAGGCTTTAGGGCCTGGTTTTTTTTGTAAACCGCGGATTCAATGCGTTGAAAAACACCAATCGACTGAGCTAATCGTAGTTTGAAGCAATGCGATCATAGTTGTTTGCCATTCTTCACTGGTATTAAAGCGTTGCACCGGCAATGCCACAAAGTGCCTTTATCAGGATCAGCCCGTCGATGACGATCAGATAAAACAGGATTTCTTTTTTTCTGATCATGGAATAAGCGACGATTATGGTGAGCAGGAAAGGTATGATATTAAATAGGATGGTTATTGTGGGGAAATTCTGAAAATTGGTAAAGATTAATAAGGAGCACAAGCCTATACACAACAAAGGAATGAGGATATAAAATATGGTGTTTTTTAACCCAAACCATACGGCAAAAGTCTTAAGTTCCCTGTTGGCATCAACTTCGTAGTCTTTAAGATCGAACATGATGGCGTTGACCGTACAAAACATCCAGTTTTTAATGAACAGCCATATCCAGATGGTGCTTTGGATATCGACGGTTTTGCTTTCTAAACGAAGCATCATTAAGGGTAGTACATTGGCGGTGCATGCCCATATAAAACCAATGATAAAAGGCTTTAACCAGCCTGTGTTGCGTAGGTTAAGGTTAAAAAAGGAAGTGGGCAGCAGGCCATAATACAACAAGGCAATCATTACAATAGAGACAGCAGTAAGCCAGTAACTTATTGGGAGGGTTACAAGGGTATCTAAGTGTATCCAAAACAAGTGTATCAATAGTAACAGACAGGCAAGAGAAAGGATTGTTTGGCTTCTCCTGGTCAACTGCTGATGATCAATATACCATTGTGTTCGGGGATTGCTTGTTTCGCTAAGCTTATTAACACCCATATAGGCATAGGTGTAGTAAACTACGGGTGCACAGGCAACCATAGCATAGTAAGCTAAGCTGTTAAATGGTAACTTGAATTGTACTGTAGCTTCAATTGTTAAGGCGACAGCCAGTAAACCAATGAAGTAATTGCCGAAAAAGATGAATTTAATAATCTTTAATGCCATTTGAATGGTCCTAATATAAGGCTGGATATTTAACAAACCTACGATTATATCAGGACCACCAAGCTTAAAGTGTTTTATAGCTTACTTTGAAAGTCATTTTAACATTTAGTGCTTCCCAGGTTATTAAGGTTGGATAGGCATCAGCGTTGTATTCATAATTGCAGGTCATGTTATTTTTAGGGTTTGTACTTGTGATACTAAGCAGGTTGTGCTGGGCAGATAGAAAAAAATTCTCTCCGGTTTCCATTGCGATTAATTGGGCATTGGCTACATTTTTAAACAGGCCGTTTTGAAGGTCAAAAGTGTATTTAGTAGTTTCTGTACCGTTTGTTTCGGTGATGCTACCCATTCGGTCATTGGGTAGATCGTACATAAATGTTTTTGTGTGGAGAGGTTTGTTATTAGGTGAAAAGTAATTGATTTCGGTCATTTGCTGCTGATCGTTGTATTTAATTGTGTAGTAACCCAAATGAATGTCTTCGCTGCTAGTTTGGGACCACTGATCCACTTTATATATACGTTCCTGTTTATCACGCCAATAATCAACATAAAAAAACTTGTTGCCCTGATGGGTTATTAAACCGTTCATCTGGTTGTCTTTATAAGTGACGGTCAGCTTTTTTCCGGCGCCATCATCAACCGATAGCAGGGAGTTTGTTTCCCCGACATATTTAAACAGAATGGATTGTCCGGGAGCTTCTATTTTTACGGGAAGCAGTTTAGCAGTAGAGGGTGGCGGGTTATCTGCTGGCGGATTGGTTGTTGGCGGAGGTTGAACGGGAACTGTTACAACCGGTTTCTCTGGTGTAACAGGCGGGTTCGACTTGCTGCAACTGGCCACGCTGACGAAGGCTGATAATGACATCAGGTAAATTAGCTTTATTTTCATGTTTATATAATTTTTATGTTCAAATGTGTGTTAAACTTGTTTGAATAAAAAAATATTTAATATTTTAGATAGCAGAAAGGAGGTTTGCAATTTAATGGGCATATCATTAGTTTTAGCGTTCACAAATCATGATACATGTATACGTTTTTTAAGAACAGCCAGTTAGTTAGCCGTATTTTATTTACCTTTTTATTAATTTTCTTCGCCAAGGTAACGATGGCGGCTTCGGTTGATACCGTTGCTACTTATAGCGAGTCTATGAAGAAGAAGATAACGGCAGTAGTGATATTACCCGAAGGATATAGCGAGAAGAAACGTTATCCGACAGTTTATCTACTACATGGTTATGGGGGTAACTACGCAGACTATATTAAAAAAACGCCTGCGATAAAAGACTATGCTGACCAATATCAAATGATTATTGTATGTGCCGATGGCCGTAATAGCTGGTACTTTGATAGTCCGGTTGATAGCACCTGGAAATACGAAACATATGTGTCAAATGAGTTGGTAGGATGGATTGATCAACGGTATCATACGATTGCCGATAGAAAGGGCAGGGCCATTATGGGTTTAAGTATGGGAGGTCATGGTGCGCTTTCTTTAGCTATCAAACACCAGGATGTATTTGGTGCTGCAGGAAGTATGAGTGGAGGACTGGATTTAAGGCCTTTTCCGGGCAACTGGGAAATTTACAAACGATTAGGGAATTATGCATCTAATTCAGCGATTTGGAAAGAAAATAGTGTAATGGAGATGATTCCTTTGCTTTCAACGAATCAATTAGCGCTTTTAATCGATTGTGGCGAAGATGATTTTTTCTATCCGGTGAACCTGAAATTTCACGAGCAACTGAAGTATAACAATATCAATCATGATTTTATTAGCCGACCAGGAAACCACGATTGGAAGTATTGGAAGAACGCTATCGGCTATCAATTTCTGTTTTTTAATAATTTTTTTAAGGGATAGAAACGGCTAATACTAATCATTACAGCTAATTAGTATAAATATTTAAAATATTATGTATATAAAGACTATATATCCTATATACTTTATATATTTGCAAGGATGAACAACACGAACCAGGTTTATTATAATATGATGTCCCTAATCTGTATAAGCAGCACTTAGACTGTAATGGGGTGGATATTGTAAAACTTCTTCAGTCAAAAACTAAAGAAGTTTTTTTTTAAAATTAAAATGGCACAATCAACATGCAAAGCTTTAGAACCGAACTTGAGAATCCGATAGTAGAAAAAGACATTATAGATCTCGAAAAGAAGATCCGCCTTTATAGAGAAGGTGCTATCCATGATGAAAAATTTAGAAGTTTACGTCTAGCACGCGGGATTTATGGTCAGCGGCAGCCTGGTGTACAAATGATCCGTATAAAACTGCCATTTGGAAAGATGACTTTCAGACAATTGCTTCGGATAGCCGATGTGGCAGATGAGTATGGAAGCGGTAACCTTCACTTAACTACCCGGCAGGATATACAAATGCATTATGTGAGTCTAGACCGAACGCCTGAGCTTTGGGATCAGTTGGAGCGTGAGGATGTTACCATTAGGGAAGCCTGTGGCAATACCGTTAGAAATGTAACCTCTTCGCCGGATGCAGGCATTAACCCTCAGGAATTGTTTGACGTATCGCCTTATGCACATGCATTTTTTTCTTATTTCCTTCGTAATCCTATTTGTCAGGAAATGGGAAGAAAAATTAAGTTTGCTTTTTCAGCTACAGAGAACGATACAGCTTTTAGTTATATACATGATTTGGGTTTTATCCCCAAAATAAATGAACAAGGCGAACGAGGCTTTAAGGTGCTTTTTGCCGGTGGTTTAGGCGCACAGCCCTTTCTAGCTCATGTGGTTCATGAATTTCTTCCAGAAGATCAGATTGTTCCGTATGCCGAATCAGTGTTGCGCGTATTTGACCGTTATGGCGAAAGATCAAACCGGAATAAAGCACGCCTGAAATACCTGGTGCAAAAACTTGGGCTTGAAGAAGTATTAAGGTTGATTGATGAAGAGCGTATTGCCAACAAGGTTAAAAGTTACCCTATTGACCGCGACGCAGTTTCATTTCCAAATTTACCACCGGTAGTTGCATTTGAAGACACTGGAATAGAAAAAGACCTGGATTATCAACGCTGGCTGGCGACCAATGTTTTCGAACAAAAGCAACAAGGTTTTTATGGCGTTTATATTAAAGTTACGGTAGGCGATATCAGAACTTTCAAGGCGCGTGAACTGATTGATGCGATTCATTTATATGTAGCCGACGAAATTAGGGTAACACAAAACCAGGGCTTGTTACTAAAGTTTGTAAGGAAAGAAGCATTACCCACCTTATATAAAAATTTAAAAGAAATTAACCTTGCTGCTACGGGTTTTGACAGCCTTGCTGATGTAACCACCTGCCCTGGAACAGATACTTGCAACCTGGGTATATCAAACAGCATGACGCTGGCTGCAACATTGGAAGATCTTGTATATGAAGAATACCCTCACCTGATTTTCAACAAGGACATTAAAATTAAAATTAGTGGTTGTATGAACTCCTGTGGACAGCATGGTTTGGCGCACATTGGTTTTCATGGAAGTTCTGTAAAAGCAAATGGCAAGGTTGTTCCGGCAGTACAGGTTTTGCTTGGCGGCGGAACGGTTGGAGATGGCATTGGCAGGGTTGCAGAGAAAATTATTAAGGTCCCTTCAAAACGTGCGACATCGGTTTTACGTGTTGTTTTGAATGACTATAGCACCAACGCCTTAGCCGGAGAAAATTTTCACAGTTATTATGATCGTTTGGGTAAGGACTATTTTTATCAGCTGATTAAGCCATTAGCTGATTTAACTAACCTGCAGGAAGAAGAGTATGTAGACTGGGGGCACGAAGAAACCTTTCAGACAGCAATTGGTGTAGGTGAATGTGCAGGGGTTATTATTGACCTGGTAGCAACCTTATTAGTTGAAGCGGAAGAAAAACTAGATTGGGCAAAAAGTTCCTTTGAAAACCAGGCCTGGGCCGATGCAATTTACCATGCTTATGCAGTACAAGTAAGTACAGCTAAAGCTTTATTATTGGACAAGGGAGTGAGCAGCAGCACACAGGCAGGGGTGATCAGGGATTTTGACCAGCACTATGTGAGTTCCGGCGAAATAGCGCTGGAAGGTAGTTTTAGCGATCAGATTTTACAAATTAATAAACATGAACCAACAGAAAGTTTTGCGACAGCTTATATTGAAGCTGCGGAACGCTTTTATAAACAAATGAAAACTAAAAGGGAGGAGGCGTTTCAATTATGATTTTAAATAAAACAACTAAAGGATTTAAAGAACCTAAAATAACACTGGTTGGAGCCGGCCCTGGCGACCCTGAATTAATTACCATGAAGGGTGCTAATGCCTTAAAAATTGCAGATGTAGTTTTATATGATGCATTGGTTAATGAAGCATTATTGAATTACGCGAGTCCGGAAGCTATAAAAATCTATGTAGGAAAGCGTTCTGGTGCACATTCTTATTCTCAGGCCGCAGTTAATAAGTTAATGGTTGATTATGCCATGAATTATGGGCACGTGGTTCGTTTAAAAGGCGGTGATCCATTTGTTTTCGGCCGCGGTTATGAGGAGCTTGATTATGCATTAAATTATAGTATTCCTACCCAAGTGATTCCTGGTTTATCGAGTTCCATCTCGGTTCCTGGCTTACAACAAATTCCTGTTACCCATCGTGGATTAAGTGAAAGTTTTTGGGTGGTAACCGGTACTACTGCTTCTGGTGAGTTATCGAGCGACCTTTACGAGGCAGCAAGGACCAAAGCTACCGTAGTGGTATTAATGGGTCTGAACAAGATAGCCGAAATTGTAAAACTCTTTCAAAACGAAGGAAAGAATAAATTGCCGGTAGCTGTGATACAAAGTGGTTCTATGGTGGATGAAAAATTAGCCATTGGGATTGTTGATACGATTGAAGAATTGATCATCGAGAAGAATATTAAAGCACCAGCACTCCTGATTTTTGGAGAAGTGGTTTCACTTCACCCATCATTTCAGCCCATAAAAGACTTTTATCGCGCTTTACAGGAAGAATAACGGATGTTTTATGGAAAGTAACCCACTATTTCCGGTGTTTTTAAAATTGCATACGCTACACACATTGGTAGTTGGCGCAGGCCCCGTTGGATTAGAGAAATTAAATGCGCTATTAACCAACAGTCCTTTAGCCCAGGTAACGGTAGTGGCATTGGAAATCATCCCGGAAGTGGAAGAACTTATCCGTTATTTTCCAAATGTCCGTCTACATCAAAAGCAATTTGAGGTACAGGATCTTGATCATGTAAACCTGGTGCTTGCAGCAACAAATAACGAGATACTTAACCGGGAAATCCAGGCTGCAGCTAAAGCGCGTAAGTTGTTAGTCAACTTTGCAGACAAGCCTGAACTATGTGATTTTTACCTGGGATCGGTGGTCAAAAAAGGTGATCTGAAAATTGCCATTTCAACTAATGGTAAATCGCCGACCGTGGCTAAACGTTTAAAAGAGGTTTTAAGTGAAAGTTTACCTGACGATATAGATTTAGCATTACAGCAAATGGCTGCCTTGCGACTTACATTAGAAGGTGACTTTACCGAAAAAGTGAAGGTACTCAACGAAATTACTTCGGTGCTGATTGAAAATAAAAAACAATGAAATTAGAGATAGAACACCTGATATCACAAATTAAAGGCAAAGACCCTGTTGAAGTGTTGCGGTACTTTGCAACGCAATATCCGGGTTTGGTTACTTTTTCAACAAGTTTTGGCTGGGAAGACCAGGTCGTAACCGATTTGATCTTTAAAAATAATATTCCCATAGAAGTGTTTACGCTGGAAACCGGGAGGTTGTTCCCAGAAACTTACTATGTATGGAACAGAACACTGGAAATTTATAAACAGCCGATCAAGGCTTATTTTCCCCAAACAGAAACCTTGCAGCAGATGGTGCAGGAGAAAGGGCCCAATAGTTTTTATGAGTCGGTAGAGAACCGTAAAAACTGTTGCCAGATTAGAAAGATAGAACCTTTAAAGCGTGCTTTAGAGGGCAAAAAGATATGGGTTACAGGGATCAGGGCGGAGCAGTCTGCCAACAGGCTTGACATGGAGAATATTGAATGGGATGAGCAAAACCAGTTATTAAAATATCACCCGATTTTTGACTGGAGCCTGGACCAGGTGAAGGCCTATGTGAAAGAGAACAATATTGTGTACAATACATTACATGATAAAGGATTTCCGAGTATCGGTTGCGCGCCGTGTACCAGAGCTGTAAGTGAAGGAGAAGATTTCAGAGCCGGCCGATGGTGGTGGGAAGATCAATCCAAAAAAGAATGTGGTTTACATGCCACTTAAAAGATTTGAAAAGAGTATGGTTAAATTAGATTATTTAGATGAGTTAGAAGCGGAGGCTATTCATATTTTACGTGAAGTAGCCGGTCAGTTTGAAAAACCCGCTTTGTTGTTTTCAGGCGGCAAGGACTCCATCACCCTGGTTAGGCTGGCTGAAAAAGCATTCCGTCCGGGTAAGTTTCCTTTCCCATTAGTACATATTGATACGGGTCATAACTTTGAGGAGACTATCGATTATCGAGACAAGATGATTAACCGTATTGGTGAGAAACTCCTAGTTGGTTATGTTCAGGAGTCGATTGATGCCGGTAAAGTAGTGGAACAAAAAGGTAAGAATGCAAGTAGAAATGCTTTGCAGACGGTAACGCTATTGGATACCATTGAGAAATATGGTTTTGACGCTTGTATTGGTGGCGCACGCCGGGATGAAGAAAAGGCCAGGGCCAAGGAGCGTATTTTTTCGGTACGTGATGAATTTGGCCAATGGGATCCTAAAAGGCAGCGCCCAGAATTGTGGAATATTTATAATGGCAGAATCCACAAAGGCGAGAATGTAAGGGTTTTCCCGATTAGTAACTGGACGGAACTCGATGTATGGAATTACATTAAGAGGGAAAAGATGGAATTGCCATCTATTTATTTTGCTCATGAACGTGAGTGTATTACCCGAAATGGCCAGTTAATGGCGGCCTCTCCATTTTTAAATATGGATCATGAAGATCTTGTAGAAACCAAAATGGTACGTTTTCGTACTGTTGGTGATATGAGTTGCACAGCCGCTATTGCTTCGGAAGCTACCGAGCTGGACGATATTATTGAAGAAATCAGTCAATCGAAAATAAGTGAACGTGGAGCCAGGATGGACGATAAAGTATCGGAAGCCGCAATGGAAGACCGCAAAAAAGGAGGGTATTTTTAATGAATATATTGAAGTTTTTTACCGCAGGAAGTGTGGATGATGGGAAAAGCACCTTAATCGGGCGTTTATTATATGATACTGATTCTATTCTTGCAGACCAATTGGAAGCTTTACAACAGTCGAATCGTAAAAACGATGATGGCACAATTGACCTTGCTATCTTAACTGATGGTTTGCGGGCCGAACGGGAGCAAGGCATTACGATAGATGTAGCTTACAAATACTTCCAGACCAAGAACCGCAAGTTTATTATTGCGGATACACCAGGACATATACAATATACCAGGAACATGGTAACAGGGGCTTCAACAGCTAACCTGGCTATTATTTTGGTTGATGCCAGAAATGGCGTAGTTGAACAAACAGTAAGGCATTCTTACCTGGTGTCGTTATTAGGCATTAAAAACATCGTGGTGTGTTTGAATAAAATGGATATGGTTGATTACAGTGAAGATGTTTATCAATCTATTACCGACAAATACAAAGTGCTGGCAAGCAAGCTGAATGTACGTGATGTAACATTTATTCCTGTAAGTGCATTAAAAGGCGATAACATTGTACATGCTTCCAGAAATATGGAATGGTACAAAGGAGATAGTCTATTGCATTACCTGGAGAATGTTGATGTTGATGGGGGCGAAAAATCTCCATACGCCAGAATGCCTGTACAATGGGTAATCAGGCCTCAGACAGATGAACTTCATGACTATAGAGGATATGCAGGTCGTATATTGAGCGGGTCATTTAAAGTTAACGATAAGGTGGCAGTTCTGCCTTCCGGAGACCAGTCTGTAATTGAAAGGATAGAAATCTTCGACCAGTCACCGGAAGAAGCACATGCTGGGATGTCTGTTACCATTCATTTAAAAGACAATATTGACATTAGCAGGGGTGATATGTTGGTTAATGCCAACCACTTGGCGCAACACTCACAATTGATTGAGGCTGATATTTGTTGGATGGACAAACGTCCATTGGATGAAAACATAACCTACCTTATACAACATAACAGTAAGGTAACTAAATGTAAAATCAACGAAATCATATTTAAAGTTGATATTAACACCTTGGAAAAAAAGGAGGCCTATGATTTTTCTCTTAACGAAATTGGTAGGGTGGTTGTAAAAACGGCTTCTGTGCTACCGTTTGACTTATATACTGAAAATAAGGCTAATGGCTCTGCGATTTTAATTGACAGTAGAACCAATCTAACAGTTGCTGCACTGATGTTTCGGGCCATTGTTGAATAATTGTTTTTATTACACTAAATATTCCATACTTTAAGTTGATTTTTCAAACAATCAACTATGGAGATTATACACGTAAGTGCCGAATGTTACCCGGTAGCCAAGGTAGGCGGATTAGGTGATGTAGTAGGCGCTTTACCAAAATATCAGAACAAATTAGGGCATTTCGCGAAGGTTGTTATGCCCGCCTATGATACCCGTTTTATGCGGGAGAACGAATTTGAGGTAGTTTATGACGGCTGGGGAAAGCTGGGCTTCCAGAATTTTACCGTAAGGATATTTAGAGAAAAAACGAATAAATTAGGCTTCGACCTTTTCCTTGTTCACATTGCAGGCCTTACCGACAGACCCCAGGTATACGGCTATGCAGATGATACAGAACGTTTTCTGGCCTTTCAGATTGCTGTTTTAGATTGGATGGCGCAATGGGAACACACGCCACAGGTGGTGCATTGCCATGATCATCATACCGGACTCATTCCTTTTATGATGTCTAACTGCATCAGGTATAGAAAGTTGAGCCTGGTGCCTTCAGTACTCACCATCCATAACGCCCAGTATCAAGGGCAATTCGGATGGGACAAATTACATTATATTCCTGCATTTGATGCCTGGAGAGCAGGGCAGCTGGACTGGAACGGTGCCATAAACCCATTGGCTGCCGCGATTAAGTGTGCCTGGAGGATTTCAACGGTTTCTCCGAGTTACCTTGACGAAATCAGTTACCGGGCGAATGGTTTAGAAACCTTACTTGCTCAGGAACGAGGGAAATCAAAGGGAATCCTTAATGGAATTGATAATGATGTCTGGGATCCTGCTCATGATGAGATGCTTCACAAAAAATATAGCTTAAAAACTGTAGAAAGTGCCAAAAAATCAAACAAAGCTGATATTTGTAGTGTTTTTAACCTGAATCCAGAAAATCCATTATTTACTTTTATTGGTCGTTTAGTAGGGGAAAAAGGGGCGGATTTGCTACCTGATATTTTTTATAATGCTTTAAGTCAAGCTAATGGCCAGATAAGTGTGCTGGTTTTAGGCTCAGGTGACCCCCAGGTGGAGGGCCGCTTAGCACAATTAAAAGAACAGTTCCCAGGTAACTACAATGCTTATATAGGTTATAATGAAGCCTTGTCGCATCAGATTTATGGCAGTGCCGATTTCTTATTGATGCCATCAAGGGTTGAGCCTTGTGGTTTAAATCAGTTGTATGCATTGCGTTATGGTACCATTCCTATTGTAAGACGGATTGGTGGATTAAAAGATACGGTGATTGATATAGGTGATGGAGGATTTGGCATTTGCCACGACCAAACCAGCGTTTGGGACGTTGGACATGCTATGGGTAGAGCTTTTGAGCTCTATCAGGACAAAAAAAGAGTGAAACAAATACTTAAAACAATTATGCAAATAGACCATTCCTGGGATAAAGCCGCACAAGAATATATAGACCTGTACCAAATATAAAAACATAGATATGACCGAAAAAGTGTTAGGAGTAATTCTTGGCGGTGGCCAGGGCTCCAGATTATCACCTCTTACCCAAACCCGTTCCAAACCTGCTGTTCCAATTGCTGGAAAGTATCGTTTAGTGGATATACCCATTTCTAATTGCCTCAACTCAGGTATTCACCGAATGTTTGTGTTAACGCAGTTTAATTCAGCCTCGCTTAATAAGCACATTAAAAACACCTATCATTTTAGCCATTTCAGTGATGCCTTTGTTGATATTCTTGCGGCAGAACAAACGCCAGATAATCCAACCTGGTTTCAAGGAACAGCAGATGCTGTGCGTCAAACCATGCACCACTTGCTCAACCACGATTTTGAATATGTATTAATCTTATCAGGTGATCAGCTTTACCAGATGGATTTTAATGAAATGATTAATGCACACATTGACAGCGGTTGTGAAATTACTTTAGCCACTATTCCGGTAACGGCGAAAGAGGCTACTGATTTTGGTATTCTCAAAGCAGACGAAACGCACATGATTACGTCATTTACTGAGAAACCTAATTCGGAGATGTTAAAGGATTGGTCGTCTGATACTGGTGAAACCATGCAGGCAGAAGGCCGTAATTATTTAGCTTCTATGGGGATTTACATTTTCAACAAGGAATTGTTAATTAAGATTTTCGCAGAGAATCCTGATGAAAAAGATTTTGGCAAAGAAATTATTCCGCGATTGATTAATTCCTATAGGGTATTAAGTTATCAATATGAAGGCTATTGGACAGATATTGGTAATATATCTTCATTTTTTGAGGCGAACCTTGGCTTAACAGACGAAATCCCTAAGTTTAATTTATTTGACAGTCACCACAGTATTTATACACGTCCGAGGATGCTACCGCCATCAAAAATTCTTGGAACAACACTCGACAAAACCGTTATTGCAGAAGGCTGCATTTTGCAAGCCGACGATATTAAACATGCGGTAATTGGAATAAGGGCGCGCATTGGCAAAGGCACTAAAATAGAAAACGCCTATATCATGGGAAGCGACAGTTACCAGACCTTGATTGAAATAGAGAAAGAAACGAAATTAGGCAATCCAGTGATTGGTGTAGGTGAACGCTGTATTATTCGTAACGCTATTCTGGATAAGAACTGTAGGATTGGAGACGATGTGCGTATTGAAGGTGGTCCACATCTGCCAGATGGTGATTTTGGTACTTATGCAGTTAAAGACGGTATCATCGTGATCAAAAAAGGAGCGACTATTCCTAATGGTACAGTGATTTAAAACTATCAAACGGGGTGGATTCATCCACATGCCTATGGCACATGCTAAAAAGCGCTAAAGATGTAGGTTTTAAAAAAGTGATTGGTGCATTGCGGAGATCGTTGATGTACCAATTTCTTTTAGAGTCGTTTTTACTCACCGCTATTAGCATGACCATTGCCATTGCAACCTATCGTGCAGCTGTTGCAAACCCTGTAAATGCCTTGAAATATGAATAAGCGTTTGTTATCTTTGGGTTATGCGAAGAACCTTTTGGGATCAACTACAACGTGAAGTGATGATCGAATATCCAGCGAAAAGGATCATTTCCCTGGTGCCTTCGCAAACCGAGCTGTTATTTGACCTGGGTTTAAATCAGGAGATTGTAGGTGTTACCAAATTCTGTATTCATCCAGTTGCTCAGGTAAATGGGAAGACCACCATTGGCGGCACAAAAAATATTAACCTTGACACAATTCGTAGCCTGAAGCCCGACCTTATCATTGGGAATAAAGAAGAAAACCAGAAACACCAGATCGAAGAGCTGATGCAGGAATTTCCGGTGTGGATGAGTGATGTGAACGACCTTGATAGTGCTAAACAAGCAATTGAACAAATTGGCGAACTGGTGGATCGCGCACCAGAGGCCGCTTACTTAAATCACCTGATTAATGCAGGTTTTAACGACCTGCAAACCCTGGCGCTCCGGCACCAGATCAAGCGGTCGGCAGTATACCTGATCTGGCGCGGACCATACATGGCCGCTGGAAAAGGTACGTTCATCGATCACCTGATGGCTTTAAACGGTATACACAATGTGGTGGACACACCACGTTATCCCGAAGTTGAACTTGCCGACCTGGCAGCGCTGCGGCCTGATTTAATTCTATTGTCATCAGAACCATATCCTTTTGGCCAAAAACATATCCAGGAAATTCAGGAAGTATTACCTTACACGGAAGTGAGGCTGGTTGACGGGGAAATGTTTTCCTGGTACCAAGGTGCATTAGCAGTTATTACAAGAAAAGATTCAAAAGAAAAAGAAACTCTCCAAAAATTAAATCACTATTTTTCATTCCAAGAAGTTTTATCTGAGAAAATTATTCTTGAAGAAATTGGAGTTGGATGTCAATGGCCAATTGGAGCTATTGCAAGAGTTAAAGATAATCAATTAGAACTTAATTCTGTTCTTCTTAGTAAAGATGGTGAAATTTTACTCCAGTCAAAAGAAAAAGGAAGCATAAGAGATGCAGAAGCTATGGGAAGAAGAATAGGAAAAGAAATAATTAATTACATTTAACTCTTAAAAAATAATTAACTTATGAAATGATTAATTACATTTAACTCTTAAAAAATACTGTTACTCAAATGATAATAACATTTAACCTAAATGAT
>NZ_JAZQNU010000046.1:0-3048 GCF_045627485.1 Pedobacter sp. | reverse complement strand
TGCAAAAATTCCCGGCTTAAATCCGCATGTTCCTCTGGTCGTGCATGAAAGGCCAGATAGGATTCAACCTTTTTTGAATATGCCTGGTCAGATTCTTGCAAAATCTGTTCAAGATCTTGCGGATTGGCTGAATACCGGACCTGGATCCAGGTCGGTTTTTGGATAGTGAAATCAAACATATTTTTCCCCTGGTTGTCTGATGATTATATTTGGATGTGGATGAAAACTACGCATCTTTTCATGCAACAACGTGTAAAATTTTAAGAAAATCAATCAAGGTTGGATTTATGACACATGATCAATTTCACAAAATGTTCGATAGTTTTTTTAATGGCCTGACTGAAAGAATGCACCCTCCTGGGTGGCGGCATATCAATATTAAACAGTATTGGCATGAGCGTTTTATTGAAGCCCTAGAGCATAAAAGCCCAACCTTAACCAATGAAAACTACACTGAACTTGCGGTGATGTGGCTTAAAGCCTATCAACAGCAACAAGAAATTATTGATCAGTTAGAAGAACAAATAGCGAAATTAAAAAAAGCCACATAATGTGGCTTTCTTTACTTATCCATTAGGATTATGTGGACCATATTTCACCGCACCACAATTGCATTTATATTTTCCTTTTGAGGAAAAGTGAATTGTATGTAGGGTTTGAGTTCTAACCTCTATATTTCTAATAAATAGCCATTTATGGCGTGGACCGTTCGTGCATTTAGGCAAATTACTCATTTAAAGATCCTCCAGATTAACCGACACACGTTTTTGACCTGCACGACTATCCGCAATTGCATTGAGTTCTTTATCCTCATGCTCACGTAACCACTTGGCCATTGCTGCCTTTTGATTTTTTAACTGATTCATGTGGACGTTCATCGGACCATAACCATGTTGTTTGATGATCGCTTGCACCTGGCGTGTGGCATCTTGCATATCCGTTGCGCATACTCGGCCAGATACTTTGCAACCACAGCCGTTGGCCTTAAAACTGTAAATTAATTTATTATTCATTTTTAACCCTCTACGTGCATTAGTAGCTCTTTCATACGAGCATAAGTTTTAGGTGCTGAACGGCTTTTAGTTTCTTCATTCAGCAGGTTTTCCAGTTCATCCCAATGTTCCACCAGGACGGCCCATTTATTGGATACACCTTTCATCAGGTCCAGACGTTCCCGGAAGGATGGAACTGCTTTAAGCAGCTCCACACAGCGGTTAAAATCGCTTGGATCACGTGGGTAGGCGGTTGAACGGTACCAATCAGCACCGTTTACCTTGCCACCGGAGAGCAGCGTGGCCATGATGCACTCGCTAGATAGTCCGGTATTACCACTGAGCAGCCAGGACATTGCTTGTTGAATTTCAGTCATTGGTTGGCTCCTGTGCTTTAGGTAAAGGCATCCAATGTGATGGTTCATCATTCAAACTATTCGCCCAAAAAGGACAGCCAGTATCTACACATATATCCATGAAATCTTTTTCTGGTTCTATATCAGGACTATCAGACCAGCAAATTAAAACCATTTCGTCCGATGGTGGTAATTGATCGTTAACACTGATCCATTCCGGCACCGCTTGGGCTTTCTCCCACATTAGCCACATTTGGCGCATTTGCTCCTTAAACCAAATTACTTGGCCATTTTCCACGGAATGCTCAAACAGCTGATCATCCGTAAGCGTCTGGCGTAGCAGGGCATAAACAAAAGTGAGTTTAAACTCATTAATAAAAGTTTGGATTTTCATAATTTTCCCCTTATTCGTGCCAGATAAAGCCGCATTCGTGGCATTCATATTGTGTTTTACCGTAGTTGCTGTGATTGGCACCAATAGTGCACTTGTCATAGCCGCATTTTGGGCATTTTGCGTAGTTGAAATACATATAGACCATAGATCCACCCTTAATCGCCATGCGGATAATAAATATCATCGGGGTCTACATCATCCCAAACCAAATAAGCATTACCGAAATAAAGCGCACAGATCAGTTTTTCGTAATGGCTATGCGGTTTAACTGCTTTCTTTCCTAAAATATCGTCATCGACCTTACCTGCGTAAAGCTCATAACACTTGTGGCCATCGTGCAACTTAAAAGCTTTATTGTTCTTATCTTCATACAAGGCACGAATGTTTAAGCAGTTTTTAAACTCAAATCCATAAGTTTTGCTCTTTGAACTTGAAAATGAGTGCGAATAAGTTAGTGGAGGTTCTTCTTCAAAAGCAATTTCCCAATACTCAGAAACCGCTGTGCTTTCCTTACATAGAACGTATGGCTTTTCCCAATTGTTTTCAGCTGCTTCACTTTCATTGCATTTAATGAATGCGTTAAGCAGGTCCGATAGCATTACAAAATGAGGTACTTCCATATCAGAAATAACTTTAAGTGTGGCTTTTTGCACCTGCTCAACAGCACTGTCCTGGATGCCAGATTCTTCCCAGGTGGTTTTCAAAGTATTCATCATCAGTGTGTTGTACTTTGCTAAATCAACAAAATTACTCACATCAGTCGGCATGGCTTCCTTGATTGCAGCCTTAACCCGATCCGGGAAATCTCCCCAACGGAAAACATCATCCAGGGCGTTTGAATACAGCTTTTTCACCGCATTGGTGATCATGTCTTTATATTCTTGAGATTCTTCAAATTGTTTGCACTGTTCTGCAATGTTTTGCGCCAATGCTGATACGTTAATATTGTTTTCCATTATTCATCTTCCCATTTAAAATCTTCACCAAGCTGCTCACGGTTATCTTCATCGACCAGGATCACGGAAATAACTTCCCATTCAGCCAGTTCAGGCACGTTGGCCATTTTTTCAAACGCCTGGGCCATATCATCAAATTGACCAGTCAGCTTTCTAATTTGCGTTGCGGTGCCTAACGAGCCCAATTCTTCACCAAAGAACTCATTTTTTTGTTCATCTGTTAAAGCCTTACGGATTCTTACCTGGTATTTATTCATTTTAATATTCCACCTCTGCAACCATAGCTACAGCAATGCCTTTCGCTGTACTGACAAATTGAATTTTTTCCATACCGAACACACGCAATAACA
>NZ_JAZQNU010000045.1:0-2628 GCF_045627485.1 Pedobacter sp. | reverse complement strand
GGTTTTTGATGTGTACACGGGTGATAAACTGCCTGAGGGGAAAAAATCTTATGCATTAAGCTTTACTCTACAGGATGAGGCGCAAACTTTAACCGATAAGCAAATTGATGCGGTTATGCAAAAGATTATATATAACTTAGCGCAAACAGCGAAAGCAGAAATCAGATAATAATTGTTTATTCTGGACTTAATTAAAATTAACGTTTAATAACATGACTTCGGTTGCAGATCAATTAGATACAGTATTACAGAAAACAGCTCGTTTAATTGAGCTTTGCAATGCTTTGCAGGAAGAAAATGATTTATTAAATGCTGAAAACCTAGTTATCCGGAAAAACCTCGACGCAGAAAAGACCAAAAACCAAACACTTGAAGAAAAACTGAGGGTGTTAAAATTGGCTAAAAGCCTGGAGGGCACGAGCGAGAAATCGCTTGATATTAAGCAAAAAATTAACGAATTTGTGCGTGAGATTGATAAGTGTGTCGTGTTGCTTAAAAAGTAAGGAATACTAGAAAAGTGAAACAAAGCTAAAAATGGGAGAAATCTCGATAAAAATAACTATTTCTGACCGTATCTACCCTTTAAAGGTGAGTACGGAAGAGGAAGAAATTGTAAGGCGGGCAGCCAAGATTATTAACGAACGCATAAAAGACTACCAGGAGAACTATGCGGTCAGAGATAAACAGGATTTACTCTCTATGGCCGTGTTGCACTATGCAACAGCGGTATTGAGGGTTGAAAACCAAGTCCAGAATCAGGACGCTGCAGTAGCTGATAAAGTGGAAGAACTAGATAGTTTATTAAACGATTTCTTTTCAAAATAGGATTGTTCTTTATAGCTAAAAAGTTTAACGTTGTTAAACATGTTTCATCAGTTTCCTTTTAAGTAATGTCAACCACATGACTTAGAATTAATTACGGTTTTTTATAAATTACAAATGGAAATAATTGGAATAATAGGATACATACTAGCCGGCCTGGTCATCGGTTTTGTGACAGGGCGATACCTGCTCAGGAGTTTGTGGAAAAAGCAGGAAATTGCAGCCCAGACTAAGGTTAAGAAAATTTTAAAAGATGCGGAGATTAGCGCCGACATCATGAAAAAAGATAGGTTACTCGAAGCAAAAGAGAAGTTTCTGCAATTAAAATCAGAGCACGAGCAAGAAGTAAATACCAAAAATAACCAAATCAATCAACGCGAGAACGGAGTTAAGCAGAAAGAACAGAGCCTTAACCAGCGTATGGAAAATCTAAACCGCAAAGAGCAGGAATTAGATAACCAAAAAAAACATTTAGAGAAACAAACTGAAATTGCGATTAAAAAACAAGAAGAAGTAGACTTGTTGAAAACGCAGCATGTAAAACAGTTGGAAGCTATTGCAGGTTTAAGTGCCGAAGAAGCGAAAAACCAATTGGTTGAGAACATGAAGGAAGACGCGCGTTCTCAGGCCATGATTCAGGTTAAAGACATTGTTGATGAAGCTAAGCTTACTGCAACGAAAGAAGCTAAAAAAGTGGTTATCCAAACCATTCAACGTACAGCTGTAGAAGCTGCTATTGAGAATACCGTGTCGATTTTTCACATTGAAAGTGATGAGATTAAAGGTCGTGTTATTGGTAGAGAGGGTAGGAACATTCGTGCGCTTGAAGCTGCAACAGGCATTGAGATTATTGTTGATGACACTCCTGAGGCGATTATCTTATCAGGTTTCGACCCTGTAAGACGTGAAATTGCCCGTTTAGCGTTACACCGTTTAGTTACTGACGGCCGTATTCACCCTGCACGTATTGAAGAGGTTGTTGCTAAAACTAAAAAGCAAATTGAAGAAGAGATTGTAGAAATCGGTGAACGTACTGTAATCGATTTAGGTATACATGGTTTACATCCTGAACTGATCAGGATGGTTGGACGTATGCGTTACCGTTCATCTTACGGACAAAACTTATTACATCACTCTCGCGAAGTAGCCAATTTCTGTGCAACCATGGCAGCGGAATTAGGCTTAAATGCTAAAATGGCTAAACGCGCAGGCTTACTTCATGATATTGGTAAAGTGCCTGATGATAACCCAGAATTACCACACGCTATTTTAGGGATGCAACTGGCTGAGAAATATAAAGAACATCCTGAAATCTGTAATGCCATTGGTGCCCACCATGACGAGATCGAGATGACTTCTATGATCTCACCAATTATCCAGGCCTGTGATGCCATTTCAGGTGCACGTCCGGGTGCCAGACGTGAAGTGGTAGAAAGTTACATCAAACGGTTAAAGGAACTGGAAGAACTCGCTTTGTCGTACCCAGGTGTAGAGAAAACCTTTGCCATCCAGGCAGGTAGAGAACTACGTGTGGTGGTAGAAAGTGAACGTGTTACTGATCAGCAGGCAGAATTGTTGGCCGCTGATATTTCTAACCGTATTCAAACAGAAATGACCTATCCTGGTCAGATCAAAGTAACGGTGATCAGAGAAACACGTTCTGTTTCGTTCGCGAAATAGGCTACGTTATATTACAATCATATTATGTGAAAAGCGATGGATTATCTATCGCTTTTCTTATTTTTACAGGAATCGAGTTTTAAGAACAAATCATGAAAACCAACGCTAAAAGCCATATCGACGTAC
>NZ_JAZQNU010000044.1:0-1611 GCF_045627485.1 Pedobacter sp. | reverse complement strand
AGGGACAGGTACATTACTTTCTTCGTTAACGGAAAAAGCTGGTGACATCAACAAGTTAGCTGCTGGTGCACAAACAGCGGACGCTGGAGCAGGTGAATTATTATCTGCGATTACTGGTGGGGCAGGTGACATCCAAAAGCTTGCGGATGGTTCTAGCCAAGTTGCGGGTGGTTCAAAATCTTTATATGGCGGTACGAGCCAAGTTTTAGGAGGGTTAAATTCCCTTAAAGGTGGTTCGAATCAAATTGTTAGTGGTTTGAAAGAGGCCTCTACAGGTGCAAATACTTTAATAAAGGAATTTGCCTCTAAGGTAGTTCCAGGTGCTCAACAAATCGCAGGTGGATTAAAAACATTAAATGCTAATATGGGTGCTTTAGATGATGGTGCCAAACAAGTATCAGGTGGTTTATCAGAGTTAAACACGAAGATAGCCCCTTTAGACGATGGTGCCAAACAAGTATCAGGTGGATTGTCTGAGTTAAATACGAAGATCGCCCCACTAGATACAGGAGCTCGTACATTAGCAGGTGGATTATCTACATTAAATGGAAGCATCGGTCCTTTAAATACGGGTGCCTTACAAGTGGCGGGAGGATTATCTGAATTAAACACGAAAATCGACCCTCTGGATATTGGAGCAAAATCATTAGCAGGAGGCTTAATTACATTAAACAATAGTATTGGTCCTCTGAATACAGGTGCCTTACAACTAGCAGGAGGATTATCAGAATTAAACACGAAGATTGACCCTCTAGACACAGGTGCCAAACAAGTAGCAGGCGGGTTATCTGAGTTAAACACGAAGATTGACCCACTAGATACAGGTGCCAAATCAGTAGCCGGTGGTCTAGCAACTATTAATGGTAGTATTGGTACTTTAAATGATGGTGCCTTACAAGTAGCGGGAGGATTATCAACTTTAAATGGTAGTATTGGGGATTTAAACACAGGAGCTGCAACGGTAGCAGGAGGTTTAGCACAAATTGATGCTAAAATTGATGCACTAAATGCAGGAGCTGCAACGGTAGCAGGAGGTTTAGCAAGTATTGATGCTAAAATTGATGCGCTAGATAATGGTGCTGCAACGGTAGCAGGAGGTTTGGCAAGCATTGATGCTAAAATTGATGCCTTAAATGAAGGTGCACAAAAAGTAGCAGGAGGTTTAGCAGCACTTGAAGCAATGCTCCCTGTACTTGAAGCAAATCCTGAATTGGCTCCGTATATCGAATCTTTACAAGCATTGATTTTAGGTTCTCAACAAGTAGCTACAGGCGTATCAGAAGTAGCAACAGGAATAAAACAATTAGCGCCAGGTTCTCAACAAGTAGCTACAGGCGTATCAGAAGTAACAATAGGAATTAAACAATTGGCACCGGGTTCTCAGCAAGTAGCTACAGGTGTATCGGATGTAACAACTGGAATTAAACAAGTCGGATCGTAGCCATGTCGTTCTGTGAGCCAAGGGGTTGTCCCTCTCTATTGTCTTCCTAAGACCGCTTGGCCTCCGACTTAGCTATAGGCGTATCAGAAGTAACAATAGGAATTAAACAATTGGCACCGGGTTCTCAGCAAGTAGCTACAGGTGTATCGGATGTAACAACTGGAATTAAA
>NZ_JAZQNU010000043.1:0-2789 GCF_045627485.1 Pedobacter sp. | reverse complement strand
CCGGCTATTTACAAACCAAACTCATGGGAGGGGTAGGTCAACGTATGTTGTACACCCTTAGAAATGCTATTTTTAACAAGTTATTAACGTTACCGGTGGGCTTCTTTAATCAGAATAAATCTGGTGATCTCATCTCTCGGGTAAATAATGATACCGATAAGTTAAACCAATTTTTCAGCCAGGCCTTAATGCAATTTATAGGAAGTATTGTCACCATGGTTGGTGCCGGCATATTTTTATTAGCCATTAATTGGAAACTCGGTTTAGCTACACTGGCGCCTGCACTATTTATTTTGATTTTTACGGCTGTGTTATCGCCATGGGTAAAACGTAAAAATGCAGTTAACCTTGAAAGTGCGGGTAACCTGAGTGGTGAGATTCAGGAAAGCCTCCAAAATTTTAAAGTGATCATCGCTTTTAACCGCCGCGATTATTTTAGAAAAAAGTTTGATGAAGTAAACAAGGAGAATTATAAAACCGCTATTGGTGCTGGTTTGGCCAACAATATTTTTGCACCGGTGTATGGACTGTTCGCCAGTTTTGCACAATTGATTGTATTGCTTTATGGTATTTATCTGATTTCTAAAGGTCAGTTTACCATCGGTTTGCTGGTCAGTTACCTTTCTTATGCCACCAACTTTTATAACCCTTTACGTCAGTTGGCGGCCCTCTGGGCTAACTTTCAGGTAGCAATGGCTGGGTGGGACAGGATATCTAATATCTTATCCATGGAAAACGACCTAGTTGATGTTAAGCCAGGTATTGCAAAACCTAATGCGCCCCTTTTGGCCTTCAAGGATGTGTATTTCGGTTATGAAGGTGGCAAGGAAATTTTACACAACATCAATTTCGAATTAGAGAAAGGCAAAACCTACGCTTTAATTGGCCCCACAGGGGGGGGCAAAACTACAACAGCGTCCTTAATTGCACGATTATATGATCCCACTTCAGGAACTGTTTTTCTGGAAGGACAAGATATCCGTTCCTACTCTGCGGAAGAACGTACTAATAAAATCGGTTTCATTTTGCAGGAGCCTTTCTTGTTTACTGGCAGCGTAAGAGATAATATCCTTTATGGCAACCCATTGTATAAAGATTATACTCCAGAACAACTGGAACAGGTTATTGCAGAGGCCGATTTAAGTGAGTTGCTTGCCATTTTCGATGAAGGATTGGAAACGATGATCAGCTCCGGAACTGATAACTTAAGTCTCGGACAGAAGCAGATTATTGCCTTTATGCGTGCGGTACTCCGTCAGCCGGCATTGCTTATCTTAGATGAAGCAACTGCTAATATCGATACTGTAACCGAGCAGTTGTTAAGTGATATTTTAAATAAACTCCCCAATAAAACTACCCTGGTGATTATTGCTCATCGTTTAAATACGATTCAAAATGCTGATGAGATCTTTTTTGTGAACTCAGGGGAAGTTAAAAAGGCAGGAACTTTACGCCATGCGATGAACATGTTATTGGAAGGAAAAAGAACAAGTTAATGATACAGAAAAGTACGTTCAAATATTATACAGCTGGAATTGTTGCATTTATAATATGGGGTGCCTTTGCCATCCCGCTTAAAGCACTACATGCATATCCCTCTATGCAAATTTTGGAATACCGGGTGTTTACAGCCTTGCTGTTGCTGGCAGTTATCATTCTGACATTTGGAAGGGCCAACCTGAAAAAGGATATTAAGGTATTTAAGGCCTTGTCGCGAACCGAAAGGCTAAAATTAGCTGGTCTGATCTTCATCTCTTCAATTTTGCTGATGGTCAACTGGTTTACCTTTATCTACGCGGTTAATCATGTGAGTTTGACATCTGCGGCCTTTGCCTACATGGTATGTCCTTTGTTAACTGCATTGGGTGGTTTTTTTATCCTTAAAGAACAGTTGACAAGGGTCAAATTGATTGGTTTAGCTATCGCTATCTTTAGCATTTTACTGCTGGCTACCGGGTCTCTCCGGGAAGTATTATGGTCAGTCGGCATTGCCTCGGTTTATGCCATGTACCTGATCATTCAGAGGTTTATTACTCAGGTAAATAGTCTAAATATGTTGGGAATAAATCTGGCCATATCGACGCTTTTTATGTTGCCTTATTTTTTTATTAACGCTGCTCCAGTACCTGAGGCAGTTGATTTCTGGTTGCTTATTCTGGTGGTTGCATTGGTTTTTACCATCATTCCGCTCTTTTTAAACCTTTATGCCCTTATTGAATTGCCGTCTTCTACTTTGGGAATCATCATGTATATCAACCCCATTATTGCTTTTCTAATTGCTTTTATCCACTTTAAAGAACCTTACCATACCAGCCAGCTGTTGGCCTATAGCCTACTCTTTGTGGCGGTTGTAGTATTTAACTTAGGTGCTTTTACAGCAATTAAAGAACGAGCTAAGAATAGCCCCGAAGTCAAAGCATAGATAAGTTATAGTTTGGTTCGTCGTAACGGTATACCGCCTACCAACATGGCACCGGTATTACACCACTGTCGCTAGAGGTTTTCTTCATGGCTACGACAATTTTTATACAAGATGAGAAGATGGTTAATGATGAACACTACATTAACATTCGCGTTTAAACAAAAGATTTGTAAATCAGGTGTTTATAGAAACAAAATCGATATTTTTAATCTATTTAAATGAATTTTTTATATTTGCTAATGTTAAATAATTATTAATTTGTTTTATACTTAGGAAATTGTGATGGAAGTTAAAGATGCAAATGGTAACCTGCTCTCCGATGGGGATTCAGTAGTGGTGATGAAAACTTTAAAAGTAAAAGGATCTT
>NZ_JAZQNU010000042.1:0-2825 GCF_045627485.1 Pedobacter sp. | reverse complement strand
CATGTGCCTTTTTTTGATTTTTTGTTAATTTAGCCACTGTTGTAAACTGTTTTTTGTTAATTAATTTGTCCAGGGTGCGTCACCGCTAACGGTGATTCCCATACTGCGTGCTGTTCCGGCAACCATACTCATTGCCGACTCGATAGTGAAGGCATTTAAGTCTGTCATCTTATCTTCAGCAATCGACTTAACCTGATCCCAAGTCACCGAACCAACTTTCTTACGGTTGGGCTCAGCAGAACCACTCGTTAATTTAGTAGCATCTTTTAACTGGATAGCTACAGGAGGGGTTTTGATGATAAATTCGAAAGACTTGTCAGCATAAACAGTAATTACAACTGGTAATACTTTACCGGGCTTATCTTGGGTACGAGCATTGAATTGCTTGCAAAACTCCATAATGTTCACCCCTTTAGCACCCAATGCAGGCCCTACTGGAGGTGATGGATTTGCGGCTCCACCCTTGATTTGTAATTTAACAAGCGCACTGACTTCTTTTGCCATTTTCTGTTTTGTTAATTGTAATACTCAATGTTAAATATGGAAGCATGTAACATTTAAGGTCTTTTTATTCTTTTTCTACTTGCATATAGTTCAGTTCTAAAGGACTTTTCCGTCCAAAGATCTTCACCATTACTTTCAATTTCTTTTTCTCTTCATTAACCTCTTCGATCACGCCGGTGAAACCATTAAAAGGTCCGTCCATTACTTTAACGTTCTCGCCAACATAATAAGCAATGTTCATCGTTTCGCCTTGCTGGCTCATCTCATCAACTTTACCTAATATGCGGTTAACTTCAGCCTGACGCATAGGAACCGGGTTACCCCCTTTGTCTCCTAAAAACCCAATCACACTGTTTATTCCTTTAATAATATGTTCAATCTCGCCATCCAATGCAGCTTCAATCAAAACATATCCCGGATAAAAATTGCGTTCTTTTGCAATCTTTTTTCCGTCTTTCATCTGGTAATATTTTTCCATTGGTATCAATACCTGTGGAACCAGATGTGAAAAACCTAAACGACTGATTTCAGAATCGATATATTGCTTTACCTTTTTCTCTTTACCGCTTACAGCTCTAACTACATACCATTTTAACTGATCGTTCATTTAGCTATATATATTTACAGTGATTTATAAAAAGTATCTAAAATAAATGTAGCGCCCTTATCCATTGCAAAAATTACGATTGCAACGATTAAAGAAGACACCAACACCAAAACAGCAGAATTTAACAAATTCCCCCACGTTGGCCAGGTAACCTTCTGGGTCATTTCTTCATACGATTCTTTAACAAATTGAACTACCTTAGCCATATTCTAGTATTTGCACGGGAACAAGGATTCGAACCCTGATCAAAGGTTTTGGAGACCTCTATTCTACCGTTGAACTATTCCCGTGTATCTTATTAAAAGAACTTAGTACTTAGACGTTCGACTATTAGCCCTATCTAAGTACTAAGTTTTATATTTCGCACAAAGGTACGAAAATTATTTTAAAATTTCAGTTACCTGACCAGCACCTACTGTTCTACCACCTTCACGGATAGCGAAACGTAGACCTTTTTCCATTGCGATTGCGTTGATCAATTTAACTGTAATTGTAACGTTATCACCTGGCATAACCATTTCAGTTCCTTCAGCTAGTGAAATCTCACCAGTAACGTCTGTGGTACGGAAATAGAATTGTGGACGGTATTTGTTAAAGAATGGAGTGTGACGTCCACCTTCAGCTTTTGATAATACATAGATCTCAGCTTTGAAATCTGTGTGAGGAGTAACAGAACCTGGTTTACAGATAACCATACCACGACGGATATCAGTTTTCTCAATACCACGTAATAATAAACCTACGTTATCACCTGCTTCACCATAATCAAGGATCTTACGGAACATCTCAACACCTGTAACAGTTGATTCAAGATTTTCTGCACCCATACCCAAGATCTCAACTGGATCACCAGAGTTGATTACACCACGCTCAATACGACCAGTTGCAACAGTACCACGACCAGTGATCGAGAATACATCTTCAACAGGCATTAAGAATGGAAGGACAGTTAAACGTGGAGGAATTGGAATGTAGCTATCTACTGCTTCCATTAATTCCATGATTTTCTCAACCCATTTCGGATCACCATTCAATCCACCCAAAGCAGAACCTTGAATAACCGGAATGTCATCACCTGGGAATTCATAGAAAGATAATAGTTCGCGAATTTCCATCTCTACTAACTCAAGTAATTCAGGATCATCAACCATATCCACTTTGTTCATGAACACTACTAATGAAGGAACACCTACCTGACGAGCCAATAGAATGTGCTCGCGAGTTTGTGGCATCGGACCATCTGTAGCGGCTACAACGATGATCGCACCATCCATTTGGGCAGCACCAGTAACCATGTTCTTTACGTAATCCGCGTGACCTGGACAGTCAACGTGTGCGTAGTGACGGTTAGCTGTAGAATACGCAACGTGTGATGTGTTAATCGTGATACCACTTTCTTTTTCCTCAGGAGCTGAGTCAATAGAATCAAATGAACGCGCCTCAGATAAACCTGCATCAGAAAAAACTTTAGTGATAGCTGCTGTTAAGGTTGTTTTACAGTGGTCAACGTGACCGATTGTGCCGATGTTTAAGTGCGGCTTGCTGCGGTCAAACTTTTCTTTTGCCATGTTTTTATACTTATTAGTAGGTTAACTTTTATTTTAATTTGTTGTTTTGATATTATTCAATACAAAAAACCTTGCTCACGCTGCTCTTATTTACAGACCTGACAAAGTTTCTTACTTTTATGAGCCAAAGATGGGACTTGAACCCA
>NZ_JAZQNU010000041.1:0-8597 GCF_045627485.1 Pedobacter sp. | reverse complement strand
GGTATTGACTCATGAATTCAGGCAGCTGAGGGTGCAATACTTCGCCTATACCATATGCTTCTGCACCCATGCCCACAATGTCTAACGGAATATGCTTGCGGACTTCGTTAAAAATATCCAGACCAAGCAGTCTGCCTCTTGTCGGTAAATTATTTATCACCACCAGGCCACGATTTAACGTACCGGTATAGGTATACTCGGGCATTGTAACACCGTGTGTAATGACCCTGCCGGTAAGGTGGTGGTTATCCCACATTAGCTGGTTAAAATTTGTTACATGAACCAAAATAACATCTGGGTCTTTCAAAGGATGTCGACTGTCCGTAGGATGACCCCACGGTGGGTCATGTTCCAGGTAAACCCTGGGAAGCTTCCGTTGACTTTCTGAAAGGATTTCGTACTGGTCTTCAAAATAGTTTTCATCTGTTTGAAAAAGGATCAGATCGAACTCCATAGTTTTAACCTCATCGACTGGTACTTCAACGACGTTGTCACCGAATGGGAAGGTTTCACCCCGGCCATAATAACCGGGCGATCTATCTTCCTTAACTGGAATAAAAAGTTCGTAATTTCCCTGCGACAGGTAAAAGAGATAGCTACCATGAATGTGCCAGGTAAACACACGTAGTTTCGATCTGCTAAGCGTAATTAACATAAATATTATTTAAGTCTCGCTGTACCCAGTACTTTCGTCAATATCAAGCTCCTCTACATCATCGTCCTCATCCATTGCTTCATCCTCTCCCATTCCTTCGCTTTCTGCATCACCGTTGTCTCGATCTGCATCAAACCCATTTTCCATTTCATTTTCATCCAGTTCTTCTCCTGGTGGATTCGGATCGATATTGCGAACCGGATTACGTGGATGACTATTCCCATCGAACACTTGCCCTGATGTTGAAGGTATAGATTCATTTGTTAATTTTTCCATGATCGAATTGTTTTATCAGTACACATTGCTACCACCACTTGTTAATAAGAAATGGCGGTTCGTTAATTGTTAAACAAGTTTACTAATAAGGAGTTACCAAAGGAAAAGGTTTAAAGAAACGAATGGTTTTGTGAAAATCAAGTGTATATACGCACTCTGGAACAGGTAGTTTTTACCTGGATCGGCAAACTACTTAACTAAAAAGCTGAAGACAGGAAAATTGCCCCGCTTCAGCTCTAAATGTTTAATATTATTTTAAATCCTCCGGACCTCTGCTCGTATCTGAGTCTGGCGACCATCCTTTTTCTAAATTCGAATCAGACGGCCGTTTATCATCCAATCCCTTTAGCTTTAAATCACTTTTGTCTCCTTTTTTATCCTTTCGGTCTTCATGGCCTAACTTTTCGTCTCCGACATGATGTTTCGGGTTTTCTTTATTTTCCATAATACAAGTGTTTTAATTGATTTATAAATCATTAAAAAAAACGACGAGAGAAAATGTTTTGAAAAATAATGGAAAAAACGTAATTATCCGTATGCGGATATTAGGCAAGGATTAGGCAAGCGGACAGTTTTTACACCTTTTGCCCTTCTTATATTTTTCACAGCAGGACGATTTTTTCTTTTTCTTTTTGTTATCGTCCTTTTTGCTATGTTTTTTATCTGAATCTGATTGTTTACCCAAGGTCTGGTTATTTAAATTTAAAGCTGCTGGCATTTAAAACCAGCAGCCCGAATAAACCAGTTTAGTGGTTTAATCTTCGCTGGTATAACTTATTCTACCAACATGTTTATCTATTTGCCATCTGCCGGTTCCTTCTTCACCGATCACGTCAAACAATTCCAGTGCTCGTCTCGCTTTATATTCTTCCTCTCTCTGTTCTTTAAAGAACCAGTTCAAGAATTCTACGGTAATGTAATCCTGCTCTTTATGGCAACGTGCAGCAATATTTTTTATTGATTGCGTAATATTAATCTCCTGCTCTAAAGCTTCTTCAAATACTTCACGAAACGAGTTATACTCACCTTTAATATTCATTACTTCAGGAGAGACTGCATTCCCGCCCATATCCAGAATGTATTTAAAGAACTTAAGTTGGTGAGCTCTTTCTTCTTCAGCTTGCTTGAAGAAATAATCCGCTGAATTGTCAAATCCATTACGATCGCACCACGAAGCCATTGAAAGGTATATTGACGATGAGTGTGCTTCTTTTTTTACCTGTTGATTTAAAAGCATCTCTACATCAGCAGAGATTAAGCTTTTATGACGAATGATATCTTTCATAGCCTTTTAGTTTAATTGTATGTCTTAACAACTCAAAAATAGTGCTATAAATTACATTAACCAATGTTCTTTGCAATATGGAAAGAGTCTAATAACAGTTAAGCAGGGATACGGTAAAGGCAATCATGTAATATTTGATTTAAATGTAACATGGTAAAAGTGCCGTCGAGCAACTCCTGGAAAGCAATAATTTCCATTATGGACAAAATGTAAAAATGATCGCAGGCACAGATAAATACGATCTCCAAATCGGCAGCAGGCTCACTGTTCATTAATAAACTGGCCACATCAAAGTGAGCAACCGCTTTTTTCAATTTAAGCAGGCACCGGTAATCAAATCGAGCCACCTTTCCGCCAAAGTCAATATACCAGCAATTTTCCGCATCGGATTGGTATACACTGCCGTTTTTTGTACTAAATACTTCGGCCAAAGAAGGTGATATTGCTGTCGTTGAATTATGCATGAAGTAGTAATTTGTAACAAAGATTGTTATTATTTGGAATTAATCCAAATTAAACTGCAAACAATTCATTCGTGCTAAATCATTATTTTTGGACAACTTATTGGATCTAATTTTCAATCTCTTGTATTCTAAAGAACAAATATCAACCCTTAAACAAGCCTTTTGGACCGCATTCGGCCAATATATGTCACTCTCCCTTTCTGCAGAGGGGCAAAAAATCAATTGGATAAATTATAAGACAGGATTAAAACACCTTAGTTTTAAAATGGAGGCAAATAAGCAAATTGCCTACATTGCAATAGAAATGACACATCCCGACCCAGGAATTCAAATGTTAATATTTGAACAGTTTAAAGAGTTTAAGCTGTTAATGGAAACCTCATTAGGAGAAGAATGGGATTGGCAATTGCATGTACAGAATGAGCATAACAAAACTATCAGCAGAATTTACAAAGAAACCCGAGATGCAAGTATATTTAAACAACAAGATTGGCCAGCACTGATCACGTTCTTTAAACCAAGGATCATTGCCTTAGATGCATTTTGGAGTGATGCCCAATATAGCTTTGACCTTTTTAAATAACCTTGGGGTTGTAGGCACCGCCGTCACGATCGTTCTTATAATTAAGCGCATCATCGTCAGCAACTTCTTCATCAGTTAATGGGCCATCATGCTCAACATCTTTGTTGGCCTTTTCCTCTGTTTCAATAGGGCCGCTCGGTTCAAAACCCGGATCCACTGCCGGATTTTCGAATTCTTCAGCATCGTTGTTGGTAATCGGCTCTTTAGGTAGTTGGTTGGGATCAGGTATTTCTGCCTCTCCCGGTTGCTTTACATGTTCCATAATCTTTTAATTAAAGGTAAAATCAAACATGATGCCAGTGACAGACATCATGCTGATCAACTTTATTTTAAGGATGCCAGAATGCCTTTAGCAGTTTTATTGTGGGCTTCCAGGGAAGGAAGTGTTTTTGCTGCAAACTTGCTGATATTTACATCACTACTTTTTGCTGCATTTTTAAAGAGTGCGATGGTTTTTTCATGATCCTCCACCATCAGCTTCATATATGCTTTATCAAACGCATCGCCAGTAAGTATCTTCAATTCCTCTATTTGTGCCTTTAATTTTAAAGGATAGCTGGTTGCCAAGGTCACATCACTACTCTGCGCAAGTTTTTTTAATTCCTCATTCACTTTTGTATGGTCTTTAACCATCATCGCACCAAATTCTTTTACTTTTGAATTTTTGGCTTTTTCTTGCGCAAGTTTACCTAGCTCCACTTCCATCATGCCACCAATTGCCGCTTTCTGAATAAACGAAGCAGTATCGATGTTATGCATTCCCGTTGAATCGGCCTTTGCCATTTCAGCGGAGTCTACCATAGTGGTGGACAGCGAATCTGGGTCATTACTTGTACGGTTCGTATTCTTGCAGGCCTGAAAGACACAAGCACTAAGAATGAGTGCAGATAATATAAATTTACTTTTCATAGCATAAGGTTTTGGTTTGTAATTTAACAAGTTAAAAATCACTTTGTTTAAATTAAATGGCACCAAAACCTTATTGCGTATTCCAGTAAACATCCTTGTGTAGGGCTACACAAGGTAAATGCAGGCTATTGCTCTCGTAACTTACCCCAGACTAAATACGATGCTCCCCAGGAGAACCCGGCGCCGAATGCTGTTAAAATCAATTTATCGCCTTCTTTGAAATCGTTTTTATAATCCCATAAACATAATGGAATTGTTGCCGCTGTAGTGTTACCATAACGGTCAATATTGATCTTTACACGCTCAATTGGGATATCAAGAATATCTCCAACCGATTGAATGATCCTTAGGTTCGCCTGGTGTGGTACCAACCAGTTGATATCGTCAGCAACCAGGTCGTTTCTTTTGAACACTTCTTTGCAGGTTTGGGTCATTCCCTCGATAGCTGCCTTAAAAACCACGCGGCCATTCTGAGATATATAATTTAGTTTGTTCGTTACCGTCTCAACTGACGATGGATTTTTGGATCCACCGGCCTGAACAATCAGTTGCTCTTTTCCACTTCCATCTGTTCTGAATACATTATCGATCAATCCGGAGTCCTCTGTGGTTCGTTCCAGCAATACCGCCCCGGCGCCATCGCCAAAAAGAATGCAGGTATTTCTATCTTCATAATTGATTATAGCACTATTTTTGTCTGCACCAATTACGATTACATTGGTATAACGGCCGCTTTCAATTAAGCTAGCGCCCAAAGTAAGGGCATACAGAAAACCACTGCAGGCAGCATTCGAATCCACTCCCCAGGCATTGGTTAAGCCTGCTTTTTCACACACTACGCTTGCTGTTGATACCATGATGTAATCTGGCGTAGAGGTGGCCACAATAACACATTCCACAGCATCTTTATCTAATCCAGAATTGGCTAATAAACGCTCAACCGCAATAACGGCAAGGTCTGAAGTGGCAATGTTTTTATCTTTAGCAATATGTCTTTCTCTTATTCCGGTGCGTGAAACGATCCATTCACTATTTGTATCCACCATTTCTTCCAGAGCATGGTTAGTTAAAATATGGTCAGGTACGTATCCACCAAGAGCGGTAATCCCGGCATTATATCTTGTTCTCATTAATTATATTAAATTCTTGACGCCAAAACTAAGAAAATTTACAGCTACGTTACACTTTATTTTATATGAAATGTACCTTTGCAATTAGTCCATATCATTATGAAACACTTTAATACATTAGCTTTTCTGCTTTTTCTTTTCTCAAGTATAACTCTACTTTCTTCCTGTAAAAACGATAAAAAACTTCCTATTTATGGGAATAGAGATGTTGAAACTGTAAAACAAGCTGATGGCACAACTACTATTGACTCAGTTTACCACACTATTCCAGCCTTTAATTTTTTAAATCAGGACAGTGTAAATATCACAAACGAAAATTTTAAGGATAAAATATATATTGCTGATTTCTTTTTTACGTCCTGCACAAGTATCTGTCCTATTATGCATCGCAACATGAAACTTGTTTATGATAAATTTCATGAAAACCCGGATGTGATGTTTTTATCACATACCATAGACTTCAAATATGACACCCCGTCCAAACTGAAAAAATATGCTCAAAAATTAGGTGTGGATGGCAAGAATTGGCAGTTTGCATATGGTCCAAAGGATGATGTTTACGGCATTGCCGACGACTATCTCGTTGCTGTCGGCGAAGATTCAACCAATAAAGATGGCTATGTTCACCAGGGATGGTTTATTTTAGTAGATAAAGATAAAAGAATCAGAGGCGCTTATGAAGGCACCGACGATGCTGCTGTAGCACAATTGCTAAAAGACTTACCTGTTCTGTTAGCAGAATACAAAAAGTAGAACATGCGCAGAAATCTAATAATTGGCATATTTACAACCATAGTGGCTTGTATCATCTATTCCTGTCAATCAGCACAGCAACTGGAACAAGACCGTTATTATGTAAATGGCCGCGATATTTATATTGCGCATTGCCAGAACTGCCATGGAGCAAAAGGTGAAGGCCTTGGTGAACTGGCCCCTCCACTTACTGATACTGTTTTTTTAAAAGAAAATAAAAAACAACTGGCGGGGTATATTAAATACGGCCTGGAAGGCCCCATTACAGTAGGCGGCATAGTTTACGACGAAAAGATGCCTGCCGAAGATAACATGGCCGATATTGACATTGCACAGTTAATCGTATACATCACCAACACCTTCGGAAATAACCAGGGAATGTATACGACCGAACAGGTAGCTTCCGACTTAAAAAATTTCAAATAGGTCTTTTTTGCTATCTTTGAAAAAAATGCAAGCCGATCTATCGCTTACTGTTTTATTTATATTGACTTGCTCAATGGTAAAGATAAGCAGGAAGAGGAAAGTCCGGGCAACACAGGGCATCTCGCTTCCTAACGGGAAGAGGTTTGGGATTCAATCCTAAATTATGGAAAGTGCCACAGAAAATACACCGCCGATGGCTTTTGCACAGGTAAGGTTGAAATCGTGAGGTAAGAGCTCACGAATACTCCGGGCGACCGGAGTGTTGGTAAACCCCGGGAGTTGAAAGACCAAATAGGCTAACGCATGTAGGGCTGCCCGTCCGATGTTAGTGGGTAGGTCGTTAGAGATAAATGGCAACATTTATAGTAGATTAATGATAGAAACTCCGCAAGGAGATACAGAACCCGGCTTATAGGCTTACATTTTTTAATTTTTCTGAAATATTAGTAAATAGTAATATCTTAGTATCCTCATATAAAATATTTAGTACAACCTATGGCAAAATTATTAATAATTGATGACGAGCGGGCGATAAGAAGCACCTTAAGGGAGATCTTAGAATACGAAAACTATGAGGTTGATGATATTGATAATGGCGTTCAAGGATTAGAACTGATTAAAAAGAAAAAATATGATCTCGTACTCTGCGACATCAAAATGAACCGTATGGACGGCATGGAGGTTTTAGAACAAGCCCTTGCTTATAGTCCTGACCTTCCTTTTATCATGATCTCTGGCCACGGAACGGTGGAGACCGCAATTGAAGCCAGTAAAAAAGGTGCTTTCGATTTTATTTCTAAACCACCTGATTTAAATCGCCTGTTAATTACCGTAAGGAATGCTTTAGACCGTGGAAATTTAGTAACGGAAACTAAGGTTCTCAAAAGAAAAGCAAGCAAAACAAGAAACATCCTTGGTGCATCTGAGGTGATCAATAAAATTAAAGAAACTATTGAACGTGTTGCCCCTACTGAAGCCCGTGTTTTAGTAACTGGCGCTAACGGTAGTGGTAAAGAATTGGTAGCAAGATGGCTGCATGAAAAAAGTCACCGTGCCGACAACCCTCTTATTGAGGTTAACTGTGCCGCCATCCCTTCAGAACTAATTGAAAGCGAACTTTTTGGACACGAAAAAGGATCATTTACCTCTGCCGTAAAACAACGTATTGGTAAATTTGAGCTGGCTAATGGTGGAACTTTATTTCTGGATGAAATTGGCGACATGAGTCTTTCTGCACAGGCAAAAGTACTCCGTGCGCTGCAGGAACATAAAATTACCCGTGTAGGTGGCGAGAAAGAATTTGAAGTTAACGTAAGGGTCATTGCCGCAACCAACAAAGACTTGTTAAAAGAGATTGAAGACGGCAACTTCAGAATGGATTTATACCACCGTTTAAATGTCATCAACATCCACGTTCCCCATTTAACGGAACGTATTGAAGATATCCCTGTCATTGCTCAAAACTTTTTAGAAGAGATTTGTAAGGATTATGGCATGCCTGTGAAGAAGATCAGTGATGCCGGCGTAATAGCCTTACAGCGCTTGCCATGGACAGGTAATGTGCGTGAGCTGCACAATATGATTGAGCGTTTAATTATTTTAAGTGATAAAGTAATTACCGAGCATGATGTTGCTGCATTTGCCAACCCAGGTGGTGGTACAAACATTGGCGCGGCACATGCCAGCCAGCTTGCCCCTAGCGCTTCCGCTCCGGGTTTAGATTATGAAAAGTTTACCAATTTCCAGGATTATAAAGATTATGCTGAACGGGAGTTCATTAAATTTAAACTGGAAAAACACAACTGGAATGTATCTAAAACCGCTGATGACATAGATATCCAAAGGAGCCATCTTTACAGTAAAATAGAAAAATTCGGTTTAAAAAGAACTGTAGAATAATTTCAAAAGAAATATTACCTTAAAAAATAAAAAACCTGCTTTTTCCAGAGCAGGTTTTTTTATGCATTTTAATTTGTGAGCTGTGCTTAATTCAATTATTTGTTTGTTGCACATAGATGGCCTTGGGATTTTCGTCAACTTACTATTACCTAATAATTACGATATCTATAGGTGAGCTTTCATAGGGCCTTGGTAGGTCCATTATATATCTTTGGCT
>NZ_JAZQNU010000040.1:0-24403 GCF_045627485.1 Pedobacter sp. | reverse complement strand
AAAGTAAATATCGGCTGCGGAGGTCCTTCTATGAATGAACAGTAATGAGTCCTGCCCTGAAACATGGAAATCCGCACGCACACCTAACTTGTCCAATGCTGTCTGCATATCCATGTTTGTAAATACTCGTCCTTTCCCCTGTTCAGTGCCCCACAATGAGCCTGATAAGAGCTTTACTTCTTCATCTGCCTGAGGGTAGCCTTTCAAACTAGGTGACCGGGAAGGGGGAGGACCTAGAATTGTGGCTCCTGCATGTACCAGGGAACTAATTTTATGGAGCAACTCTGGCCTCATTGTTTCTAATTTTGGTAACACCAGAATGCTATAACTCATGCCATCCGGAAGGACCAGCCGACCGTCTTTAACCGATAATCTGTCCATAATTACCTCCCCATTGATATAATCAAATGAATAACCAGATGGCATCGCAGGATCAGTAACTCCCGTCATTTTTGGGGCATCTTCTCCAATAAAATAAGCAACGTCTGCAATATACTTTCCTTGCTGCAGCATTAAATTGCAGCGTTTCAGGTAGTTAATAAAAAGGTCTGTATAACCAAACCAGGTATTATGACGGTTAAACTCGTTGCCAAAATCTGCATTAATTCCCGGAAGCAGGTCATCAGTGGGTTGCTGGATAAATACATGAAGTAAAGTATTATTAATCCCTTCGGTAAAAAACCGATCTCCCCGTTGTTTCATCAAAGCAGGGTACCTCGCATAAGCTTTACCTCCAGCTGTGAAGGATTCTGCAGAAACGAGATTTTTACCATAAATATGAGCAGCAGAGGATGCTGCCCGGTTTTCAATATCTCCTAATTCGCCCTCGCTCCAAAATTCCCCACCAATCTCATCCGACTGGCCGCCATATTGCAGAAATTCACCTGGAAAGCCCCAGTGACCATAGTTTTCAAGCCAAGTACGCAAGCCGTGTTTGTTACTTACTTCTCTTAATCCGCCAACATAATCATATGCAACCCGGTCTGCAATAAATCGTCTTAAATCCCATAGAAAACGATCGGATTGTTCCTGGCTTCCAACAACCCTTCCCTTTATTACAGGAAGATAGGGAAGGGGATCATAACCAAATGCTAATTGGAATTTCTGCATCATTCCATCTGTCCAGTTTTGCCCGCCAGTTTCATAGCTATCTTCAACGGCCACCTTCCACGTACGCCTGTCTTCGGGAGGTATTCGCCTAATGATCTCCCCTAGAAAAGCATTAAAATGACTTTCAACATGTTCCTTGCTCATTTTATCCACCTCTAAACCTGTTCCCTCAGGAGAGGCAGGACTGTTCTTTACCTCTGTAGGCATCATTCCCATTCTCATTACTACCCAATCCCCTTTTGGCGCATTCCATTTTAGATGCCCATCTGGAGAGAGAAACCGAGAAATATCAATCACTCCAGCAGGTTCAATCAAGACGGCTTTTTCATCTACTACGGGTTGAGAGGGCCATTGGTATTCATGCCAGTAGGGCAATGGTGACTGATACATTTTCGCCAAGGTTTTTTCCGTAAAATGTGCGACAACCGGTGCTGTAGAGATTTCTATTTCTGCCAGCCCAAAGCGCTCCGTATTGTTACTGAAAACCAATCGAAAGGAGTTTGATTGAACAGCCGGAAAGGAAATAGCAACTGGCCCGAAAGGATCAAAGCCTACATTTAAATTGCTATTGCTCCGGTCAATTCTAAATCGTTTAATTGTCTCATATCCCATACCACGTTTTACTTGCAATTCAACATCCGACTTAGCTTCCTGCTTTGCCGGGTAAATGACTAAACTTCGTGCAATAAAGGATTTCCTACTGGTCAGCGTTACAGAGAAAGGCTGGTTTTTAGGAAGCAATACTTCAGATAAGTAGTTTCCGTCAACCATCAGTTCGCGCTCGTTTAATGGCGTACTGGTGCTAATATCAGGGCTTAAATCCGTGAAGAGTTCTCCGTAATTCGCTGGCGTTTTAAAGGCTATTACTTTTACATCTTGAAAATTTGTGGAGCTGACTGGCAACTTCAGGTTAACCAGCTGGCCGCCTTTCACCCTCCTTTCTGAGGAGGCTAAATAGCGCATAGATTGTTCTGGTTTGACCCACGGCCCACCAGACTGGCTCCAGCCAGGGCTATTGAAAATCCCGATCTCTATGTTTAATTCCGTAGCTGTCTTTAATGCGGTATGTAAAATCTTCCACCATTCGTCAGACATCAATTTTACTTTACCGTAAGGTGTGCCGGGATAGCCGATATTACCAATGAATGCCCGGTTAATTCCTACAGCCTTCATTGATTGTAAATCTTTAATGACCCCTTGCTCAGATATGTTGTCTGACATCCAATACCAATACACACTGGTCTTGATGGAATCTGGTGGTGATATAAAGCCGGTTTTTAATAACGAATCATTAATCGCTATATCGCTTGTTAACTTGTTTTTACGGCTTTTGCATGCCGTAGCAAACAATACACCAATTAAAAGACAAGTAATGACCCTTTTGTTATACATCAATTTAAATTTGGTTTTTCTTGAATTTATAAATAGTTGGACTATATAGCGAATTCAAAATGATAAATTCCCGAACACAGGGTTAAATTTATTTCCATCAGGCTGTAGTGCAATAATTACCTTTTATAACCAGGCGCTGAGTTATCAGTATCCAGACCACCCATTACACGGCACATCGAATCGCCAATTTTCCGGTTAGTAAAGACAGGGAGCCTGTTCCCACGCGAATGATGTAAGAAGTTTGCATTACATTTCTTACATCCGACTTGAGTTTCCAACTCAAACGTGGTGCTGCGGCATCTATTCCTATAGGATTTTTCTGATATTCAGTGGTCAGGTCGGTAATCTGGACTGATTGTCCCGATACCGATAATACCGTCAAGAAACAACATAACATTGTTATCCATAAAAGGAGGCAAGGTTTGTTGATCAATCTACAATTTATCATATTTAATTATTGAGGGTTTTGGGTTAGGTTATCTAGATTAATCTCCCTTTGCGGAATTGGCAAGAGTAGTTTGTTTTCACTAAGCACATAAGAACCAGATGGGATATACGCTTTTGTTGCGATCTCACGTTTTCCATGTTCAGCCATCAATGTTACCGCATTACCAGTGCGTACTAAGTCATACCAACGATGATTTTCAAATGCAAGTTCAATTCTTCTTTCCTGCAGAATTGCAGTGCGGAAAGCAGACTGACTATTAATCTGTAGAGATGAAATAGTATTAGAAGCCGTTTTCGAAGGAAGTTTCGCCCGTGTACGGATTTGATTAAGCAAAGTAAAAGCTTCGCCATCAGGCGAAAATCCCTGCTCGTTTAAACATTCTGCGATCATTAGTAAGACATCAGCGTATCTCAATACAGGAAAATTATCATCTGTACGGCCTCTCTCGACAAAACCATGGTTGTATTTTCGCACATAAGGAATGCTCACAAACTTTCCTGTGGCATCCGTAAAACCCTCTGCAAGGGAAATATCTTTACGCACATCGCCTGCTTCGTAAGCATTAATCATGTCTTGAGTAGGGATATTCCAGCCATTACCGCCGCCGAGTGGAGATCCGGGATCGCCCGTAACTACCGTTCCAGATGTGTATGGTGCAAAAATATACATGAAATTACTTGATAGACCAGGCTGAGCCCCAAGGTATTGGATTTCAAATACAGACTCAATGTTGTTCTTGTTGGCAGGTTCAAAAACGTCCTCATATCTAGGTAGAAGACCATATCCAAGCGTTTGCACAGTTCGTAAAGCTGTTAAAGCCTCTGCAAAGTTTTTCTGGGTCATATGCACTTTAGCCAACAAGGTCAGGGCTGCACCTTGAGTGGCCCTTCCAGCCTCAGAAGCGGCATATTTTACAGGTAATTTTTCAGATGCCGTTTTTAGGTCCAGAATAATTTGCGCGTAAACCTCTGTTTCTGCCGCTCGGCCACCAGATAAAGCATCGCTTGGTGCTTGAGTTGAAGCTAGACGTAAAGGTACTGCCCCAAATTGCCGGACTAAGTTAAAATAATTGAAGGCCCTTAAAAACAAGGCTTCAGCTTGGTACTGGTTACGGGTTTCTTCTGACATTGGTACATCACCGATACGGTCAATAATTTCATTACAGCGGGCAATGCCTGTGTAATTTTGCTGCCAATAGGTTTGTATAGGTTCTGCAGTTGCACCAACTAGAAATTGGTCAATAAATTCCCGCTGCTCATAACCCCTGTCGGAAGTATTGTTCTGATAGGTAGTATTATCCGACCGCATTTCTCCAAACAACCAATAGCTGATGCGGCCCATATCCATAATAGATGAATAAGCCCCATTGACCGCCTGTTTGATGTCGGTTTCGGTTTTATAAAAATTGCTGCCAGCAATTGAAGATTCAGGTGTTTGATCTAAAAAGCTCTTTTTACAGCCACTAGCTGTTAAGCCGATCATTATTATTCCTGTGAGTATGTATTTTGAATAGGTTTTCATGATTGCCATTTTACATTAAAAAGTTAAATTAACACCAAGCGTAAAAGTTCGAGGCATAGGGTAATTAGTGAAATCTTCGCCCGGAACAAGCGCATTACTTACTGCGTTTCCGGAGATGGTATTTCTGCTTACTTCGGGGTTAGCACCACTGTAATTGGTAAATGTGGCCAGATTTTGCACACTAGTGTACAGTCGTGCACTTTTAACTACCTTAGAACCGGCAAGCCAATCAGGGTTAAGTCGATAACCTAGGGTAATATTTTGAATGCGCATAAAACTTGCATCTTCTACCCAGCTCGAATTGACATCTCGATAAATTACCCTGGCACCATTGGTTGTAGGAGTCATGCCATCTCCAGGATTTTCAGGAGATCTCCAACGGTTAAGCACTTTACGATCTACATTAAAAATACCATCAATATTTAATAAATATTGGTTAGCAGTTTTAAATATTTGACCTCCCTGGGCACCTACCAAAAGCACATTTAAATCAAATCCCTTGAAGTTAAAATTGTTAGTCAATCCCCAGGTAAAATCAGGTTGTGCATCACCGAGCACTGCAAAATCTTTTACGGGTTCGATAATTCCATTGCCATCTACATCCCGATATTTAATTGATCCCGGTACAGAAGTCACATGTTTTGGAGAGCGGTCTAAATCTGCCTGATCCTTATAAACCCCTTCTACGATATATCCAAAAAACTCACCCACTGGTCTTCCAACTTGCGTAATATGAACGAATGAGCCTTCTCCGCTTCGACCGCTATATATAGGATCGTTATTTTCATTCAATGCCAGCACCTTATTTTTATTAAAGGAAATGTTGAAGTTGGTAGTCCAATTGAACGCTCCATCTAAATTCTTTGTAACTAAACCGAATTCAAAACCTTTATTTTCAATTTCCCCTGAATTGATAATTGCATTCGAGTAACCTGAAGAAAGCGGAATTTCACTGTTATACAACATGCCCTTAGTTATCCTTCGATAGTAGTCGAGGTTAAAACTTACGCGGTCCTTAAAAATCCCAAAATCAATTCCTAAGTCAAGCTGTGAAGACTCTTCCCATGTTAAATTAGGATTATTGAGTGAAGTCGGAATTCGACCACTAGCAAGCTGTCCGCCGAATACATAATTAGAAGGGCCAATATTCGTGATATAGGTGTAATTTCCGATGTTATAATTTCCCGATAGACCATAGGTGGCACGTAATTTTAGGTCACTTATCCAATTTACCCCTTTCATGAAGTCTTCTTCCGAAACTTTCCAGGCAAAGGCCGCTGATGGAAATGTACCATACCGATTATTGCTGCCAAAACGTGATGAACCATCAGACCGCACAGTTGCTGTAAACAAATACCTGTTCTTAAATGAATAGTTTAATCTGGCCAAATAAGATATAATTGACCATTTTTGTGTATCTGCACCAAAAGAGCTAATGACAGAAGCGGCGTTGATGGTTTGGACTTTATCATCAGGATAATTATCAGCAAATATACTCAGTGACTCCACCCGTTCTTTTTGGACACTGTACCCGAGCACTGCGTTGAAATTATGATCCTCGCCAAAACTTTTGTCATAAGTCAACAAGGCCTCTGATAGCCAGTTAAAACTATCTGCTTTTCCGGTAGAAGAATTAGGCACAACCGGTGGCGGCGCATTTACTCCCCCCACGAAAGATGGATTAAAGGTGAAAGAAGACGCCTGGGTATAATCAACATTAAAGCTATATCTTGCTTTAAGGCCTTTAAAAATTTCATATTCTACGAAGGCAGTACCTAAACCCCTGAAATTTTTAGATTTTGTTCCGGCAAACTCCAGGCTGTTTAGCGGATTCGGGCCCGCATACATATCAGGAGAGATAATATAAGGCGTGCGATTACCCCCTACATCTCTAACAGGTATCAGTGGACTCAACCATAAACTCCGGCTTAGCACATCTACAAAATCACTCTCAAAGCTGTTCAATTGTTGAACACTATGTGTAGGAGCGAGATTAAAGCCGATTTTTAGTTTCTTACCAATATTAGTTTCTGTGTTTACCCTCACCGAAAAACGTTCAAATCCCGTGTACCGTAAAGTGCCTTCTTGATTCAGATAACCTACAGACACAGCATAGCGCGAGTTCTCTGAGCCTCCGCTCACATTAACGTCAACGTTACTTTGGGGTGCTGTTTGAAGAATTTCATTATACCAATTTGTTCCTTCCCCATATTGAGCAGGATTTCTGAAAGGCTCTGGGATATCATTATCAGTAGCAACCTCACCTCTTGCTGCAAAGGCGTCCGTAATGATATCTTTCCTGAATTGTGCGAATTCAGTAGCATTTAACATTTGGGGCCGACCCTTATCTGGGACTTCCTGGATACCAGTATACGCACTCACGCTCACTACAGGTGTTCCTTTTACTCCTTGCTTAGTAGTAATCACAATCACACCGTTAGATCCACGAGAACCATAGATAGCTGTAGAGGATGCATCCTTAAGAATTGTAATGGATTCAATATCATTTGGGTTAATCACATTTAAAGGATTTGAAACCTGGCCTGAAGTGTTAGAGATAGGGTACCCATCCACAACAAACAGGGGGTTATCTCCAGCACCAATAGAGCCTGAACCTCTGATTTTGATGGAAGTACCTCCTCCCGGAGTTCCGGTTGTGGTATTGATTTGAACACCAGGAACTTGGCCTTTTAATTTCTGATCTACAGAACTCACTGGTAAATCCCGAATTTGAGCAGCAGAAACAGAGGCTATGGAACCCGTTGCATCTTTTTTAGTTGTGGTGCCATATCCGATAACCATTACTTCGTCTAGTCGCTGGTTATTAGATTGCAATTGGACATTTAAGGTTTTATGGCCATTCAAAGGTATTTCCACCTGATTATAGCCAATATAAGAAAAAATAAACACCGCATCCTCAGCTGCTTTTAAGGTGTAATCACCTTCAGAATTTGTAGTGGTTCCGCCTGTTGTTCCCTTAAGTTTGACGGAAACACCTGGAATTGGAACACCATCTTCTTTGTCCGTTACCTTTCCGGTAACAATCATCTGCTGAGAGAAAGCAATTGTACTGTTTAGTAAAAAAAGCAACAATACCGCAGTTGAAAACAACTTGTGGAGGTTTTTCGCGATCATCATATGTGTTTATAGTTGGTTAGTTTTATGCAAACAATAATATTTGCATACCTAAATTACCTAACCAAACAAGACCCGGCAACCTGCGCTATCCTGTACTTGGAGATAATAATAGTTACTATTAATAAGTATATGCTGCAACTGTATTTGTCTTTATAGTATTTTTATATCAGTTAAAACATTCTATTTCTTGTGTTTAACAAGTTGTGTTTTAGGTAACAAGTTACTTACCTCTATTTTGCATGACCAATCAGATCTCGGTTGCTTAGAAACGATGCAACTTTTAAATGAAACTCTATTTAAATCCATACTGGATGGAAAAGGTGAAATTTATTTATGATGTATTGAGAACAGCGTTTATCAACTTTGTTGATTTCATTCAACTATTAAAGAAATCGAGGTGCAATAAATTGTAACAATCCTGATGAATCTTTTTTGGAGCAGGACAGTTAAGAACAGTTAATAGAAATTCATTCTTTATTATTGTTTTTCAAACTAACCAGATATATTGTTATGCAAATCATTTTTGGAGTATTATTCCATTTTATCGGCGGCTTTGCCTCCGGCAGCTTTTATATTCCTTTTAAAAAAGTAAAAGGTTGGGCCTGGGAAAGCTATTGGATTGTTGGGGGAATTTTCTCCTGGTTAATCGTACCACCCATAGCTGCTTATCTTACCATTCCCGGTTTTGGCGAAATTATCAGACAAACCAATGGTTCTATTTTAGCACTCACTTATTTTTTTGGAATCCTCTGGGGTATAGGTGGTCTGACTTATGGTTTAGGCGTCCGATATCTTGGTGTTTCGCTCGGAAGCTCCATTATTTTAGGCCTAAGCTCTGTGTTTGGGGCCTTATTACCGTCCATCTATTATAACTTTTATCCTAAAGAAGGAAGAGATAGCTTTAACGATATCATCGGCAGTTCATGGGGTCAGGTGGTTTTGATTGGGCTAATGATCTGTGTAGCCGGTATTTTTTTCTGTGGAAAAGCAGGTATGATGAAAGAAAAAGACCTGGGTGCAAAAGCCGCGACCAAGGAAAGTGCAGAGTTTAAAATTGGCTTAGGTCTGGTGGTATCCATCATCTCTGGTATCTTGAGTGCTTGTTTCGCCTTTGGTATTGATGCCGGAAAGGATATGGCCAACGAAGCTAACGAGGCATGGAAACTGTTGCATCCTGGTGATGGGGAATTCCTTTTCCAAAATAATGTCACCTATATCGTCATCTTATGGGGTGGTTTAACCACCAACTTAATCTGGTGTATGATCTTAAATGCAAGAAATAAAACATTCGGTGATTATACGAATCGCAAAGCACCCATGTTATCCAATTATATATTCGCCGCATTGGCGGGTACCACCTGGTTCCTGCAGTTCTTTTTTTATGGAATGGGCGAGAGTAAACTCGGAAACGGCGCAAGCTCCTGGATCCTGCACATGGCCTTCATCATTCTGGTGGCCAATGTATGGGGGCTGGTCCTTAAAGAATGGTCTTCGGTTAGTAAAACAACTTTCCGCACAATTTTGCTGGGTATTGCCTGTATTATCATCTCCATTCTGGTGGTGGGTTATGGAAATTCATTAAAATAAAAATATTAAATTTTGTAATCATATGTCTTACGAGAAAGACCGTTTTAAACATGTAAGTTATTTATGGGATGAAGCTCATGCTGCTGAACTGGCAGGTGACGAAGTTGCCTTATTACTTTACCGATCTAACCTGCTGGGTGCAGACCTCCGCCTTACCAATTATGGGGGTGGAAATACCTCTTGCAAGGCAGCAGCCGTAGATCCGCTGACGGGCGAAACCGTTGAAGTGATGTGGATTAAAGGCTCTGGTGGTGATATTGGCACCTTGAAACGCAGTGGCCTTGCCGCTTTATACGTGGAACGCCTGCGCAACCTGAAGAATATATATAAAGGGATAGACCAGGAGGATGAAATGGTAGAGTTATTTAACCATTGCATTTACGACCTGCAATCAAAAGCACCTTCTATTGATACCCCTTTGCATGGTTTCCTGCCTTTCAAACACATCGATCATTTACATCCTGATGCAGCCATCGCCATTGCGGCGGCTAAAGATGGTAAACAGATCACCCATGATTTGTTTCAGGGAACAATCGGCTGGGTCGACTGGCAAAAACCGGGTTTCGACCTTGGTTTGCAATTGGAGCAATGCTTAAACGAAAATCCGGGGATCCGTGGCATCATGCTTGGCTCACATGGGTTATTCACCTGGGGTGATACCGCTTACGAAAGTTACCTGAACACGCTGGAAGTCATTGAAACCTGCGCCAATTACCTGGAAGAAAACTATGGTAAAAAAGCACCTGTTTTTGGCGGGCAAAAAATAGGAAGCCTTGAAAAACCAGAAAGAATACAGCAAGCCGCTTTACTGGCACCGGTGTTACGTGGATTTTGCTCGAGCGAACGCCACATGGTTGGTCATTTTGTTGATGATGCCAATGTGCTGGAATTTATCAATTCAAATGATTTTGAACGACTGGCGCCTTTAGGGACCAGCTGCCCGGATCATTTTCTGCGCACCAAAATTAGTCCGCTGGTTTTAGACCTCGACCCTCAGGCCGACCTTTCGGATACCGCTGCTTTAAAGGATCGCTTAGCGCCGTTATTTACTGCTTACCGTAACATGTACGCAGATTATTATCATACCTGTAAAAAAGAAAATAGTCCGGCGATACGTGATGCCAACCCGGTTATCATTTTGTACCCTGGTGTAGGCTTGTTCTCCTTTTCGAAAGACAAACAGACTGCACGTGTAGCGGCAGAATTCTATGTGAATGCCATCAACGTAATGAAAGGTGCAGAAGCAATTTCTGAATACACGTCTTTACCACGGCAAGAGGCCTTTAACATTGAATATTGGTTACTGGAAGAAGCTAAATTACAGCGTATGCCAAAGCCAAAAGCTTTATCGGGCAAGATTGCTTTAATTACCGGCAGTGCCGGAGGCATTGGAAAGGCGATTGCCAAGAAGTTTCTGGACGAAGGTGCGGTTGTAGTGATTAACGATAATGATACGAACAGACTGGCCAATGCTGACCTGGAATTTGAACGCGAATATGGTAAAGATGCCTATATTACAGTGGCTTTAGATGTAACCAATGGCGAGCAGATTACTGAGGCTTATTCAGCTGCAGCACTTGCTTTTGGAGGCGTAGATATTATTGTGAACTGTGCGGGTTTATCGATCTCTAAACCGATTGAAGATCATACCGACAAGGACTGGGATTTATTGTATGACGTATTGGTTAAGGGCCAGTTTAAAGTAACACAGGCCGGTGTTTCGGTGATGCGTAAACAACATATTGGTGGCGATATCATTAACATCGTGAGTAAAAATGCATTGGTTTCCGGCCCTAATAACGCTGGTTATGGCTCTGCGAAAGCGGCCCAGTTACACCTGAGCAGGTTAAATGCTGCAGAATTAGGCGCCGATAAAATCCGCGTGAATGTGGTGAACCCTGATGCGGTAATTTCGGACAGTAAAATTTGGGAAGGCGATTGGGCAACCGGACGTGCAAAAGCTTATGGTATAACGGTGGAAGAACTGCCTGCATTCTATGCGAAACGCACACTGCTGGACAAAATCATATTACCAGAAGATATTGCCAATGCATGTATGGTTTTCGTTGGCGGACAGTTGTCTAAGTCGACAGGCAATGTATTAAACGTTGACGGAGGTGTGGCTAACGCTTTTGTGAGGTAACTAAAACATAAAAAACATGGAAATACAGAAACACCAGATTGATCAACATAACAAAGATCAATACCTTGATCATAAACGCAGGTTTGACTTCCTTTTAGGGGAGCATGCGGACGTTTACGAAATCATCGAAAAACTGATCAATTTTCAGATCGCTATCCCAAGCTGGGCTTTAGGTAATGGCGGAACACGCTTTGGTCGTTTTTCAGGTGGTGGTGAACCGCGTAACCTTGAAGAAAAGATCCAGGATATCGGTTTGCTGCACCAGTTAAACCAGTCGAGTGGCGCCATATCATTGCACATTCCCTGGGATAAAACAGAAAACTTCGAGGCGATAAAAGGCTTGGCAGATCATTATCATATTCGCTTCGATGCGATGAATTCAAACACCTTCCAGGATCAGGCAGGACAGGCGCAAAGTTATAAGTTTGGCTCCTTACAACATGTAGATAAAGCGGTCCGTAAACAGGCTATTGAGCACAATATTGACGTCATCCGCCAGGGTGTTGGATTAGGGTCAAAGTCGCTCACCGTATGGCTGGCCGATGGTTCTTGTTTCCCCGGGCAGCTGAATTTCAGAAAAGCCTTTCAAAATACTTTATCGAGTCTGGAAGAAATCTATGCCGCTTTGCCGGAAGACTGGAAAATTTTTGTTGAGTATAAAGCCTATGAGCCTAACTTCTATTCGACCACGGTTGGCGATTGGGGGCAGTCGTTATTGTTTGCCAACAAGCTAGGCCCAAAAGCCTTTACGCTGGTTGATTTAGGTCACCATTTACCCAATGCTAACATTGAGCAAATTGTTTCTTTATTATTGATGGAAGGCAAATTGGGTGGTTTCCATTTCAACGATTCAAAATACGGCGATGATGATTTAACGGCCGGAAGCATGAAGCCCTACCAGTTATTCCTCATTTTCAATGAATTGATTGAAGGTATGGATGCAAAAGGTATTGATCATGCTACCGGATTAGGCTGGATGATTGATGCGTCGCATAACGTAAAAGATCCCTTAGAAGATTTATTGCAGTCGGTAGAAGCCATTATGATTGCCTACACCCAAGCCTTATTGGTAGATAGGGAAGCCCTGGCGTTAGCGCAACAGAAAAATGACGTGTCTACGGCGCAGGAAATTCTTCAGCATGCTTTCAGATCTGACGTACGTCCACTTATTCAGGAAGCCAGGTTACAAAGCGGCGGAGCTGCCAGACCGTTGCAATTGTACAGAGAATTAAAAGTAAGGGAAACCCTTATTTCAGAACGGGGAAATAAAACAGTAGCCACAGGATTATAATGAGTAAAATACCGGTAATTGTAGTTTTTGATGTAGGGAAGACCAATAAAAAGCTCTTTCTTTTCGACGAAAATTATAAAATAGTTTTTGAACGTTCCGCGCGTTTTATGGAGACCTTCGATGAGGATGGTGATCCCTGTGAAAACCTGGAAAGTTTAAGGCTATCCGTTTTTGATTCTCTGCGGGAAGTATTGAAGCGCAAGGAGTTTGAGATCAAAGCGATCAATTTTTCATCGTATGGGGCAAGTTTCGTCTACATTGATGAATACGGTAAACCATTGGCACCGTTATACAACTACCTGAAACCTTACCCTGAAGTCTTAAAAAAGGAGTTTTATGCGGAATATGGTGGTGAAACCGCTATTTCAGCCGCAACGGCATCCCCGGTTTTAGACAGCCTGAATTCTGGGATGCAGCTTTACCGCATTAAAAAAGAACGGCCGGAGTTATTTAAGCAGATTAAATATGCCCTGCACTTGCCACAATACTTGAGTTACCTGGTTTCCGGCATGGAATATTCCGACCTCACCAGTATCGGCTGCCATACCCAGTTATGGGACTTTACAAAAAATGATTACCACGACTGGGTATTTCAGGAAGGCATCGACAAAAAACTGGCACCTATTGCCGCAGCAAGTGATGTATTTCCTGCCGAGTTTCCAGGCAACCTGTATAAAGTTGGGATTGGCTTGCACGACAGCTCTGCCGCCTTAATTCCCTACCTCACGAGTTTTCACGAGCCTTTTGTGTTGATTTCTACAGGGACCTGGAGCATTACCATGAACCCTTTTAACAATACCCCTTTAAAGGCTGAAGACCTGGAGCAGGACTGCCTTTCTTATTTGCATTACAAAGGCAAACCGGTTAAAGCATCCCGGATTTTCGCGGGTTACGAACATGACCAGCAAGTGAAACGTATTGCCAATTTCTTTAACCAGGGAATATCCAGGTATAAAAACATGCGTTATGACGCAGGCATTATTGATGAGCTGTTGGAAGAACGAAAAAAACGTAACGAAAAGATGCCAGACAACCATAAGGTTTCTGCATTTGGCGTTCGGGATTTAGCATCTTTCTCCTCAGATACGCAGGCCTATCACCAGTTTATGCTGGATTTGGTGGTGCAGCAAAAGGCATCTTCCAACTTAGTAATGGGCAGTGAAGTGAAACGGATTTTTGTTGATGGCGGATTCAGTAAGAACGTCATCTTCATGAACCTTTTAGCGCGGGTATTTCCAGAGGTTGAAGTATTTGCCGCCTCTATGGCCCAGGCCACGGCAATCGGTACGGCCTTGTCGATCCATAAACACTGGAACACCAAGCCGATGCCTAATGATATTATTGAATTGAAGTATTACGCGACCACACACGACCTGTCCTTATGATTGTAGGTTTATTTATTCCCTGTTATGTAGACCAGTTTTACCCGAACGCGGGGATTGCAACTTACAAACTGTTAACCAAGCTTGGTGTGGAAGTGCGTTATCCTGCAGGGCAGACTTGCTGCGGACAGCCGATGGCCAATTCTGGCTTCGAGCACCTCAACCAGGGTTGCAACCAGTTGTTTGTCGACAATTTCAGTGAATACGATTACATTGTATCGCCTTCGGGAAGCTGTGTATTACACATCAAAGAACACTTACAAATTGATAAACAGCCGGAAAGGGCCCTGGCCATCAGGCATAAAGTCTATGAACTGGTCGAATTTCTGGTAGACGTGTTAAAGGTTAAAAATCTGCAGGCGAAGTTCCCGCACCGGGTAGGTTTACATCAGAGTTGCCACGGCCAACGCGGGTTGCTCTTGTCGCAGATGACAGAACTCAATGCTCCTTATTTTTCTAAACCTCATGAATTACTGGCGCAGGTAAGCGGCTTAACGCTGATCGATTTAGACCGAGAAGATGAATGCTGCGGTTTTGGCGGCACGTTTTGCGTCGTTGAAGAAGCGGTATCCGTAAAAATGGGTAAAGACCGGGTAAAAGATCATTTGTTGCACCGGGCGGAATACATTACAGGATCCGACATGTCATGCCTCATGCACATGGAAGGAATTTTAAAGCGCCAGAATAGCGCCGTTAAGGTGTTACACATCTCTGAAATCTTGAATGCAGAATAATTTAAGCTTATGAATGCAGGAATAAAAACACACCCGGAATTAGCCGAAGGTTTTAATAAAGATGAGGCGCGTGTCGACTGGCATGATGAAACCCTTTGGTGGATCAGGCAAAAAAGAGATAAATCGGCACATGGCGTTCCTGAATGGGAACAATTAAGAGCTATTGCTTCCCAGGTAAAGGAAAATGTATTGGCTAACCTGGCAGATTACCTGGAAGCCTTTGAAAAAAATGCCATTGCAAATGGGGTAACCGTTCATTGGGCTGCCGACGCCGCGGCACATAACCAGATCGTTTTGGATATTTTAAATAAAAAAGGCATCCGGCACATGGTGAAAAGTAAATCCATGCTGACCGAAGAATGCCACCTTAATGAGTTCCTGGAGCAGCAGGGGATCGGGGTGATCGATTCCGACCTGGGCGAGCGCATTGTACAACTGGCTAAGGAACCACCAAGCCATATTGTATTGCCCTGTATCCATAAGAAAAAAGAAGAAATCGGGGAGCTTTTCCATGAACACCTGGGCGTGGCCGCGGGTGAGTCTGACCCACAGGTGCTTACAGAAGCTGCTCGGCAGCACCTTCGTGAAACCTTCCAGACCCGCAAAGCAGCCTTAACAGGCGTAAACTTTGCCATTGCGGAAACCGGCGAATTTGTGGTCTGCACCAATGAGGGCAACGCCGATATGGGCGCCCATTTAGCAGAGGTGCACATCGCGGCAATGGGACTGGAAAAGATTATTCCGGAACGCAAACACCTCGGCGTTTTCTTGCGGTTATTAACCCGAAGCGCCACCGGACAGCCGATTACCACCTATTCCAGTCATTTTAAAAAACCAAGGGCAGGTCAGGAGATGCACATTGTGATTGTAGACAATGGGCGCTCCATTCAAATGGGACGGGAGGATTTTAGGGCTTCGCTAAAATGTATCCGCTGTGGCGCATGCATGAATACCTGTCCGGTATACCGGAGAAGTGGTGGCCATAGTTATCACAACGCCATTGCCGGTCCGATTGGCGCTATTCTGGCCCCTAACCTGGATATGGAGAAACATGCAGATTTACCTTTTGCGTCCACCCTTTGTGGTTCCTGTTCCAATGTTTGCCCGGTTAAAATTGATATCCACCAGCAACTCTATAAATGGCGACAGGTTATTGTAAAAGAAGGTTATGCCACCAAGTCAAAATCCATGGGCATGCAGCTGATGAATTACACACTGTCGTCGCCAAAAGTCTACCGTACCGCTGGCAAAGCAGGGCGTTGGATGTTAAAACATGTGCCCTTTGCGGTCAACAATAACCTGAACCCCTGGTATAAACAGCGAGAGATGCCTGTGCCACCTGAAGAGTCATTTGGAGAATGGTATAAACGTACGGTAAAGGAAAAGAAATAAAGACATGAACAGAGCAAATATATTAGCGGCCTTACGAGAAAACCAGCCTGAGCAAGTGCCCCTTCCTTCTTTAACGATGGACCGGGAGGAAAGCACAGACCTGCGCGAAAAATTTAAAGCGATGGCAGAAGGCATTGGCAGCAAGGTGATTGAAGTGAACGCCATCAGCGAGATTCCGGCGTGGCTGGCGCAGGAATTTCCTTCCGCCAAACGGGTCATTACATTGGTGGAAGAGTTAGTTTCTCCTTGCATTAGTGCCTTTGCGCTAACGAGTCCCCATGATTATGACGATGTGGACATAGCCATTTTTAAACCTGTGATTGCTGTTGCTGAAAACTCCGCTTTATGGCTAACGGAAGACTTGATGGGGGTTAGGGTATTGCCCTTTATTACCCAGCATATCGTGATGCTGGTAGATGTGGCTAGCCTGGTGCCTGATATGCATGCGGCTTACCAAATTTTAGGCGATGCAAGCTATGGTTATGGGGTCTTTATTTCTGGACCTTCAAAAACCGCTGATATTGAACAATCACTGGTATTGGGTGCTCACGGGCCCAGAAGTATGACCGTGTTTATGTACCCTAAAACAGATTAGTAGAACCGATGTTCTTTTGGAAATATAAAAATAAACTGCTGTGGATTGGTAGTTAATATAGTAATAGTATCAATATCTATTTTAATGTAAAATTAAATAGATATTATCTATCAGAATAAGTGCAATTGTAACTTTGGGTCGTTGCAACTTAGCTATTCTAATAATCAATGCTTCAAAACACGTAAAGAAATATAAATGAAAGTCGCATTTAAAATGAAGCTGAAACCAGGCTTTAGAGAAGAATATAAAAGAAGGCACGATGAAATATGGCCTGAACTTTCTACCTTGCTTCGCGCCAGTGGCGTAAGCGACTATACCATATTCCTGGATGAAGAAACCGATGATTTGTTTGCCGTGCAAAAAAACAGCGGTTCAGGATCACAGGATTTAGGCGACAATGAAATTGTAAAAAAATGGTGGGCATATATGGCTGATATCATGGAGACAAATTCGGATAACAGTCCGAAAAGTGTAACCCTGAAAACGGTTTTTCACCTGGACTAACAAGAATAACATGAAAAAAACATTACTGGCCTTTGCGCTATTTATATGTGCTCAACAAGGTATAGGACAAGTAAGCACTAACCTTTCCGGTCCATGGCCAGTGGTGCAAAAAGAAATGAAACCCTGGACCCGTTGGTGGTGGATGGGTAATGCAGTTGATCAGAAAGGCCTGGAATCTGCCCTGACCACTTACCAGCAAGCTGGTCTGGGCGGCGTAGAAATAACGCCCATATACGGTGCCAAAGGTTTTGAAAACAAGTACATTGACTACCTCTCCCCGAAATGGATGGAGATGCTTGAAGTGACCATCAACAAAGCAGCAGCTTTGGGAATGGGCGTAGACATGAACACTGGTACTGGCTGGCCTTTTGGCGGGCCACAAATTTCGCCGGAATATGCTGCATCCAAGTTTTTTGTGCAACAATACAAACTTCCCAGAGGGAAATACCTTGACATTCCCATTATACCCACCGATGTGAAGCAGCGTGTGGAGGGCGTTACTTTACAAGCCCTTACTGCTTATGGCCGGGGTGGAAAGGTGGTCAACCTCGGGGATCGGGTAGATACCAATGGGCAACTGATCTGGAGGGATAACTCCTCTGAATATGAGCTTTATGCTTTGTTTTCTGGCAAAACATTACAACAGGTTAAACGTGCCGCACCAGGCGGGGCTGGATTTACACTGGATCATCTGGATAAAACCGCTGTCGATGTTTACTTAAAGCGATTTGATGATGCTTTTAAAGGTGAATCGCCAAAAATCAGGGCTTTTTTCAACGACAGCTACGAAGTGTACGGTGCCAACTGGACACCTACTTTCCTGGAGGCTTTCAAACGGTTGAAGGGTTACGACCTGGAGAAATACTTTAAAGAACTAAGTGGAAAAGATTCTACCAGCGCAACGGTAGGCAGGATTAAATCTGATTACCGCGAAACGATGAGTCAGCTGTTATTAGATAACTTCACCAAAAACTGGAGCAATTGGGCACACCGCTACCAAGGTATGACCAAAAACCAGTCGCATGGGTCGCCAGGCAACTTAATTGACCTTTATGCTGCGGTAGATATTCCTGAAACGGAGACTTTCGGTTCAAGTTATTTTCCTATTCCAGGCTTGAGACGTGATAAGGCCGACATCCGCAATGTGGACCCTGATCCCATGATGAGCAAGTTTGCCAGTTCGGCTGCGCATGTAATGGGCAAAAAACTCGTGTCCTCAGAAACTTTTACCTGGCTTACAGAGCACTTTAGAACTAGTTATGCACAAGCGAAACCAGAAGCTGAGCAGCTCTTTTTAGCGGGTATTAACCATATCTTTTATCATGGCACCACTTATACGCCACCTGATGTTCCCTTTCCGGGCTGGTTATTTTACGCCTCCATGAATGTGGTGCCGGCAAATAGTTTATGGCCCCAGTTAAAAGGCATGAACGAATATTTTACCCGTACGCAGTCGATATTACAATCTGGACAGGCAGATAATGAACTGCTTATTTATTGGCCAATTTACGACCAATGGAGCAAGCCTAAAGGCTTGGATATGCCTATGAAAGTACACGATGTGGACGTGTGGTTGCATCCTACAGCATTTTATAAACAAAGTATCGAGCTGCAAAATGCTGGTTATGCATTTGATTTTGCTTCCGACCTGGTCTTAAAGCAGGCCACGGTGAACGAAAAACAGGTGCAAACGGCAAAAGCTGCGGCACCTTATAAAACCTTAATTATTCCTGCGGCAGGCCTGATGCCTGTGGAAACACTTTCTGCCATCCTTTCTTTGGCCAATGCAGGGGCAACCGTCATTTTTCAGCAGTTGCCAAATGATGTACCTGGTTTAAGTCAGCTGGAAACAAAGCAGCGACGTTTTAAGGAATTACTGAGCAGTTTGATGCTTCAGACGGTGTCTCCAGGTTTACAGCGTTCACAACATGGCACAGGAGAGGTTATTGTGGCTAACGACCTTAAGCAGGCCCTTGCCTTCAAACAGCTGAAGGGAGAAAGTCTGGTAAACACTGGATTGAAATTCGTTCGTCGCCAGGTAGCCGACGGCAAGTTTTATTACCTGGTCAACCATAGTGCAAAATCAGTCGACACCTTGATCACCATCAATGAAAAAGCAGGTTCAGTAATGATCATGGACCCGCAGACTGGCGACTATGGTTTAGCACCAAGTACGGCGAAGGGTAACCAAACCGAGGTAAAAGTGCAGCTTGCATCGGGCGAGGCTTTATTTTTGAAAACCAGTGCTGTTCAGGAAAGTGCCAAAAACTGGGTATACCTGGATAAAGCGGGGAAACGCCTGACGATCGGAAAAGGCTGGAAACTGCAGTTTACAAAGGGCGGTCCGGAATTGCCTAAAGACAGAAAACTGAATAAACTGGTGTCCTGGACGGAAATGCGTGATGCAAAGGCGACTGCTTTTTCGGGTACAGGAGTTTATACCACCACCTTCAAATTACCTGCAGACAATGCTAAAGAATATGTGCTTAGCTTAGGGAAAGTGCATGAAAGTGCTCAGGTATGGATAAACGGGAAAGATGCCGGTATCATCTGGAGCCATCCCTTCCAGAAAAGAATTGGTCAGTACCTGGTAAAAGGTAAAAATACGATTAAAATAGAGGTGGTTAACTTAATGGCTAACCGGATCAGGGACATGGATCAAAAGAAAATCAACTGGCGTAATTATAACGAAATCAATTTTGTGAACATCGATTATAAACCATTTGATGCGGCAGGATGGCAACCTATGCCGTCGGGGCTTGTAGGTCCAGTGGTCATTACAGCTTATCCATGATCATTACAGGTTGATGAGTATTCTGCTATACCCAAGTATTTGCGGTTGACTAAATCAGTGTTAACCGCCCTGAGAAGGAAGGCTAAAGAAGAACGATACCCTCACCTCCATCAAGAAGTTGATTTATGATGCTTTTGTTGATGCAATCGGGGGAAATGTGGCCATCGATTTTTGATGATCGCTGACTTTGAGGCCTTCCCTATAGTGGTCTTTCCAACATTTAAAAGGCCGCAACTGTAAAGTTGCAGCCTTTAATCATTTGGAATTATGGAAGTATTTTAATTTCTACTCTTCTGTTCAATACACGTCCTTCTTCGGTAGCGTTAGAGGTAGCAGGTTCTGACTCTCCAAGCCCTCTGATATTGAATCTGGATGCGTCGATGCCAGCATTCACTAAAAATGATTTCACAGAGTTTGCACGATCTTCAGATAGGGATAGGTTATGTTCTGGCGATCCTTCAGCTGAGGAGTGACCATTTAACTGGAATTTTGCACTCTGGTCTTTTTTCATTTCGCTCACAACCTTGTCCAATACAGCAAATGAAGCCGTTTTTAATACCGCTGAGTTAAATTCAAATTGAATATTATCGAAAGTAAAGTTTGGTTTTTCTGGTTCCGGAGTTTTTTCCGTTTGTGCCACTGGTGGCGCAGGTGGGGCAGGTGGCGGTGGTGGGGTTTGTTCTTGTGCCGGAGCAGCTGGCGCTGGTTGTGCTACTACTTTTTTCGTTTTACAAGAATACATACTGATGGACAATAAGCCGATTAAGGCCGGTAGAAGAATGGTTTTTGTAATATTCATATTAATCTGTTTGGTTTTTATTTTAGTTATTGTAGACCAAAGCTACTCATCGCAAATCAATTTTTATTGCAATACTTAAACAATAACGTCCGATTTTCATATTCAGTACCCTTTTGGTTAAGCACGTACCTTCAATTATGTTGCCTTTATCTGGTTTTTTATGGAATAAGCCTGTTGAATTACAGCTAATTTACTTATATTCACAGCAATCAGATTTATTCACTAGGTTTTTTTGTTAACGCATGGAAGAATTTTTAAATAGCTCCGTTGTTTGGTTTGGGATAGGTCTGGTGTTTCTTTTGCTTGAATTTGTACTGCCGGGATTCATCCTTTTCTTTTTCGGAATCGGGGCTTGGATTGTGGCAATCCTTACTCTTTTTATCGATGTGTCGCTCAATGTACAGCTGCTTGTGTTTTTAAGCAGTTCCTTAATAACCGTTCTGTTGTTCAGAAACTGGGTAAAAAATAAGTTCGACATCAATAAGAAATCACCCCAATCACTGGAAGAGGAGTATATAGGTAAATTTGCAGTGGCCGAAACCACTATTAAACCAGGTCATAATGGCAAAGTGGAATTTAGGGGTACATCCTGGGAAGCCAGTTCTGACGACTATATTGAGCCGGGGGAGCAGGTGCTCATCACCGAAACCCGGAGTATATTATTAATTGTAAAATCAACTAAATCATTATGACAGCATCTACTATAATCTTATTATTTCTAGCACTTTTCGTAGTTATTGCCTTTCTATCTACATTTAAGGTAGTGCCACAGCGCTCTGCGTTTATAGTAGAACGCCTGGGTAAATATAGCCGCACCCTTGAAGCAGGTTTTCATATCCTGATCCCTTTTATCGATAAAATTGCCTATAAGCAAAATTTGAAAGAACAAGCTATTGATGTAGCTCCCCAGATTTGTATCACAAAGGATAATATTGCCGTTGAAGTTGATGGTGTTTTATACCTGCAGGTAATGGACCCTCAAAAGGCTTCTTATGGTATCGATAATTATAAATTTGCGGTAATCCAGATTTCACAAACCACGATGAGAAGTGTAATCGGTAAAATGGAGCTCGACAGGACCTTCGAAGAACGTGAAACCGTCAACGGGACCATTGTATCAGCAGTAGACAAAGCAAGTGATCCCTGGGGCATTAAGGTTTCAAGGTATGAAGTTAAAAATATAGCTCCACCACAAAGTATCCGTGATGCAATGGAAAAACAAATGCGTGCAGAAAGGGAAAAAAGAGCCTTAATTGCGGAATCTGAAGGGGATAAACAAGCTAAAATTAACCGTGCTGAAGGGGATAAACAAGAAATGATTGCCCGCTCTGAAGGAGAGAAACAACGTAAAATTAACGAAGCAAGTGGTAAGGCATCAGAAATTGAAATGGTTGCAGTAGCCACTGCAATTGGTATCCGTGAGATTGCCAAATCGATCAATGAAGAAGGTGGTATGAATGCCGTAAACCTGCGTGTTGCAGAACAGTACCTTGGTGAATTTGGGAAACTTGCTAAAACGAATAATACCATGATTGTTCCTGCCGACCTGTCGGATATTGCCGGGGTAATATCCAGTATCACCTCTGTGTTGAATAAAACAAGTGTAGAACCTCCAATAACGCCGGTGATCCGTAATACAAGGTTAGATTAAGATTTAGGCCAGTTGGCTTGTATGTCCCTTTTTTTGTTATTTTCGCTGTATGTCATCACATCACATCGTTAAAGAAAAGCAGGAACCTGCATTGTACATTCATGAATTAGGTGAATTTAACCAGGAATACTTAGGCCAACTGTTAGAATGGAGCCCTACATTGATTGTCAATGCTAAGGAATATGAAAAAATTACCAGCCTTGGCCTAAAGGTAGACATTGTGGTTAATTCGGCAGATGTGTCAATTACCTATCAGGAAAATACAAAAACCATTATGGGGCCGGGTGACGAGTTCAACACGGTATTAAACTATTTGCTGTCGCAAAAGTACGACGCGGTGAATATCATTAGTGTGGGTACCAAATTGATAGACCTTGAATATTACCTTGCAGCCATCAACATTGTTTTATTTGATGCCACGCGTAAAACATATGCCATTACCAAAGGTTTTAAGGTATGGAAACCGCAGGGCACCATCTATTACATAGATATCATTTCATATTTTGAAACAAGTAACCTGAAGCAAAATGAAGGGGAAGAATTTGAAGTGATCAATGACGGTTTTGTAGAATTCTATTTTAATACCGAATACTTAATCATTAGTGAGAAACTATGATCCTTTTGCGAAAGGCTACGGAACAGGATATACCAGTGATCCAGCATATTGCTGCAATGACCTGGGAGCCAACTTACGTGCCTATTATAGGCCGTGAGCAGGTAGATTATATGCTTAAAACCATGTATAGCAAAGTGACCCTGCTAGAACAGCTACAGGCCGGTGATGAGTTCCTGATTGCGGAAATGGGCAGCAAAGATGTCGCCTTCGCATCTTACGGACGTATACCGGGGAAAGACGGTGCCTATAAACTGCATAAGTTATATGTATTGCCAACTGCACATGGTAAGGGCATAGGCAAGTTTCTTATCAATGAAGTAGTCAATAAAGTGCGCCGTGCAGGTGGACATTCTTTAGCATTAAACGTAAACCGTTCCAATAAGGCCAAAGATTTTTATGAAAAAGCAGGGTTTAAAATAAAAGAAACCGTTGACCAGGATATTGGTAACGGTTTCTATATGAATGACTATGTGATGGAACTCCCTATAGTTTAGGGATCCTTTTCGGGGTATCTTCACCACTGATTATGGAAGTAGCACTCTTTGCTATTGCCTTAATCGTATTGTATATGTTTTCTGTAGCCAGTGATGAATATTCATCATCAACCGTATGGTACAATTTATCCGTATCAATCTGGTCGGTACTGATGGTATGCGCCGGAACACCCAGTGCAGCTAAAGTAGCATTGTCGCTTCTGTAAAACAAATTCTGCTCCAGGTATGGATCTGGGTGAAAAGTAAACTGACTTCCTTGCAGATTTTTCTGTAAAATGGGGCCAAAATCAGAACGTTCAAAACCTGTGATAAAGGCTGCATTTTTCCCAAATTTACTTTCCTTACCAATCATTTCTATGTTAAACATAGCCGTTACATCGTCGGGGTTAAGCTGATTCGAGAAGTACTTAGCGCCAAAACCACCAATCTCTTCGGCAGTAAAAGCGACAAAAATTAACGTACGTTCATTATTGTTCAGTTTCTTGTAATATTTGGCAAGTGCTATTACGGCTGTAGTTCCTGATGCATTATCATCGGCACCATTGGCAATACTATCGCCATTAACAGGAGGCAGAATGCCCAGATGGTCGTAGTGGCCAGAGAAGATCACATATTCTTTTGCCTTTGATTTACCAGGCAGCACTCCCGCAACGTTAAACAGGGGCATTTTAGTGATCTTGTTTTTAACGGCTACTTTAAAGTCCTTGGCAACCGTATCCTTTGTAAGTACCAATACCGTTGCATTTTCAGCAGCTGGGGTCAGGTCTTGTTCGTCAACATAACTTCCATTTTTACTACGATTCTTTAGCTGA
>NZ_JAZQNU010000039.1:0-2200 GCF_045627485.1 Pedobacter sp. | reverse complement strand
TAGGCTTCAGCTATTCCTACCTATTTAAATTACTAAAAACCAGTGACATATACGAATTATCCACAACAATCTTTTATGATCGCATAAAATTCAAATTTCCTCTGAAGGGTATATTTATATATGCCCAGGCCACTTGTCCTGGGCATTATCGCCGCTGTCATTAATTTGGATATCAAAAGAGATGTGCTCAAAAACCGGATCGTTATTGTTTAAACAGTTCAAGCAAAATTTCCCATTTATATATTTCCTGCGAGACAAAATCACTCTTTACCTGAAAATGGGGGCTTGCTTTTAAAATAAACCAAACAGCCTACTACTGAATATGGGAGAACAAATAAAATTAAATTGGTTATAACGGATTTATTTTAAGTCCTTTACTGTAACAAGTGAGTTTCTGCAGCGTTTAATATTAGTCTTTATTAATTTAAGAACTCAGCATGAATAACATTTACCGTTTTTTCTGGTTCTGTTCAGGTGTGCATATCGCTACACTGGAGAAATACCCAACCGAACATAACAAATACGTAGGCATAGGTGCTACAATTTTTTTTACTGGCTTGTTTGCGGCCTTGTCTGGTGGTTATGCCATGTATTTCGTCTTTAAAGGCGATCCAGGAGCCCTATTTTTTGCCTTTTTATTTGGTTTACTTTGGGGCCTCGCTATCTTCAACATGGACCGTTACATTGTTTCCAGTATTAATAAAAACGCTTCAACATGGAAACAAATTGCCCAGGCTATGCCAAGAATCTTGCTGGCCATCATGATCGGGATCGTAATCTCACGTCCGCTTGAGCTTAAAATCTTCGACAAAGAAATTAAAGAGCGCTTAAAGATCAGCTATACCAATGCCCAGCGTACCAGAATTGATACCCTTAACAGTTCCTTTAATAAAAAGTATACCTTTGAACTAAATCAATTGAATGAGGCAAAAGCCCGGCGCGACTCTTTAGCAAGAGGCATCGAGTCAGACCGCCAGAAGCTGAACTTTGAAATCTTTGGCAATAAGACAACTGAAACATCAGGTGTAATGGGCTATGGCCCTTATGCCAAGAGAAAAGAAGCCGAACTCCAGCAGCGTACGCAAAACCTGGAAGCTTTGTCGGAAGATGTACGGCGACTGGAACGCTTTGTAGATGACCGGAAAACCTTTGATGGCTTGAAGAGCGAAAGGCTCTATACTGGAAAACAGCTGGACAGCCTGGTGAACCATGCGGGTTTTGCTGATCGGAACTGGGCATTAGGACAACTGAGTTTTAACCCTGATGGCAGTCGTGATTCGAATACCGCCATGGCGATAACTTTTATCGGACTATTGTTCATTTTCTTTGAATGTTTGCCGGTATTTGTTAAAATGATGAGCAGCAGAGGCCCTTATGACCGCGCAGTGGAGAACATTGAGGATGCACAAAATAACACCTCCACTAAAAACCGGGACTTTGAAGTGGATGTAACTGATGCAGTGCAGGAAACCAAGGTACAAACGGAGACAGAAAAACAGAAGATAATTATAAAGGGAAAAGCTGAACATGAGCTACACAACTATGATTGGAATAAATAAAAACAGAATATAAATATGATTAAACATTTACGTTATGCCGCTCTGGCATTGCTTTTCGCGGGTCCAGTGTCTGCTCAGGACATCAATAAGATTGTTAGCAAAGACTATGTAGACGGATTGATTAAAACATTAAGCAGTGATGGGATGGAAGGAAGGGCCACCTTCACCCCAGGTATAGATCGTGCAGCAACTTTTATCGAAACAGAATTTAAAAAAATAGGACTAAAAACATTACCAGGAGAAAAGGATTACAGACAAACCTTTTATAAATACCAGGTTAAACCTACTTCTGCCGAAGTTACCATTGACGGCAAAACTGTACCTGCAGAACAAGTATTGGTGCTTGGCAATGTGGCTAAGGAGCTTACCTTCGATCAAAACAGTGCCGGCTGGACAAAATTGGACCCTGAAAAACCATTTATGGCACAATACCGGGCTTTAATGGGCAGCAAAAAAAAGCAACTCGTGATGGTGGACCCCAAGTTCGCTAACTTTTTCAGTCAGCTAAAGAATCGTAGTAAAAATGGAAGTTATGTTGACGAACAAGACCTGACCCCAGCTGCTGAAAATGCAACGGTATTGGTACTTACAAAGGATACGGTTGCCAAGGACTTTAAAGTAGCCGTTAAAAACAAGATCAC
>NZ_JAZQNU010000038.1:0-2575 GCF_045627485.1 Pedobacter sp. | reverse complement strand
GTTAGTGGAAGTACAATTCAAGGATACGATCAATCAGGACATTCTGGGTATGATGAATACAAAATACATCATCATGAGGGATGAACAAACGCCCAGGCTGACCGCTGTGTTGAATCCGTCGGCATGTGGCCATGCCTGGTTTGTAGACAACGTAAAATTTGTTCTAAATGCGGACCAGGAAATAGAAGCGATCACAAATTTTTCACCAAAGGCGGAAGCTATCGTTCACCAAGAATTTAGAGAACTCATCAGCAACGTTCCGTTAACGAAAAGACAGCCAAAAGACCGTATTGACTTGGTTAGTTATTCACCAGATCACATGATTTATCAGAGCAACACTCAGTCAGCTAACCTAGCCGTATTTTCTGAAATCTACTACAACAAAGGATGGAAAATGCTTATCGACGGGGTTGAGAAACCCTATTTCAGGGCAAATTATGTATTAAGGGCCGCAAAAATCCCGGCGGGTAACCACAAGGTTGAATTCATCTTTAATCCTGATTCTTACTATACCGGCGAAAAAATTTCATTGGCAGGGTCTTTCTTACTTGTGCTTTTATTAGCAGGCGCGGCATTTGTTAGGTTTAGAAAATTTGACTAAAATGGAGTTTGTGGTTATGGGTTATGGCTATACACCTCAACTGTAACATTTACTGCTTTATCCCATCCAATCCTAAAACCAAAATTTGCTTAGTTTAACAAACATCCACAAGAAATATGGCAGTCATGAGGTACTCAACTTCATGGAGTGGAAAATCGATCGTGGAATCTATTGGTTAAAAGGCGGAAATGGCAGCGGCAAGTCTACCTTATTCAGAATCATTTCCGGGCAAACACCTTTTAAAGGCGAAGTGCAACTGGATGGAATTAACTTAAGAAAAGAACCTATAAACTTCCGGTCTAAAATCAGCTTTGCTGAGGCTGAACCCCAGTACCCCTTATTTATTAAAGGAAAAGAGCTCCTTGATTTTTACGTCGACACCCGGAAAGCGGAGCGCAAACAAGCAGAAGCGCTTGCTGACTATTTTGAAATGACCCCTTTCATGCATAACACCATCGGCAGTTATTCCAGCGGGATGCTAAAGAAACTTTCTTTAATCTGCGCATTCATCAGTGATTCTGATTTATACATCTTAGACGAACCACTGATTACAATTGATAGCGCATCAACGGAAAAGCTGTATATATTGATTAAAGAAAAAGCATCGGAAGGGAAAAGTTTTCTTTTGTCGTCGCACCAGGAAGTAAGCAGCGACAAGCTCAACGTGGATCAGGTGTTTCAAATTATAGATAAACAGATTATACCAATTCATGCTAAGGTTACTCGTTAAAAGTTTAGCAAAGGAGTTTTATCAGCAACATGCAGGTTTTTTCCTGGTGGGAATATACCTCTTGTTTGGAATCGGGGGCCCTGGTCAAGTTATCGGTTATCAAAAGGCGTTATTGTTGGCAGGTATTTCATCTCCAATAGGAATGACGATTGTGTCTTTTTCCTGGTTTCTATATGCGCTAAAAGTCTATTTTTTCATAAATCAAAAACTTGCCCTTACGCAGTTTCAGTTTATAAATGAAACAGGTAAGCTGGCCAGAAACATCCAGTTAAAATTATGGCTTAGTTTATACGCTATCATACTTTTACCAGTTATCATTTATGTTTTTGCACTGGTATGTGTAAGTGTTAATTACCACTTTTTCTATAGCCTCTTTTGCATTATAATTGTTTCCTTTACCTTACTATTTGGCTTATCCTTCCTTTCTTATCAAAAAGTGAATACCGGCTTTCTAACACCAGAAAGACAACGAATCCATACAGGTAATATGATTAAAAGACCTTACTTCAGCTGGCCATTAATTCACCTGGTTAAAGACCAACCCTTAATGCTATTGATGTGCAAACTGTCGTCGTTAGTTTTATTTAAAGCAATGCTTTGGATGTTTGCAGATGTTGGCAATGATACACGTGTATTATTGGTGGCTATACTGGCCTCTGTATTATGCCATGCGGTTTTAGTCTTTACCTTATTAAGGTTCGAAGTAACGTTTCTTAACTTCAGCAAAAGCCTCCCAATCTCTACTTTTAAGCATTTAAGTCACTGGTTTTTGATCTTTGTTACCGTGCTAATCCCCGAGTGGATATTACTTATTATATCATCGCAATACAAGCTACATTCCATTATCCATGGATTTCTGTTTGGCTTGACAAGCTTGTTTTTCCTCTTAACAGTATTATATATAGTGAAATTGAACATGGGTAATTACCTTAAGTGGCTGCTGTTTTATTTCTTTATTGCAATGTGGGCAATCCTTGGACACAAATATTTCTTATTCAGCATCGTGGTCTTGAGCAGTTGCACTATATATTACCTGGCAAGCTTTCATAAAACGGACCTGCAAGCCTGGAGGTAACAAACACTAAGAGGCTATTCGATGACAGCGAGAAATCCCATAAAAAAAGCGGGTGATCAATTAATGACCACCCGCATCGTATTATATGTTATATACTTATTTAGATAAGTACATTGATTTGTCTTTATATAACTTTCTGAAATAAGGATCTTCCAGATCTTTAATAAAA
>NZ_JAZQNU010000037.1:0-40622 GCF_045627485.1 Pedobacter sp. | reverse complement strand
AAACAAGGACAGTCTGATGAGAAAATTGATGGCTTTACCCCTGATCAGCGCTTCTTCTTGTCGTGGGCACAGGTATGGCGCGGTAATATCCTGGTCGACAGTGCTGCGGAGTTGATTAAAACTGATCCGCATTCTCCTGGTCCGTATAGAACGATTGGCGCGCCTGTGAACATGGATGCCTGGTATGAGGCATTTGATGTGAAACCTGGTGATAAATTATACAAAAAACCAGAAGACAGAATCAGAATGTGGTAATTACCACGATGACATAAAAATGGGTTGTACCGAAAGGTACAACCCATTTTTTTAGACTATTTATTTTGAGCAGTTTAAAACCCTGCTTTTCTACCATTGCACCTCAAAAAGCGGTAATTACCGCTAAGCATATAAAGCCTGTATTTTTTTAGGTAATTTCCTGATAACTAATACCCTGGAAGCTGCGATAAGTTCACCCAACTCCCCGTCGGAAAGCACATCAAGTGAATCAATAGTAACCCATTGTTTCTTGGCGAAATGGGCGGCCTGCGCAATACCATCACGGGCAACAAGTTCATCAAAATTTTCAGGGTCAATTTTAAATGAAACATTCCCATCATCAAGGGAAACAATAACATATATTTTCTCTTCAATCATAAAACAGAGATGTTCGCCCCACTTCATACCTTCAGTGGTTCCCGGCAGGTTAAGGCAATATTCCCGAAAGCTTTCAATATCCATAAACAATGTATTATTTCTTAAAGTTAAGCCAGTTTCTGCTAAATTTGAAGAAATGAATAAAATTATCCAGACTGCCGACGGCTCTAATACTTTATATAATGAAACCATCGGCGAGAACTACCATTCAAAACACGGTGCCCTGCAGGAAAGCCTGCATGTCTTTGTGACCGCAGGTTTAAAAAAAGCAATGGAAATTGCCGAAGGGCAACCGCTGGCAGTGTTAGAGGTTGGTTTTGGTACCGGACTTAACTATTTACTTAGCCTAAACCATTGTGTAGCTACGCAACAAGCCATGACTTACACCGGTATTGAAGCTTTTCCGATCAGTTTGACTGAATTGAAGAGCACCGAGTACGGGCAGTATGTTCCTGAATCCATATGGGAAGCTTTGCTTCACCATTATGAACCTGCCATTGGCCATCAGGTGACCTTATTTGAAAATCAGCAGCTGGAAATAGCGCATACCACCTTGACTGAATTCCACAGCAGCACAGCATTTGATTTAATATATTTTGACGCCTTTTCTGTGCAGCATCAGCCAGAAATGTGGACAGATGAGGTGATTGCCCATACCTGCAGTTTTCTAAAAACCGGCGGCATTTTTGTTACTTACGCCATTACCGGCAACTTAAAAAGGGCGCTTAAAAAAGCGGGGATGACCATAGAAAAACTTCCCGGAGCCCCCGGAAAACGTGAGATGCTGCGTGCAACCAAGCTTTAATTGACCTGGTAACGACAGTATAAAAACACCCAGCGCCTACATTTGTTATAACAGCTACCTTAAAGATTTATCATGGAAAAAAGAAAATTAGGAAATTCAGACTTATTCGTATCGCCAATTACTTTTGGAGGCAACGTTTTTGGGTGGACCATTGATGAAGCCAGGTCGTTTGAAGTATTGGACGGCTTTGTAGAAGCAGGATTCAACTTCATTGATACCGCTGATGTCTATTCAAGGTGGAAACCGGGAAATCAGGGCGGAGAATCTGAGACCATTATTGGTAACTGGATGGCATCGCGCAATAACCGGCAGCAAGTGATTATTGCCACTAAGGTAGGCTCAGACATGGGAGACGGCAAAAAAGGTCTGTCTAAAAAATACATTACCCAGGCTGTGGAGGATTCTTTAAAGCGACTAAAAACAGACTATATAGACCTATATTTTTCACATTATGAAGATCCCGAAACACCGATTCTGGAAACCTTAGAAGCTTACGACAGCCTGATCCGTGCTGGTAAAGTACGCTGGATCGGCGCTTCCAACTATACTGCAGAATCTTTATTGGACGCTCTGGAAACCAGCAAAAAGCATAGCCTGGCCAAATACCAGGTGTTTCAGCCTGAGTATAACCTTTACAAGCGGGAACAATTTGAAACGGAGTACGAACAAATTTGTTTAGAACATCAGTTAGGCGTAACCAATTATTATGCGTTAGCCAGTGGTTTCCTAACAGGAAAGTACCGTTCTGAAGCAGATTTAAACAAAAGCCAAAGAGGTGGAGGCATGAAAAACTACCTGAACGAACGAGGATTTCGCATTCTTAAGGCTTTAGACCAGGTGGCCGAACAATATAATGCCACTCCGGCCAGCATAGCACTAGCCTGGTTAATTGCACGTCCTTCGGTAACTGCACCGATAGCCAGTGTAACCAGCCTTGAACAATTAGCAGACTTCAGTAAAGCCGCATCGATCAGCCTTCGAAATGAAGACATTGCAGTGCTTGATGAAGCCAGCAACCCATAAGTAAAACTTACACCATATAAATAACATTTATAATGCCCAATAACATTCCACCAGTCACCGCACCTGATCCAGCATCCGCTTTTTTAAGGTTGTTAAACGTGCTCGACACTTTACGTACACAATGCCCATGGGATAAAAAACAGACCATGGAAACCTTAAGGCACCTGACGATCGAAGAAACCTACGAACTATCGGATGCAATACTGGAAGGCGACCAGCAGGAGATTAAAAAAGAGCTGGGTGATGTGATGATGCACCTGGTGTTCTATGCGCGGATAGCAGCAGAAAACAAGGAGTTTGACATTGTTGATGTGTTGAACGGAGTTTGCGACAAACTCATCCACCGCCACCCGCATATTTATGGCGATATAGTGGCCGAAGACGAAGCAACAGTTAAGCGCAACTGGGAAAAGATAAAACTGAAAGAGGGAAATAAATCTGTATTGGGTGGTGTACCTGCGGGACTTCCTTCCCTGGTAAAAGCCAGCCGTATTCAGGAAAAGGCTCGTGGTGTAGGTTTCGACTGGGAAGATAAAACTCAGGTATGGGAAAAAGTGGAAGAGGAACTACAGGAGTTTAAAAACGAGTTTAATGTAGCGGATAACACGGCTATAGACCATGATAAAGCAGAAAGCGAATTTGGCGACCTGCTGTTCTCTTTAATCAACTACGCACGCTTTATTAACATCAACCCGGAAAATGCGCTGGAAAAAACGAATAAAAAGTTCATTAAACGCTTTCAATACCTGGAAGAAAAAGCCAAAGAAAACGGCAAGGCCCTACAGGATATGACACTTGCCGAAATGGATATTTATTGGAATGAAGCGAAAACCAGGTAATTAGCTGTGTTTTTTCTTCATCGTCATTTTTGCCTTCTGGCCTATCCCATAATTATAATCTTTGGTGTTGCCTTCCTTTTTATCATGGTAGGCACCACCACCTTTGGGTAGGTCGGTTGTTTCTTTTACAATTCTACTTTTATCGATAGCGGCTTTTTTCTTCACCATCTTTTCTACCAACACTTCTTCTGGCAGCTCCATCACCGGAATCTTGGCACCTATTGCCTGTTCGATTTTACGGATATCAACCAGCTCCGCATCTGTAGCAAAAGTAATCGCCACCACTTCTTCATCTGTTGATTTAACCACCCTACTCAGGAAAGTTTCTTTTTGTTCGGGAACTTCCATGTGGAAGATAAACGGAATACCAGAGAGATCCAGGGTACCAGAACCTTCATTCGCTACAATCAGTACGCGTGCTTCAGGAATAGCCTTAAAGTCCTCGATATGGTCAAATCCGTATTCCTCATCAAAAAACAATGGATTTAGAACACTCACCTCTCCTGGCCTGCGGGAGGTTAAGCTTTTACCTAACTTTTGGGCAGTTAAACGGGTGTTCACGAAAACAACGACTTTGTCAAACACTTCGTCATCACGCAACAGGTGGTTTAATAAATTGATTTTAGTTTTAAAATTTTGCACCTGATACAACAGCAACTCATGGGTAGCAGCTTTTGCATCCCCTAACTCTTCTACCTCGATCAAGGTTGGAAAATTAAGGAAACGGTCCGTCATCACCTGCAATTTTTCATGGTACACCGTTGTAAACACCAAATGCTGGCATTTTCCGGCACTTCTTGCCAGTTCGTTAACAGGTAACTGCATACCTTGTTTCACGATCTCTTCAGCATCATCTACAATAAACATTTGCAGTTTACTCAGGTTTAAGCCAAGCTTTAAATAAATGGCCCTTGCCCTTGTTGGCGTAGCTACAACGATATCCACACCATCAAGGAGGTCACTGATTACCTGGTCTGTACCCCCATTACCATAAAGACCCATGATACGCAGATCACGATTTTTACTAAGCAGCATAAACTCGGCGATAACCGCCTCCACCCTTTCTGCATCGGGAACAAGAATAAGGAATTTAGGCGCCTCGTCAGTACCATATTTTAAACGCATTAAAACCGCAAGCACGTAATTTGTGGTTTTACCACTTCCTTCGGGGGCTACGGCAATAATATCTTGACCGCCTAAAATACGGGACATGGTTTTAGCCTGAATTTCTTTTGCTGAAATATATCCGGCATCAGTCATAGCACTTACCAACGACTTGCTTAGTTTTAATTTATCTAACGACACAGTTTCTCAATTTAAATATTGCCGCAAATTTACGCAAATTAGAAGGTTCTACACACATAAATCAGGTATAGTTTTTGTAACTTTAGGGTATGGGCATACGGGCAGAGAAGAAGAAAGTAATACAGCAAGTCGTAAATAACGAAGACAGCGGACTGCCTTTGGTTCCCGATGCCTTGTTAACGCCTACCGATTTGCATTGGTTCCAGGCCGTTACCCCTCAGCAAAATTCTGAAGAAAAAGACAAAAAGGAAGATATGTCTCCGAAAAAACAGGGGGAGTAGTCTTAAGTCTACACAGTTTCAAAAAGCACAAAACCATTCTGTACAGTCGTTGTTAATTAACCACAATCATGTAGTTAATTAAAATATGTTAAAAAAACAATGCACATGCTAAATGTAATTTTGGCTGACGATGACACGCTGGTGCGTGAGGGTTTAAAAATGCTGCTACTATCAGATAACTCTTTTCAAGTTGTTGGCGAAGCTGGTAATGGTCAAGAAGTACTGGATTTAATTAATGGAGGTTTGGCTGTTGATATCGTGCTTACTGACGTAAATATGCCGGTTATGGATGGCATAGCTTTAATAAAACCACTTAGGGCATTAAATGAAAAAATCAAGGTGATTATTCTTTCGATGGTTGATACTAATAAATCGATTGAACAGGCTTTTACAGCGGGTGCTTCAGGTTACCTGCTTAAAACGGTAAGCCCTGAGGAACTTCTTTTTGCCATCAAGAAAGTAAACCAAGGCAAAAGATACTTATGTTCAGACCTCACCCTGAAATTATTGGAACGTTCCATGGAGGCAGTAGCTGTGCAAAATACGGACGATGAGCTACCATTAGATTTAACATCCAGGGAAAAAGAAGTGTTATTTTTAATTGCAGAAGGTTTAACAAATAATGAAATTTCAGACAAGCTTTTTCTCAGCAAAAGGACCATCGAAGGACACCGGCAAAGTTTAATTGAAAAAACCGGCTGCCGCAATACGGCATCACTAATCAAATTTTCCATTTTAAATGGAATAATACAGTAATATACTTTAAAATCTTTTATCTTTAGGAGAGTGGAGCGATAAACTAAGCGTTTCACTTTGTGCAACATGAACAATCCTGAGTCTATACTTCTTGCACTTGCCAACCATGATTATAGGGCATATTTTGCCTTCAACATAACTACTAATACTTTCGTATATCTAAATCCAGCCTTTCATTCTCTTTTCCAGCTTCCAGAAGAGGAAACAACGCCAGAAATGCTTTTTTCCATGGTAAACCTGCAAGACAAGCATTACCTAAAATCTGTTTACAGCAACATGAAAGCTGGCGACTTTGTCGATAACATCGAGTTTAGAATCCTAGTAAACGATGGTAAAGAATACTTTTTGCGGTCAAGCATGCTACTAAAGGAACAGCCCCAGCAGGAACGCGTATTAACTGGCTACATTGAAGATATCACGGATCGCAAAGCAAATATCGAGAAAACACTGGCCCTGACGAGTAAAAAAAATGCCATCCTCAATATCCTTTCTCATGATCTGGCAGGCCCTTTAACCGCGGTTCAAAACTTTGCTTACCTGCTTGGTAAAAGAACAATGTCTCTGGAAGATCAGCGTGTCAATAAAATGGTTACCTCTATTGAAAGGATCAGCAAAAGATGCATCAATATGATCCAGGACTTCATCAAAAAGGAGTTTATTGAAACCGTAGGTGTGGACCTGGTAAAAAGGCGTGTCAATTTAACGGAGCGCATTAAGAATTTTATGGTGGAGTATTTCCAAATCGACAACGAAACAGGAAAGCGCTATTATTATGAGTACAACAAGGAAAACATTTTTGCTGAAATAGACGAAGATAAATTCATGCAGGTACTCCATAACCTGATCTCCAACGCCATTAAATTTACACCTGACGGTGGTTCCATCACCCTGAATATGCAGGAGGAAGCCGGGAAAGTTTTAATTGCCGTAAGTGACACCGGTGTGGGCATACCTGAAAAATTTCATGCCACACTTTTCGAAAAATTCTCTGATGCCAGAAGAACAGGATTAAAAGGCGAACCTTCAGTAGGCCTGGGCATGTCTATCATTAAAACCATTGTAGAGTGGCACGAGGGAAAAATATGGTTTATAAGTAAGGAAAATAATGGCACTACCTTTTATGTGGAAATACCTGCCAGCCTGTAATTTTATCCGGAATAAGTCGTATAAATAACAATTCTTTCGCGTGAAAACACGTATTTAAAAAATCAAGGCTGGCATGGAATAAATATTGTTCTTTTCCAGAAATGAAGAAAGAAGACATTAAATGGGACGACTGGCACCGAATTTTAATTGGCTCTGCGCCAACAGATTTTCTTACCGAAGTCCTATTCAGAACCATTATCATGTATATCGTGTTATTGGTCATTCTGCGCTTATTGGGCAAGCGAATGGGCGGTATGCACACCAATTCAGAACTAGCCATCATGGTTACTTTGGGGGCAATTATATGTGTTCCTATGCAAATTCCCGACCGTGGTATAATCCAGGGCATATTCGTTTTACTTTTTGCCCTTGCTTTTCAAAGAGGGCTCAACCTTATCGGCTGGAAAAGTGAAGGCATGGAACGCCTCATCCAGGGAAAGGAATCTATGGTGCTTAAAGATGGCGTGATCCTGGTTGAGGAACTTGAAAAAACTAAAATAACCCGGCAGCAGCTTTACGCGGTGCTTCGAAGTCAGGGCATAAGAACCCTGGGTGAGGTAGAAAGGGTGTATATTGAAGCATGTGGCTTATTCAGTGTGTTTAAATATGAGGAGCCAAAACCAGGGTTATCCATTCTTCCCCCCAAAGACCCCAACATTAACCAGGTGCAACCTGCCCCTGATCAGGAAGCACTGGTATGTGCTAATTGTGGAAAGATCATTTCCAGTTCTGATGAAGAGGAAATAAATTGTGAAAACTGCCATCACCATATTTTCCAGCATGCAATTCTCTAACCATTAATGTCAACCTATGAAACCTGAAGAAATCCATCTTGGTGACCTCAACCGTATTTTAATAGGCGAAATACCTGCCAGTTTTTTTGTTGAGTTATTGCTCCGGGCCTTACTCATTTATGTCTTACTCATTGTATCCATGAGGTTGATGGGTAAACGCATGGCCACACAGATTGGCAGAAATGAGATGGCTGCTGTAACTTCCCTGGCGGCAGCTGTAGGTATTCCACTGATGAATCCTGACCGGGGTATTTTGCCACCAATTATAATTGCGGGTGTTATCATTTTTTTCCAACGAATCATCTCCACAGCCACCGTAAAGAACCAATGGTTTGAGTCCTTAACCCAGGATGATTTAAGTATTCTGGTACGAGATGGCGTGATGGACCTCAAGAAAATGAAAAAAACCAGAATCTCGAGGGACAGGCTTTTTGCGCAGCTGCGTGCCATGGGTTTAATGACATTGGGCGAGGTAGACAGGCTATATCTCGAATCAAACGGGCTATATAGCCTGGTACCCCGTAAAGAAAAACAAAGGGGTATATCAGTTATCCCCCCATGGGATGATGAATTCAAAGCGAAGTTAAAGGTGAGCGACGTTGACTGCGGATGTTATGAATGTGGAAAGCTCCACCCGAAAGCCTTTCAAAATACGCCCCTGCGGTGCGAAAACTGTGGTGCTTCCAGGTGGACCGATGTGCTCGGGTATTCTGATAGATAAGCTATGGTATCATAAACATTCTCGGCGTTGACGAATATCCAGCTCCCTTTTTGGACTTGGTCTATGGCCTTTTTAATGGCCTCAAACTCGTTAGAAATTACCTGCACGGGCAGGCTTTCATGAGTCTGCCTGATACCTTGCAGCAATAAGGACGTCATCTTTTCTTTCGTGTCTTCGTTCAGGTCCCTGTCGTGACGAATAATGATCTCGTCAAAAATCGCAGCAGCAAGTTTTCCCAGGTTTACCATATCCTCATCTACCCTATCTGCTACAGCAGCAATAATCCCAACTTTAACCGATGCCTTTAATTGATCAGCATACTTTTTAAGTTCCTGGTAACCGGCCTCATTATGCGCATAATCAACCAGCACAGTAAAACCTTTAAATCTGAAGGAATTCATTCGACCAGGTGTAAAACGTGGAGAGGGAATAAATTTCTTTAAAGCAATACGCATGTCTTCTAAAGGCATCTTTAGAAAAAATCCTGTTAATAAAGCTGGCAATATATTTTGTGTCATGCAGTCAGATTTGCCTTCGAAGGTGAGCGGCACATCTTTTACTTTAATCAAGGGTATTTTCTCCCTGTTTTTATACAACACAAAATGACCGTTTTCGACCGTTGCACCAAGTTTACCACGTTCAACATGCATCCGGAATCGCTTACTTTCAGCATGCATACTAAATAACGCAACTTCACAGCATAAACGCTCCGCCATTTGATACACCAACTCGTCATCAGCGTTTAATACCGCACAACCTGTCGGGAAAGTTGTTCTGGGAACAACCGCCTTCACACTGGCTAGTTCCTTTATAGTATCGATATCATCCATACCCAGATGATCACGGGAAATGTTAGTTACCACACTTACATTGCAGTAATCAAAGCCTAACCCTGCGCGCAATATGCCACCACGGGCACATTCTAAAACAGCAAAATTAATATCTGGATTTTTTAACACCACCCTGGCACTCTGCGGGCCGCTGCAGTCGCCCACATCCACCAGCTCATCTTGTATATATATACCATCTGTGGTGGTCATGCCAACCTGGTAGTTGGCGTAGGAAGCGAAATGTGCAATAAGGCGGGTGGTCGTGGTTTTACCATTGGTACCGGTTACGGCAACCAGGGGAATCCTTGCGGGTAAGGGATCTGTAGGGAAGCGATTATCTATACCCCGGCGGAAAACATGCTGATTGGCACCGAAACCAAAAAGCAGCGTATCACGGTCCAGCTGTGTAACTGGAATCCCCCTTTTGATGGCATCATAAACAATAACCTGTACCTCTGGGCTTATGCTATCACGTTCATGAATCTTTTTCAAACGATGAACAGCGGTAGACAATTGAAAGGGCTGCTCTTCCAGTAAGGCGTTAACTAAATTCACGGCGGTCCGCCCGGCATAAATCCCTGCACGTTCGATGGTATAAGAAAAGATGACTTTAGCTACCAGGGGTTGAGCAGTGGATTGTACTACAGTATGTGCACAATCCATTCCTGCTAAACATTGAATTTCTATGGCTACCTGTGCTACCACATCCAATACGGATTTGTATGCTTTCAGGTGATATAGAGAAGGCTTCAATTTTTCTAGCTTGTTACCTAAGCCATTAAGAGCTGTTGCCTCCAGTGCTTTTTCTTTTTCTGTGAGTTGAATGGTTAAGACAATAAGCCGATGTCTGTGGATCGACCAATAGTTTGGACCCCTCATGACACGGGTCTTTATAATTTCCATATTTAATGAACAGTTTGCTATGATAAGAACAATAAGATAGCCAACTCGTTCTCCATTAAATACGGTATTTACAGAGATAAACCACAGATATTTGCAGCGATCTACGCAGCCCTTAACGCTTCGAACTTCCTGAACGCGAAAGCAAGGTATAGGCTACAGTAGCCAACGCCACGGTAACCAGCACCTTTGTTGCCAGCCCCTTTGGATTATGCTTAAAATCTGCCTTTATGCCTTTCTCAGCAAAGATATTGGGAATATGCCCATGTTTAAAGTCATCTATAATTCCTTCCACCACATTCACCCGGTCGGCAAGTAACAACGGCAGCCAATGTCCATAACTTGATTCGCTGTATTTAAATGCATAACGACGCAGTGCACCACTCAAGCCAGACAATGGAACAGACGTGCCATAAACTGCCGACAATGAAGGCCGCTCATTGGACTTTAAAATCCCGGCGATCTCAGGCTGTAACGGTGGGCGCTCCCAATTGATGCGTTGATGGTCATCGCCGGTATAATGTTTCATTGGGTAGGTAGGCTCATTTTTAGGGTCTGCATCCACGCCCCAGCCTTTTATTTGTGAGTAATCTGTCTTTTTGTTTTCCATGGTTTCTTAGTTTTACATTCTTGCCGATGGCGGTATTAATATGGGTTTAATACAATTGTCGAGTTTGGCCGAAAACATATGATACGCATCAGACACCTCTTCTAAAGGAATGCGGTGCGTAATCAACTCTTTTGGATTCAGGTGCCCTGCACGTATATGTTCAATTAATCTTGGAAGTAACCTTTTCACTGAAGCCTGGTTAGCACGGATGGTTAAGCCCTTGTTCAACACATTTCCAATGGGCACCAGGTTATCTGTAGGACCGTAAACCCCTACAATGGATACGATACCCCCTTTTTTAACGGAGTTTACCGCCCAGTGTAAAGCCGTTGCCGACCCCGCCTGTAACAACAGTTTCTTTCCAGTAATGGTTTGCATGGCGTTACCCGATGCATCACCACCAACAGCATCAATGCAAACGTCGGCACCAAACCAGTCTGTAGTCTTTTTAAGGAACAATACCGGATCTCCGATCTCTTTGAAGTTATAAGCTTCGCAATGCGCATATTTACGCACAAAATCAAGTCTGTATTCTAAATGGTCGATAACAATCACCCTTGCTGCCCCAAAAAGCCAGGAACATTTGGCCGCCATAATTCCTATCGGACCAGCGCCAAACACCACTACAGTATCGCCTTTTTTTATTCCACCCATTTCAGCAGCCTGGTAACCCGTAGGCACAACGTCAGTTAGTAGTACGGCATCATCCGGATGCAAATCCGGTGGGATCACCATTGGACCAACATCAGCATAAGGCACACGAACGTATTCTGCCTGTCCGCCGTCGTAACCGCCTGCTGTATGTGAATATCCGTAAATGCCACCTACAGCAGTGGCAGATGGGTTTGACTCGTGGCAGTTACCAAAAAGACCTTGTTTACAAAAAGCACATTTGCCACAGGCAATATTAAAAGGCACCAGCACATGGTCGCCTACTTTTAAGTTTTCTACACCCGCACCAACATCTTCGACCACGCCAATAAATTCATGTCCGAATGTGGAACCTACACGCGTATCCGGCACCAGGCCATGATAAAGGTGTAAATCTGATCCGCAAATACAGGACCTGGTAACCCGAACAATCGCATCCTGTGGATGCAGAATCTCCGGTTGTGGTTTTTGAGCTGCACGGACCCTGAAAGGGCCCCGGTAATTCATTGCTAACATACAATTGCGTTTAAGTTCAAATAATTACTTTAATAAACCCCCGGTGCCGTTTAAAAGTTTGAGTGATTAATACTTAATCTATAGCCATAAATACGGGAATGTATCAAAAATTTGATACAGGAAACAACTCAGGGGGTATTCTAATCACTATTTTTACCATGGAATAAATCCAATTATATGAAAAAACTTTTCCTTCATCTTTTCCTATTAACCTGCACAACTGCAGCAATTGCACAGGATGCGGCCAGCTATCAGGCACCACCCCAGGAAATGGCAGACTTGCTATTAGCAAAACCTACGCCGGGCGTCAGTATTGGCAGCAAGGCACAGTGGATGCTGTTAAGCGATAGAAATCCTTATCCATCTGTAGAAGAGCTTGCAATGCCTGAATACCGCATTGCCGGACTTCGCATAAACCCCGAAAATTATAGCCTGAGCCGCCAGACCTATATCAACGGTTTTACGCTCATCCAGGTGAGCACCAATAAAGCAACCGCCTTAAACGGACTTCCATCACCACTCTTTGCCGGAAACGTACAGTGGAATCCAACAGGCACCAAAATTTCTTTTACCAATACCACAGGTACGGGTGTGGATCTGTATGTTATAGATATTGCAACTGCACAAGTAACAAAAGTGAATAAACAACCTTTAAACGTTGTTCTCGGTAATGGCATCAGCTGGATAGACAACCAGACGCTTCTGTACCAGGTAGCGGTGCAACCAGCCTCCGCAGCACCTAAAAAACCTTTAATGCCAAAAGGTCCTACTACACAGCAGAATCTGGGTAAGGCAGCACCAAGCGCCACCTACCAGGATTTAATTAAATCGCCTTACGACGAGACGTTGTTTGAGTTTTTCGCCACCTCGCAACTGGTTAAAAATACTAACGGTGTAGAAACGCCAATCGGCAAGCCAGCAATTTACCTGAACGTAAGCGTGTCGCCAGATAAAAACTACCTTTTGCAGCGAAAACTTAGAAAACCATTCTCTTACCTGGTTTCAGCATATGGCTTCCCGTCGTCAGTAGAAATTACAGACCTGAATGGCAAATCAGTTAAAGTATTAGCAGAATTGCCTTCGGCCGAAGGCAGACCTTCTGGCTATGACAACCTGCAAAACATTGCCCGCAATTTCGACTGGCGCGATGATGTAGCGGCTACTGTAACCTGGGCACAACCATTGGACAGTGGTCTCATCAAAAAAGACGTGGAATTTCATGATGCGGTATTTGCCCTTGCAGCACCATTTACGGGAAAAGCCAATACCTTGTTTAAAACCAAAACCCGTTTCCGCAGTGTCATATGGGGTGATGAAAACATCGCTTTGGTGCAGGAAGGGCTGCGTAGTAAACAAAGCACCAAATTAAGTCGCCTTAATCCAGCTACCGGAAAATTGGAAACTTTATATGAAGGTAACCAGACCGATGCCTATAACAACCCTGGCTTTCCGGTAATGGCTAAAAACAAATATGGCCGTTACGTAGTAAAAACGGTAGACAATGGCAAAAAACTATTGATGAATAATACCACTGGCTCTTCTGCTAAAGGTGATTTACCGTTCCTGGCCAAGTTTGACCTCAAAACAAAGAAAAACGATATCATCTGGCGGAGTGCCGAAGGAACTTACGAATTTGTAGCCGATGTACTTGATGCCGATAAACTGGTGTTGTTAACCCGCAAAGAATCACAACAGGATGTGCCGAACTACTACATTAAAAACTTAGTACTTCGCATTGCCGACCAGAAATTAACCAGCTTTGAGAATCCTTATCCAGCAATGGTGGGCGTAATCAAAGAAAAGATTTCGTATAAACGTTCTGATGGTATTGACCTTACCGGCGACTTGTATTTACCGAAAGGTTATGACAAGGCTAAAGATGGTGCACTGCCTTTAATCATCTGGGCCTACCCTAGAGAATTTAACTCGGCAGCAGATGCTGCACAAATCAGGGGTTCGAAACACCGTTTCACCACCATCAGCTGGGCATCGCCGATCTATTGGGTTACTCAGGGTTACGCTGTATTAGACAATGCCGAAATGCCAATTGTTGCCGCAAATGGCAAGAAGCCAAATGATACTTTTGTAGACCAGTTGAAGATGAATGCTGAAGCCGCCATTAATAACCTGGCCGGACAGGGCATTGCCGACAAAAACCGCGTAGCTGTTGGTGGACACAGTTACGGTGCATTTATGACCGCCAACCTATTGGCCCATACAAATTTATTTAAAGCAGGCTTGGCCCGCAGTGGTGCCTATAACCGTACACTTACGCCTTTCGGTTTCCAAAATGAAGACCGTACCTATTGGGATGCACCTCAATTATATTTTGAAATGAGCCCTTTCAGTTATGCAAATAAAATTAAAACACCCTTGTTGTTAATTCATGGTGATTCTGACGATAACCCAGGAACTTTTCCTATTAACAGTGAACGTTTGTTTAATGCAGTAAAAGGTTTCGGTGGTACTACACGTCTTGTATTCCTTCCTTATGAAGCACACAGTTATAAAGGCAAGGAAAACATTTTACACATGTTGTGGGAAATGAACGCCTGGTTAGACACCTATGTAAAAAAAGCTAAATAAATTAATGTAACATTTTTAAAAAGACCCACTCCTAGCATTATGGAAGAAACGAGAAAATTCATTTCTAATAATGCAATATGGTTGTGGGTCTTTATTTTACTAAAATTCACCATACAATACTTTCTTGTTCATCCGGATTTCGATTTACACCGCGATGAATATTTACACCTCGATCTTGCCAAACACCTGGCCTGGGGTTATACCTCAGTACCACCGGTTACCTCCTGGATATCTTACGTAATCGGTTTATTAGGTAACGGCTTATTTTGGGTTAAGTTTTTCCCGGCATTATTTGGTGCCCTGCTCATGCTTACCGTATGGAAGATTACCGAAGCATTAAATGGAAGTTTATATGCCCGGATCCTGGCCGCAACAGCAGTAACCTTTTCCGTAATTTTCAGGATTAACACCCTTTACCAACCTAATTCTTTAGAATACCTGTGCTGGGCATTACTGTTTTACGCGTTGATCAAGTATGTTAACAGCGGCCACCAGAAATGGCTTTGGGCACTAGCTGTTGTGTTTGCCCTAGGCTTCCTCAATAAATACAGCATTGCCTTCCTGGCCCTGGCCATGGTGCCTGCCATGCTCCTTACAGAACACCGTACACTATTGGTTAAAAAACAATTCTTGCTGGCTGTTTTACTCGCCATTCTGCTTATCTCTCCTAATCTCTACTGGCAATACCAGCATGGATTCCCCGTGTTTACCCATATGAAGGAATTGCAGCGTACGCAGCTGGTTAATGTGAACCGCCTTGACTTCCTTAAAGACCAGCTGTTATTCTTTTTTCCTGCATTTTTTGTCCTGCTGGCAGGGATAATAGCCCTGTTGATTAATAAAGCCTTTTCCACTTACCGCTTTATATTATATGCTGCCATTTTCACTTTGGCATTATTTACCTATTTCCAAGCCAAAAGTTATTATGCCATCGGATTACACCCGGTATTTATGGCCTTCGGTGCGGTTTACCTAGACCGGCTGCTTCGGCAACCCTGGACAATATATGTCCGGGCCGCTGCTTTAACCTTACCGCCACTCTTATTCTTCCTCACCATCAGGATTGTTTACCCAATCGATAAACCAGAAACCATGGTGAACAACCAGGCCCTCTATAAAAAATATGGGATGCTACGTTGGGAAGATGGCAAGGACCACCACATGCCGCAAGATTTTGCAGATATGCTGGGTTGGAAAGAGCTGGCCGAAAAAGTTGACCGCGTGTATGCGGCCATCCCAGAAAAGGAAAATATATTAGTCATCTGTGATAACTACGGCCTGGCAGGTGCCATCAACTATTACAGCAAACATAAAAATATGGCAGCGGTATCTTTCAATGCCGACTATAAATACTGGTTTGACTTATCGAAAGAAATTACCACAGTAATCACTGTAAAAACGGATCATAATGAAGATGCGGCGAATGAAGAAGAACATAATTTGTTTGAGCATGTCACCTTTAAAGGGAAAGTCGAAAATCCATACGCCAGGGAACATGGTACCGTGATTTATTTGTTAGAAAAGCCGAAAATGTCGATCAACACTTTTATTGCAGATAACCTGGATAAAAAATAGCCAGAACTAAAAAAGAGCTTCCATGGCTATCTGACTACCGGCATCTGGAGCATTATTTAAAGCGTATAGCCTTAAGCGGTGATATTTTACTCACCAATAACGAAGGGATAACCAGCACGATCAAACAAATAGCCAGTGTGGCAATATTTAACAAAATGATATCCATTAAATGAAACTCGATGGGTACATAAGTAAGGTAATACGAACCCTGGTCTAAATGAAAGATATGGGTGTAATATTGCAGAAAGCCAAGTCCTAAACCCAGGATGTTACCTAATAGCAATCCTATACCAACCAGGTATGCGGCATTATAAAGAAAGATTTTGATGATACTGTAATCAGTCATTCCAAATGCCTTTAACATGCCAATCATATTGGTACGTTCCAGAATCATAATCAACAAGGCCGTAATCATGTTAATTACACCAACAATTAACATCAGAATTAATAACACTTGGGTATTAACATCCAGCAGGGATAGCCATGTGAAAATATTAGGAAAATAAGACCTCACCGACTCGGAACGCAGATTGGGGTCGAGTTTATCGTACATCTGGTTGGCTGCCTGATCCAGCTGTGCGAAATCGTTGATGCGTATTTCAATACCCCCAATTTCGTTAGGTTTCCAGTTGTTTAAGCGACGAATGATGTTGATGTCGCCAATCACAAAACTTTTATCGATCTCCTGTACGCCAACATCATAGATACCAACAATTTTAAATTTCCGCTTACGCGGTGGGTCCTGCACAAAATGCATGATAAAATCGTCGCCTAATTTTAGCTTTAGACGTTTTGCGGTATAATCAGAGATCATCACCTGCTGTGTGGCCTTTGTACTGTCGGTAAAATCGATGGTGCGACCGCTAATCAGGTGTTTGTTAATATAATCCCAATTGTAAGTTTTATCAACGCCTTTAAAGTTGATTCCCTCCACCTCATCATTAGCTGAAATAATAGCAGGTTTGGTAGAATACGGCGAAAAGAAAGCAATATTGGGATTGTTACGCAGGTAGGAAAGCGTTTGGGCGCTCGGTTCAAAAGGCGCCAGCTCAAACGAATTATTAATATCGAGCTTAAATACCCTTACATCCCCAACAAAACCCCTTACCTTATCCTGAATCTCTGTTTTAAATCCTTTAATGATGGCCACAGAAAGCATCATCACAGCCAGACTCAGCATAACACCTGCAATAGCGATACGCACAATGAGTTTGGAGAATGTCCTTTCTGACTTTACAGAAATCCTTTTGGCGATAAAATATTCTATATTCAAATGTTTTGCAATAAATTGTACCTTAGCAAAAATGCTATTTTGAATTGGATAAAGCATATTTATTTAAAAAGAAACACATGAAATCTACTTATTCTCTCTTGTTGCACCTTGGTTTAGGTGTTATCACTTTACAGGCTTGCGGGGCAACAAAAACGCCCGCCCTACCCCCTACTGTTCAAACCAATCAAACGACCTTCATAAATACACCAGACCAGCCAAAACAACAAAAAATGTTAACCGGTGCAGAGCAAACCGACAAATACCTGCCTTTGCTTAAAGGAAAACGTGTGGGTATGGTGGTTAATCCAACCTCTATCATTGGCAACGAAACAGCTGTTGACAGCCTGCTAAGTTTAGGTGTTAACATTGTGAAGATATTTGGCCCGGAGCATGGTTTTAGGGGCGATGCAAGTGCAGGAATTCATGTGGCCGATGACGTTGATGCCAAAACAGGTATCAAAGCGGTTTCTTTATATGGCAAACATTCTACACCAACCGCAGCTGATTTAGCAGATGTGGATGTTATGATTTTCGATATACAGGATGTAGGCGTTCGTTTTTACACGTATATCAACACCTTGCAGCATGTAATGGAAGCCTGTGCGGTAAACAATAAACAATTGATCATTTTAGATCGCCCTAACCCTAACGGCTTTTACATTGACGGCCCAATACTTGACCCGAAATTGGCTTCGGGCATCGGTTTACAACCCATTCCAATTGTTCATGGTTTAACTGTTGGCGAATACGCGCAGATGTTAAACGGCGAGGGCTGGTTAAAGGACAAAGTAAAGTGTGACATTAAGGTAATTACCATGGCAAACTATAACCACGATATGCCTTATAACTTGCCGGTTAAACCATCACCTAATTTAAATACAGATCAGAGTATATTATTATACCCTACACTTTGCCTGTTTGAAGGAACCTATGTGAGCCAGGGCCGCGGCACGCAATATCCATTTACTGTACTTGGTGCACCTGCTTTAAAAGGTAAATACGCTTTTAATTTCACACCAAAAAGTATCAAAGGCATGGCCGAAACGCCACTCCACCAGGATCAGGCGTGTTATGGTTTAGACCTAAGAAACTACGATGTGGCAAACATTAGAAGAGATAAAATGTTAAACTTAAACTGGTTAATTGAATTGTACCAGGCTTATCCTAATAAAGCTGATTTTTTCAACTTTAAACTAAGCAAGCAAATGGGCAATTTCGATAAACTGGCTGGTGTTTCGACTTTAAAGCAACAGATTATGGACGGAAAAACGGAAAAAGAGATTCGTGCCAGCTGGGAACCAGGTTTAACCCAGTATAAAACGATGCGCAAGAAATACTTGCTGTATCCTTAAAGATCAGCCCATGAACTCTGAACCAAAAAAGAAAAATGAAAGCCCTAGCAGCAACTTTAAGGAAGAAGTTCCAAAAGGTAAAGTTCCTGCGGGAGAAAAAGTGGTAAAACAACCTGAAGATGAAGATTATCAGGCCGAAGAACCAGAATTTGACGATATGGTTCACCGCAAAACGACTGATGAACAACCTGTTCAACCCATTAACAAACCACCAGCAAAAGGTTAAACTAAATCTTTCTGCGCCTTTTTCAGGAATTTCATGAGTACTTTCTCATCATTTTCCATTGCAAATTGTGTATGTGGTTTCTCCGTATTAACCTGTTTGAGGTATTTTGAAAGCCTGTCGCTTTCAAATGCCTCAAGCAATAACGGGTAAACATAAGAACTTTTACATACCGCCCTGGTATTGCCTAACTTACTGGCCACACAATCTAATACTTCTACTACAACCTTCTTTTTAGGTTTTTCAAGTGCTTCGGGATCTACGAAACATTTGGCTAACTGCCTTAAAGCCTCTAAAGTACCACCCCAGGTTCTGAAATCCTTGGCTGTGAAATCGCTCCCTGTAATTTCCTTGATGTAATTATTGATCTTGCCCGAATCAACCGCCCTCCGTTCGTTATTTGTGGTATAATATTGAAACAACTCCTGCCCTGGAATGTCCCGGCATTTCTTTACGAGCCTGGCAAGCGTTTTATCATTTAAGGTGACCTCATGGTGCACCCCCTTTTTACCAATAAAATCAAGTGTTAAGGTATTACCGTTAATTTTTGCGTGTTTATCACGCAGCGTACTTAGGCCATAACTGCCATACAATTGTTTATACGATTCGTTACCTACCCTGATTAAGGTTTTTAACATCACCTGCACGCATATGGCCAACACTTTTAGTTCGTCAAGTTCTTTGCGGCGCAAATCTCTGGCAATACGCTTACGCACCTGTGGCAGCACTTTACCAAACTCTAAAAGCCGGAAGTATTTACTTTCCGAACGCCTGGTGGTCCATTTATGATGGTATCGGTATTGTTTTCTACCGGCAGCATCAATACCGGTAGCCTGCAGGTAAGCATTATTTTTAGGGGCAATCCACACGTTTGTCCAGGCAGGGGGCAGCACAAGGGCCTTGATTCGCTCCATGGCATTTTCGTCACTTACCCGTTTACCTTTGTTATCTACATAATAAAAAGCGCCAGGTTTACCTTTTCTATAAATTCCAGGCGTACTGTCGCTCATGTATATTAATCCGCTTAATTTAATTTCCTCGGTTGTCTCCATTTATTAGAAATGATTTTACCATCAGCGTCATACGAATTCATGTGGTCGGAAAAAAGCTTCTTAAACCTTTACAGCTGATAAATACTCGCTGTTGAAATGAAGATATGCGTTAATTTTTTAGTTATTTTTGCTAATTAAACACAGGACAATGAGAATAGTTTTTATGGGAACCCCCGATTTTGCAGTAGCCTCTCTGGCAGCTTTGGTTAATGCCGGATTTGAGATTGCTGCAGTAGTAACAGCCGCCGATAAACCAGCGGGCCGCGGACAAAAACTAAGTGAAAGTGCCGTTAAAAAGTATGCGGTTGAACATGGCCTTCCGGTACTGCAACCCATAAAACTGAAAGACCCTGAGTTTGTTGCCGCGCTTAAAGCCATTAATGCTGATTTGCATGTGGTGGTGGCCTTCCGTATGTTGCCTGAAGTCGTGTGGAGCATGCCACCGAAAGGAACAATCAACTTGCATGGGTCATTGTTACCTCAATACCGTGGGGCAGCACCAATTAACCATGCCATTATTAATGGCGAAAAGGAAAGTGGGGTAACTACTTTCTTCCTGAAACAGGAAATCGATACAGGTGATATTATTGACAGCAGGAAAGTTAGCATTGCCGACGATGATACTGCCGGAGATCTTCACGATAAATTAATGGCCGTTGGCGCTGATCTGCTGGTAGATACCGTCAAAGCGATCGAGACTGGAAATTACCAGGAAATCCCACAGGATCTGTCGGCGGAAATTAAACATGCCCCTAAAATTTTCAAAGATTTTTGCAAGATAGACTGGAACCAACCGGTTGATGTGGTATACAACCTGGTACGCGGGTTAAGTCCGTACCCTACTGCCTTTACAACCCTGAACGGTAAAAATCTTAAAATTTTCAAAGCAGAAGCAGAGCACAAAGAACCTGGAATTGCAGCCGGCGGTTTTCTCACAGATGGAAAAACCTATTTAAAATTTGCCACAAAAGATGGTTTTTTAAAGCTGACCGACGTGCAATATGAGGGAAAAAAGAGAATGACTGTAGAAGAGTTTCTTCGCGGAATCCGCTTATAACTGGTTCAGCAATGCACTCATATGTTTAGATATTTCATTGAAATAGCGCTTGCGACCATAGCCCATTACCCAGCGGATACCACCAATAGCATTGGTGATAAATACCTCTTCAGCCTGTCGTAAAACCTCAGGATTAAGTTGAGCTTCGATAATGGAAATATTATTGGCTTTAGCCAGTTGCATCACTACCCTGCGCATGACGCCTGCAATACAGCCTTCAGATAATGCAGGCGTATAGATCTGTTTATCGTACACTACAAAAATATTGGAGCTGATGGTTTCACAGATAAAGCCATGCTGGTTTAAGATGATGGTTTCGTCAAGCTTATGCTGCTTTTTATAAAGGCCAGCCATCACATATAACAAGGAACTGCTGGTTTTACAGTTAGACAACAAATTAACCGGTTTTGTTAACTCGTTATACACATCTACAATGAGTCCCTTTTTATTAAGGTCATACTGGTTGCTGTCCATTGGGGTAGCTTCCAGCACATAGCCGTATTTATTAATTTCCGGGGTATATAGCCCTTCACCACCGCGGTAAATAGAAAGGCGAAACTTTACATTGTCTTTTAACTTGTTTTTTTTACAAAGCTCAGCAGTTTTTTGCTTCAGAAAATATTCATCGAGTAAAACACTCCCCTCTATTTTAAGGGCCTTCATTCCCGCTTTCAGGCGGTCGACGTGATATTCCGGGAACTGCAATTTACCATTGCTCATGCGGATGGTTTCGAACAGGCCGTCGCCATAACGAAAGCTACGGTTGCTGGCTGTAAGTACCGGATGAGTTGTAGTAAAGAATTCGTCGTTGTGTAATAGGTATTGTAATTGCATTGATCTCTTTGGTATCGGGTTATTGCGGCTGTCCTACGTAATTTCTCCATTTATGAAGCACGGCTTCAAAATCACTTGGAAGAGGCGCTTCAAATTCCATGTACTTTTGTGTAGTAGGATGAATAAAACCTAAGGTCTGCGCATGTAAAGCCTGCCGGGGGATCAAATCAAAACAGTTTTGAACAAATTGTTTATATTTAGTAAAGGTCGTTCCTTTTAAAATTTTATCACCTCCGTAGTTGGTGTCACTAAACAATGGATGTCCAATATGCTGCATATGTGCTCTGATTTGATGCGTCCGGCCTGTTTCCAGCTGGCAGCTAATTAAGGTTACATATCCTAAACGCTCTAACACGGTATAATGTGTTACTGACCACTTACCTTTTTCCTCTTCGTCATAAACATCCATGATAATACGATTCTTGGCACTGCGGCCAATATAACCACTTACGGTTCCATCATTTTCCACATCGCCCCATACCAAAGCGAGGTATTTACGGGTGATGGTATGGTCAAAAAACTGTTTGGCCAGTTTAGTCATGGTGATCTCGTTTTTACTGATCAACAGCAAACCTGAGGTATCTTTATCAATACGGTGAACTAAGCCCGGACGGCCTTCATTGCCTGGAAGTTCGGGCAATTGCTCAAAATGGTAAGCCAGCGCATTAACCAGTGTTCCTGTATAGTTATTGTATCCAGGATGTACCACCATACCGGCTTCTTTGTTCACTACCAAAAGGTCTTTATCCTCGTAAACGATATCAATAGGGAGGTTTTCCGGGTAAACTTCCGTATCGCGTGGAGGGTGTGGGAAAACAATGGAAATTTCATCAGCAGGCTTAACCTTATAGCTTGATTTAATTACTTTCTGGTTTACTAAAACGTTACCCGCATCTATCGCATTTTGTATACGATTGCGTGATGCATTCTCCAAACGATGCATTAAAAACTTATCAACCCTTAATAACGACTGACCTTTATCGACAACAATATTAAAATGTTCATATAAATCCTGCTCCTCTAGTTCCGGTCCTGCATTGGTATTTTCCATGCTACAAAACTAATCTTTAACAATTACATATTTAAAAAGAAATTGGCTTACTATTTGTTGACTGCACCATAGGTGTGAAATATTTTGAGCACACCTTAAGCTAGCGGTAGCATCATGTCCAATAGAAAACTATAATCAGATGAAAAAATTAAAACAAAACGTTGTTATCATTCTCAATTTCTTCCCTTATTTAATTAGGAAGATTTACTTTAAGGCTTAATTAGCGGATTTCGATTCTATATTTGCATTAATGTTTGCAAATTATAACAGTCCTCTCCAGCAATTAAGTGATTATGATGCCCTTCGTCTCTGGGTTAAAAGAGACGACTTGATAGATCCCTACATATCAGGCAATAAATGGCGCAAGCTAAAGTACCTCATTCAAAAGGCTATTCGCCTCAACAAATTACACCTGGTTACCTTTGGTGGTGCCTATTCTAACCACCTCGTTGCTACCGCAGCTGCAGCAGCCCGTTCGGGATTTCGCGCTACAGCATTTGTGCGTGGAGAACCTGTAGATAACGAAATGTTATTACTTTGCAAACTCTATGGCATGAAGCTTATTTTCACCAACCGTGAAGAATATAAAAATAAAGCTGCCCTTTTCCAGTCCTTTTTTAAAGATGATCCTGAAGCTTTCTTTATTGATGAAGGTGGCGCATCTGCCGAAGCAGTAAAAGGTTGTGCTGAGATTCTGGATGAATTACCTCCAGATATTGATCACCTGTTTTGTGCTGCAGGTACCGGAACTACCGCTGCCGGATTACTGAAAGGAATAAAGCAACGGAAACTAAAAACACAGCTACATGTGGTGCCTGTGTTACGAGGTGGCGACTTTATTGCCAATGAGATTTATCATTACACCCAGGATGTGGAACAATTACACCTACACACCGACTACCATTTTGGTGGTTATGCCAAAACGCAACCAGAACTGCTAAACTTTATGAAAGCTTTTATTGCCAGGGAAGGTATACTGATTGATCCGGTGTATACCGCTAAAATGTTCTATGCCATTTATGACCTGGCAGGAAAAAATTACTTCCATAAAGAAGAAAAAATTGTTGCCCTGCATACTGGTGGACTACTCGGCATTTTTGGGAAAAAGGAAAAGTTGGAAGAGATTCTTTAAGAATCCAGATTAGGTTTGACATCAGTTGAGCCCATTGTCTATTGCCCGCAGGGCTAAGCAATTTAGCTGGTAAAACTAACATGAAGGGCATTTTACAAACCAATCTCCCACTGCATTTGATTCCTTACCTGTTTTTAGTACATTTGGTTATAACCAAAATAACCTATGTATAAGCTAAACATACCACCGGGAGAAGTTAAAGAAGTACTAAGCAGGCATATTTTAGCTGACGGCTACGACCTTACCTATGATATTGACAAAAGTGAAGGTGCCTATATTTATGATTCAAAGTATGATCGCAGGCTACTTGACTTCTTCACTTGTTTTGCATCGGTTCCATTAGGTTATAACCACCCTAAAATGATCAATGATGAAGCGTTTAAGCATAATTTATTGGCAGCTGCTTTAGCTAACCCATCAAACTCTGATGTTTACACCCAACAATATGCGCAATTTGTAGATACATTTTCAAGGGTGGGGATTCCCTCTTACCTTCCACATGCATTTTTTATTGCAGGAGGTGGTTTAGCGTTGGAAAACGCCATTAAAGTAGCTATGGATTGGAAGGTTCAGAAGAACTTTGGAAAAGGATATAAGGAAGAAAAAGGATTTAAGGTATTACATTTTGAAAAAGCCTTTCACGGACGCACGGGTTACACCTTAAGTTTAACCAACACCCTTCCTGATAAGACTAAATGGTTCGCCAAATTCGACTGGCCAAGGGTATCTGTACCTACGGTAAAGTTTCCTTTAGAAGGGGAGAATTTAAGTGTTGCTGAAAGTACCGAAGCGCATTCCATTGATCAAATCAAAGCGGCATTTGCTAACCATAAAGACGATATTTGTGCCATACTTGTAGAACCGATACAATCGGAGGGTGGTGACAATCACTTAAGAGAAGAGTTTCTTATTCAGCTGAAAAGGCTTGCTGATGAGAATGACGCTTTCTTAATTTACGATGAAGTACAAACAGGCGTTGGCTTAACAGGAAAATTCTGGTGCTATGAGCATTTTAGTGAAAAAGCACGACCGGATATTGTGGCATTTGGTAAAAAAATGCAGGTTTGCGGTATCCTTGTTGGAGATAAAGTAGACCAGGTGGAAAACAATGTATTCCGTGTTCCGTCCAGAATCAACTCTACCTGGGGAGGAAACCTGGTAGACATGGTGCGGGCCACTCAGATATTGCAGATTATAGAAGAAGACAAGCTTTGTGAGAATGCGGCTAGTATGGGAGCATACCTAAAAAAGAACCTGGAAACACTTGCTCAGAAATACGATATTATGGGAAATGTGCGTGGTAAAGGATTGTTGTGTGCATTTGACTTCCCTGAAAAGAAAATGAGGGATGCATTTCTACAAAAAGGGATGGAAAATAATGTGATGTTTTTGGGCTGTGCAAATCAGACTATCCGGTTCCGTCCGGCGTTATGTATTGAAAAAAAGCATATAGACGAAGGAATGGCGGTTATGGAAGATATATTACCTACATTATAAAAGAAAGAATAAGTAAATAAAAATGAGTAGAACAAATGTGATCCTGGGTTTGGGGGTGTTGTTATTAGTGGGCTGGATGTTAAAGGGAACATTTTTTCAACCGGGTATCGACGATTTGAAGGGTGAATTTAAAGAAGTAACCCGTTATAGAAATGGGAATAACACAGGCCCCGTTCAATATGTATTTATTGTAACGGTGAAAGATCCTGAAAACGCAGAAATGGAGAAATACGGTAACTTTATGCCTCACCATAAAGGTGGAAACACCAAAGTGTATTATTTCCTTGAGGGAGGACCCACTCCTGCTGAAGCCTTCCCAGGCGATGTTAATTTTGATCCGTCGTACAACGAGGCATGCATAGCTCTATATGAAAAAAGTGCTATGGGCAACACCAGCCTGGTTAGCAACCCATTTAACGAGCATTAAACAAAGGCAGAGAACCCCGTAATGGCTCTGCCTACAATTAAAGAGTTTATTTCTTTTGTTCCTTCATAGGAATAAATTGCTTCTGCGTCGGCCACGAAACGGGCTACATCATAATCCAATAAGATACCGTTACCGCCCATCACTTCCCTGGCCCTGCTTACCACGTCTCTGGTTTTCATGGAACAAAACACCTTCGCCAGAGAAGCATGTTCATCGGTTAACAGCCCCTGGTCCTGAAGCTGCGACAATCGGAAACATAGGGTTTGCATGGCGGTTAGATTAGACAACATCTCGACCAGGTGATTCTGAATTAGCTGGAAGGACGCGATGGGCCTTCCAAACTGCTTACGGGTTTGTGTATAAGCAAGGGCACTTTCATAGGCACCCCGTGCACATCCCACTGCTTGCCAGGCTACACCTGCACGGGTCATCTGTAATACTTTTGCGGTATCTTTAAAGGAATTGGCTTCCTGCAGACGGTCCGCCTCGTCTACTTCACAGTTGGTTAAAGTAATCAGACCGTTCTGCACAATTCGTAGCGCCATTTTATCCATCATCTTTTCTACGGCGATGCCTTTATTACCTTTACGCACCAGAAATCCCTTCACCTGATTATCATCCAAGTCTCTTGCCCAAATAATTGTTACGTCTGAGAATGTAGCATTACCTATCCATTTTTTCTGCCCGTTTAAAATCCATTTGCTTCCCACCCTTTTGGCCGTTGTTGTTAATCCGCCCGCAGCGGCAGATCCCACTTCCGGTTCTGTAAGACCAAAGGCGCCAATGGTTTTAAACTGTTGCATGGAAGGCAGCCATTCCTGTTTCTGCGCTTCTGAGCCTAACAAATAAATTGAGCCCATGGCCAGGCCACTTTGCACACCGAAGAAGGTAGAAATGGAAGTGTCTACCCTGGCCATTTCCATGGCCAGCATGCCCTCCATTAAATTGGAACGGTTAGGGCAACCGTAACCTCTGTAGGTAAGGCCGCAGATATTTAATTCGGCAATTTTTGGGATCAGCTCAAACGGAAATTCTGCTTTAAGCCAGTATTGATTGACTATCGGTTTAACTTCTTTTTCCAGGAAGGCACGCACCTTTAATTGCAGTGCGCGGTCCTCGTCTTTGAGCGCTTCATCACCGAGATGATAAAAATCACCTTCCACAGGAGGGAGCACACGTTCTTTAGGTGTACGGTCCAGCATCTTCATTAATCCCTGGAGTTGATTGTCGTCAAGGTGGGCAAAGGAATTGACAACTTTAGGTAAATCAACTTTCTTTGAGAGCGCACCCAGGGTATCGAAATCAATGCTCCTGAAGAGGGTAATGGCGTTTTTAATATTTGAAAATATATTAGACATAGTTTGCTGTTTAGTTTAAAAACAGCAAACACGCATTTTTGTTAGGTATTTAACGCAAATACTGGGCTATCTAAGCTGAAACAAGTCATCTACGCCCAAAAGCTTTCTCGAGGTAAAACCTTCGCCAAAAGTAGCACCAATGGATTTACCAAATTCCCTGGCTCTACCAATAACACTTTCAAAAAATTCGGGCGAAGAGATATAGGTCTCCTGTTCATGTACATCAGGGTTATAAAACTGCGTTTTAAATGCTTTAATAGACGCCAGTTTAGTATCCATGTGTTCAGTGATGTCAATAATAATATCGGGCTTGATATAACGGTCCTGAATGAACTGGAATATCAATCTTGGGCGAGTGGCAATTTGTTGTACCCCGTCTAACTCAGTTTTTACTTTTGGTAAACCCGCTAAAAAACAAGCGTCGTTGACTAAATCTCCGGAGCGACCATGATCTGGATGCCTGTCGTGCAGGGCATTGCTTAAAACAATTTCCGGCTGGTATTTACGAATCATCTTAACCACCTCCAGTTGATGTTCTTCGTCATTTCTGAAAAAACCATCCTTAAACCGCAGGTTCTCCCGGGCATGTACGCCTAATAATTTGGCCGAAGCCATGGCCTCTTCGTCTCTGGTTTCCGCAGTACCGCGGGTACCAAGTTCTCCCCTGGTTAAATCGACGATACCGACTTTTTTGCCAGCTGCAATATGTTTTAATATGGTGCCTGAACATCCTAATTCTGCATCATCAGGATGTACAGCAAACACGAGTAGATCTAATTTCATTGTTTAAGGTAGATTATAGCAAGCGTTGTATCCTCTTTTTTACTTTAGAGGACAATGGCTTGGTAAATGGGAAGAAATAATCGACGACTTCTCCCCTTTTGTTAATTAAATATTTATGAAAGTTCCACCTGGGGGTAGACTTTAAATTACCGTTCAGCTTAATATCACTTAGGAATTTGTATAAAGGATGAGCCATGTCGCCCCGTACCATAATCTTCTCAGATACCGGAAACTCTACGCCATAATTCAACTTACAAAATTCTGTGATCTGATCACCGTCCAAAGGCTCCTGGCGGCCAAAATCGTTAGATGGAAAGGCAAGGACCTCAAATCCCTGATCTTTAAACTCTTCTCGAAGTACCTGAAGCTCGTTCAGTTGGGGCGCGAATCCACAACCGGAGGCAATATTTACAATAAGCAAAACTTTATTCTGGTATTCGAACAGGTTCTTCTCGGAACCGTCAAGGAATTTCACCTTAAACTGATGGATACTTTTAGGGTTTTTTGTCATTAGTTTTATTGGTAATACCCGGATGAAATGATAATCGACTCTATATCCCGTTCTTCACGGGGATTATACGTGCTCTTTAAGTCATGGCCTACAACCCTGGCAACAGATTGATACAAAAACGCCTTCACCCCCCCTTTGTTTTGCTTAACTATATCATACGTTGTCCTTCCAAGCTCCCGATCAACTAATTTGGTTAATATCCTACCCTGGGTAATGGTAAGTTCCTTGATTTCTTTATTAAACATCTGCTTAATCTCTTCATCGCATTGTTTAACAAGCTTCTTTTGTTCTTTTTTATCAGCTGTTACAGCCAGATCGCGCTCCAATTGCTCGTAACGTCGTTTTGCATACATGGCATAGGGCATTACCTTGAGTACATTATAGCGCAGACGGTTAAAGGCAGCCCTTTCTTGTGGAGACTTAAATATCCGAGCCCCATAAATGACCACCTCATTCAATGGAATCCAGGGAATCAACTCCCCGTCAACATTTGTTGAAGCGACCCTTATGGTGTCATTTTTTCCCATCTCGGGTAATTTATAGGGTTTATCCTGAGCATAAACTTGAACTCCCACAATAATGACATTAAGCAGAATGATTAACCTATAAAATTTCATAAATTTATACCGCCGCAAAGTTAAAGCATTTTTATATATTCGGATCCATCCGAACTGCCAATTTTGTAATTGGAATATCAGATAAAACGCTATTAAATTCAATATAGCGCTTTAACGCAAAGCAAGTTATATTATTACGAAAATAATACAAATGAAGAACACATTGGTCATTGATCTGGAAGCAGAAAAGCAGGAAATATTAAAGCGTTACAGGGCGCTCTTGCGGGCTTGCAAGCCAACTATGCAGAAGGGGGATAAAAAGGAAATCAGAAAGGCATTTGACATGGCTTTAGAAAGCCATAAGAACATGAGGCGTAAATCTGGTGAACCTTATATCTACCACCCTATTGCTGTGGCGCAAATTGCCGCCGAAGAGATTGGCCTGGGTACTACTTCCATAGTATGCGCCCTGCTGCATGATGTGGTTGAAGATACCGACCTTACCCTGGAAGATATTGAGAGAGAGTTTGGAAAGAAAACCGCGAAGATTATAGACGGTTTAACTAAGATTTCGGGGGTTTTCGATTATAACAGCAGTTTACAAGCTGAGAACTTCAGAAAAATGCTGCTTACACTGGCTGATGATGTCAGGGTAATTCTGATTAAACTCGCCGACCGCTTACATAACATGCGGACCATGGATTTCATGCCTAGACACAAGCAGCTTAAGATTGCGTCAGAAACGATTTATTTATACGCTCCACTGGCTCACCGTTTAGGCTTATATGCAATCAAGTCTGAATTGGAAGACCTTTCCATGAAATACTTAGAACCAGACACGTACAAGTATATTGCCACCCAACTTAATGAGAAAAAGGCGGAACGAAACCTGTTTATTAAACAATTTGTAGAGCCTATTAAAGAAATATTAGCAGAGCAAGGCCTTACCGCCGACATCTTTGGACGTCCGAAATCAATTCATTCCATTTGGAACAAAATGAAAAAGAAAAATATACCTTTTGAAGAGGTATACGATCTTTTTGCCATCAGGATTATCCTGGATAGCCCACCGGAACAAGAAAAAGCGGATTGCTGGAAAGCTTATTCCATTGTAACGGACCTGTACCGCCCAAACCCCGACCGCTTACGTGACTGGGTTTCATCGCCAAAAGGGAATGGTTACGAGTCATTACACACTACCGTAATGGGACCAAAAGGCCAATGGGTGGAAGTGCAGATTCGCACGCAACGCATGAATGAAATTGCAGAAAAGGGTTTTGCCGCACATTGGAAGTATAAAGAGTCCAGTAACGACAATGGTTTGGACCAATGGATTATGAAAGTGCGTGAGATGCTAAACAATCCCGAAGCCAATGCATTAGACTTCCTTGACGACTTTAAGATGAACTTGTTCTCTGATGAGATCTTCATCTTTACCCCCAAAGGCGCTTTGTTGCAATTGCCTTTGGGTGCAACTGCATTAGATTTTGCCTTTGAAATCCATACCGATGTAGGTGCCCATTGTATCGGTGCAAAAGTGAACCATAAACTGGTGCCTTTATCGCACAAGCTTCAAAATGGCGACCAGGTAGAAATCATTACATCAGGTAAACAAGTTCCAAAAGAAGATTGGTTAAATATTGTTGTAACGGCAAAAGCGAAGTCGAAAATTAAATCTTCTTTAAAAGAGGAAAAAAGAAAGATTGCTGAGCAGGGCAAAGAGATTCTGGAACGCAAGTTAAAATCACTAAAAATAACATACAATACTGATAACCTGAATAAGTTAAGCTACTTCTTTAAGTTGCCTTCTACGCAGGATTTATTTATTAGTATCGCCCAGGGAAAGATTGAATTAAAAGACCTGAAGGATTACCTGGCGGCAGAAAAAGAAATTGAGAACCGCAGCAGTACAGAGAAAACTGAGCAACAGCAGATTGATCACTTATTGAGCCGGGTAAAGGGCCCTGAATCAGATACTTTACTTATTGGCGAAGATTTGCAGAAAATCGATTACACCCTTGCTGCATGTTGCAACCCAATACCTGGCGATGATGTGTTTGGATTTGTTACAGTAAGTGAGGGCATTAAAATCCACAGGACCAATTGTCCGAATGCGGCGCAACTTATGGCCAACTATGGCTATCGCATAGTTAAAGCAAAATGGAACAGTCAGAAAGAAGTAACTTTCTTAACGGGACTTCATATTATCGGTATAGACGATGTGGGCTTAATTAACAACATTACGAAAGTAATTTCTAACGACTTTAAAGTAAACATGCGTTCTATCACTGTAGATACGGATAATGGCATTTTCGATGGGTCAATAATGATATATGTGAATGACAAAGATCATTTAGACAAGCTGATTGAAAACCTGTTGGAAGTGCGTGGTGTAACCGGAGTGACACGATTTGACGCCTAAATGTTGGATTTTGTCACAAGGTTAATTTAAAAAATGGTACCTTTGAAAGGAGTTTGAAAACTATGTCTACAAATCACAACAGCGAACTGGTTAGAAAAATATTTGAGGCCTATCTGGAAAATAAAGCCCTTAGGAAAACACCCGAACGTTTTGCTATACTGGAAGAAATCTACTCAAGAGATGATCATTTTGATGTAGAGACTCTTTATATCCATATGAAAAACCAAAAGTACCGCGTAAGCAGGGCTACGGTTTATAATACCTTGGAATTATTGGTATCCTGCGACCTGGTAACAAAACATCAGTTTGGGAAAAACATGGCTCAGTTTGAGAAATCATATGGCTACCACCAGCATGACCACATCATCTGTATCGATTGCGGCAAGGTAGTGGAGTTTTGTGATCCTCGTATTCACCAGATACAAAGCATGGTAGGTGAATTGCTTAAATTCGACATCAAACACCATTCTTTAAATCTTTATGGCGTTTGCTTTGACTGCAAAGCGAAGTCTACGGCCAATCAAAACGCAGAAATACAACATGCAAGTTAATCTATTCAATTATAATCTTTCTTAATATAACATAATGACGCAAGTAGATGTGCTTCTTGGCCTACAATGGGGCGACGAGGGCAAAGGTAAAATTGTTGACGTTTTAAGTCCGCAATATGATTTGATCGCTCGTTTCCAGGGTGGACCAAATGCTGGCCATACTTTAGAATTTGATGGCAAAAAGTTTGTTCTTAATACGATTCCATCAGGTATTTTCAATGAAAAAACCATGAATCTGATCGGCAATGGAGTAGTGATTGATCCAATTATCCTCAAAAGGGAACTTGATAATTTGAAAGCTGCAGGACATGATCCAGTGGCAAAAGGAAAACTGGTACTTGCCCGTAAAGCGCACCTGATTTTACCAACACACCAATTGCTGGATGCTGCCAATGAGCAGAAAATGGGTAAAGATAAAATCGGTTCTACGTTAAAAGGTATCGGACCGACTTATATGGATAAAACCGGCCGTAACGGTCTCCGTGTTGGAGATACAACATTACCGGACTTTAAAGAACGTTACAACAAATTGGTAGAGAAGCACAAGGAAATGCTTTCTCACTTTAATTTTGAATTTGACCTTGCCGAAAAAGAAGCTGCTTTCTTCGAAGCGATTGAGTTTATCAAATCAATCCCTCATGTAGATAGCGAGCACTTTGTAAATGGGTATTTAAAAGAAGGTAAAAAAGTTTTAGCAGAAGGTGCTCAGGGAACCTTATTGGATATTGATTTCGGTTCTTATCCTTTTGTTACCTCGTCTAATACGACAACAGCTGGTGCTTGTACTGGTTTGGGTATAGCTCCAAATAGAATTGGCCATGTATATGGTATTTTCAAAGCTTATTGCACCCGTGTAGGTGGCGGACCTTTTCCGACAGAACTTGATGATGAAGTTGGCGAAAGCCTTCGCCAGATAGGTCATGAATTTGGTGCTACTACTGGAAGAGCACGTCGTTGTGGTTGGATCGACATACCAGCCCTTAAATATGCCATTATGCTTAATGGCGTAACTGAGTTGATTATGATGAAAGCAGACGTACTTGATGGTTTTGATACCATTTATGCCTGCACACATTATGAATATAACGGCGAAACCATTGATTATATGCCATATGACATCATTTCCGTTAAACCAACGCCGGTTTTAAAAGCGATTGATGGCTGGAAAACTGATGTAACTAAAGTAACTAAAGTGGACGAAATTCCTGCAAACTTAAGTGCTTACATCGCATTCCTTGAGAAAGAACTGGAAGTTCCGGTAAAATACCTATCTGTAGGGCCGGATCGTACGCAGACTTTAGAACTTAATTAAGCAAGCTCCTAGTTTAACAGATCATATAAGGCGGCTAAAACCGCCTTTTTTGTTTTATGAACATCAACGATCCAATTATTAAGGCTAAAGCACTGCAGTGGGCGGATGGCTTTGACGTCTGTTGTATATTGGATAACAACCAATACGAAGGCAACCCCTACCATGCTTATGACCTCCTGATAGCAGCCGGTGTAAAAACTGACGTCCAGGCCTCCTGTGGAAATGCATTCAGCACCCTGAAAGCTTTCTATGAAGAATCTCCTGACTGGATGTTTGGCTTGTTGAGTTATGAACTGAAAAACGAAACCGAAGCCCTCCAATCTAATAATCCTGACGAACTCCACTTCCCCGACCTCTATTTTTTTAGACCTTTATACCTTATTGCGTTTAAAGATGGGGTCACAGAAGTTTTAATTGGTCATCCTGCCGTTCTGGAAGATATTACTGCAACCGTTTTAAGCTCAGAAGAGCCACACAACGATATTTACATAAGGCCAAAAATGAGCAAGGAAACTTATTTGCGGCAGGTAGAGATGCTGCAGGAACATATTCAGAAAGGTGATTGTTACGAAGTGACTTTCTGCCAGGAGTACCGTGCATCTTCAGTAAAAATTAACCCTTTAGCCACCTTTAAACGGCTTAACGACATCTCTCCCGCCCCCTTTGCCAGTTATTTTAAAATCAAAGACCGGTACATTTTATCCGCCAGTCCGGAGCGTTTCCTTTGCAAACGCGGACAGCAACTCATATCACAGCCCATTAAAGGAACTACCAGGCGAAGTACAGACCCTGTAATAGACGAACAACTACGTCAGCAGCTGAAAAACAACCTCAAAGAGCAAACAGAAAATGTAATGATCGTAGACCTGGTGCGTAATGACCTGACAAAGAGTGCCAGACGGGGGACCGTGAAGGTAACCGAGCTTTTTGGTATTTACAGCTTTCCTCAGGTTCACCAGATGATCTCTACGGTTCAAAGCGAATTACAAACTGGTGTCCATTTTATAGATGCTTTAAAAAATACCTTTCCGATGGGATCAATGACCGGTGCACCAAAGATAAGGGCCATGCAGCTTATCGATAAATATGAACACAGTAAGCGAGGGGCTTATTCAGGCTCAGTAGGTTATATTACACCAATGGGCAACTTCGATTTCAACGTTCTAATTCGCACACTTTTATACCAGGCAAGCAGCGGATACCTTTCTTTTCAAGTAGGCGGTGCCATCACTTATGGATCTGATGCAGAGAGTGAATATAATGAATGCCTGCTCAAAGCGTCAGCATTGTTGCAAACGCTAAAAGGGCTGCCTAAGCAACCCTTTTAAGTATATATCTAGAAATAAAGCGAGGTTATTTTACCGGTTTGCCAGTTGTCGATTTAAAATATTTTTGAGCTTCTGGCAGATCTCTTTGAATCTGTGCGATCCGCGTGGCATCAGCAGGGTGAGTACTTAAAAACTCAGGTGGTTTCTGGCTTCCTGAACTGGCCGCAGCCATACGTTGCCAAAATGCTACTGCGTTGGTAGGATCGTATCCGGCCATAGACATAAAAATTAACCCAAGGTGATCGGCCTCTAATTCCTGTGTTCTGGAGTTAGGTAATATCGCTCCAGCCTGTGCACCTATACCATAAATCGTATTGATCATTTGTTGTGTGCCTGCTGATTTGCCTGAAGTGGCTACACCAATCAAACCACCACCTAATTCTGCTGCAGCAGCTCTCGATGCACGTTCAGACGAGTGCTTAGCTACCGCATGCGCAATTTCATGGCCCATAACCGTTGCTAAACCAGCATCATCCTTTGTGATAGGTAGAATCCCTGTATAAATAGCTACTTTCCCACCTGGCATACACCAGGCGTTAATGTCTTTACTATCTATTAAATTGAATTCCCAATTGAATCCTTTAATATCATCACCATAACCGTTTGCATTCATGTATTTTGTTACGGCAGCGGCTATTTTTTGCCCAACTTGTTTAACCCTAGTGGCATCGGCATTATTAATCACCTTTGTGGAAGGATCTTTAAGCAGTGCAGTATAACTTTGCGCTGCAGCATTCTGCATTTCGCTTTCACTCACAATACTTAATTGTCTACGACCAGTTAAAGGAACGGTAGAACATGAATGCAGGGTAACCATAGCTACAACAACACCCAATAACTGAATTTTTTTCATGGATAGTTTATTAATCTTTTTTTCTTTTAAACAGGTATACCTTAGATTCTTTGCCTTTTAAAAGTCGTTCGAGGTTTTTCTGGTGAGTAACCAATACGAGTACACATACGCACATACTGTATAAAACCTCTGACCTGATGGTTGAATGAAACAGAAATACAATTCCCAGCGGGAACGCGAAGCCAGCACAAATGGAGCTTAGCGAAACGTATTTCGTAGTGAGCAAAACAACCAAAAAGACAAGAACACAAAGCATCGCTGCTGGAAAGTTAACTGCTAAAATCATTCCAAAAAGAGTAGCGACCCCTTTTCCCCCTCTAAAACCGGCAAAAACAGGGAATAAGTGCCCAAGAACAGCCGCTAAACCTAAAGCAAGCTGGTAGTTAATAAACTGGGAAGAATTCTGAGGTCCGGTAACTGAAAGACCTATAAAATAGGCAAGTTTCGTTGCAGTAAAACCTTTCAGGATATCGATTGTCATTACCGCAATGCCCGCTTTTTTACCTAAAACCCTGAATGTATTAGTTGCGCCAGCGTTACCGCTTCCATATTCGCGTACATCAACACCATAAAAAGCTTGGCCGAGCCAAACAGCTGTAGGGATGGAACCAAACAGATAGGCTAAAATAACCGCCGAGATAGAATAGATAGACAACATTCTAGTAAGCCTTTAAACTCATATCTAAACTTTTTACGGAATGCGTTAATGCACCCATGGAAATGTAATCCACGCCACACGATGCATACTGCGTGATATTTTCTTCAACAATACCTCCGGAAGCTTCAGTTTCGTAACGATGGTCGATAAGTCTCACTGCCATGGTCAAATCATCGAATTTAAAATTATCCAGCATAATTCGGTTAACGTTTCCTGTATTCAGTACCTGTTGGAGTTCGTCAAGATTTCTTACTTCTATTTCAATTTTCAAATCTCTTGCTGTCTCCTTTAAATAAGAATTTGCTGCATTTATAGCAGCTGCGATACCACCTGCATAATCAACATGATTATCCTTAATCATGATCATATCATATAAGCCTATGCGATGATTTACCCCCCCGCCTATTCTTACAGCCCACTTTTCCAGATAACGTAGTCCGGGTGTTGTTTTACGGGTATCGAGAACCTGTGTTTTATAAGGTTGCAGTAATTTAACAATGCGCTGTGTGGTGCTGGCAATGCCACTCATACGCTGCATGCAGTTTAGAATCAAACGTTCAGCTAATAAGATCGAATGCGTACTACCGGATACCGTGAAGGCGATATCGCCATAATTAATTGCGGCACCGTCTTCCAAGAATATTTCTGTCTGTAAAGTCGGGTCTATGTGATTGAATATTTCCTGCGCCAATGATACCCCGGCGAGGACTCCCGGTTCCTTAATAAGAAGCTTTGCTTTACCTTGAGACCCTGAGGGAATGGTAGATAAGGAGGTATGATCTCCATCGCCTAAGTCTTCTGCTATTGCATTTTTTATAAATAGATCTATAAGTTGCTTGTCCAAATCTTCAATTTTAAACCAAAAATAGCATTTTTACCGCTAATGTTTAATTATTTCTCGGGATCAATTCTAAGTTCAGTAATTAAAAAAGCGTTGTTGGCCTTTTTTGAAGTAATGGACACCCTGTATCTACCTTGACGGGTTTCCAGGTTCAATATTCCAAACCTAAGATTCGGATTGGTATTAATTTGGTGAACTATTGTAGCGTTAGTAGCATAATGTTTTACAAAAAAATCTCTCAGAATTTGTTCTGCCTGTGCTTTTGAATACACATCTCCGTTATTAGTGATGCTTAACTCTACAGTAGAGTTAAAATTTTTAGCGATCTCCCTGGAATTTCCAGACTTGAAAAACATCGACATATCCGCTATGAAATCACCCTGGATGATACCTGGGGGAAGAAAAGGAGATATGATGATGAGAAGCGGAAACAAAAATCTGAACATGACTAAAAATATTTAAAAATATATAACATAAAGTATGCCACTTACAAACGATTAATTATAATTAAGTGGCCTGAGAAAGGCTAATACGCTTATATTTGTTTATTACTATACAACAATTTAAAACACGTTTGATGGAAGATAAAAAAGTAATGCTCCTTATTCTGGATGGATGGGGATATGGTAACCGCGATGAGTCGGATGCCGTTTATATGGCTAACACACCTTTTTTTGATAGTTTACTTCAGAAATATCCTAATTCGAAGTTAGAAGCATCGGGTGAAGCCGTAGGCTTGCCTGTTGGCCAAATGGGGAATTCAGAAGTTGGACACATGAACCTGGGTGCCGGCAGAGTGGTTTACCAGGAATTGGGCCGCATCAACAAGGCCATATCTGATCGTTCTCTCTTCAGTAACAATTCCTTATTAGCTGCTTTTAATTACGCCAAATCAAATAATAAAGCCGTTCACTTCATTGGTTTACTTTCCGATGGCGGTGTACATGCGCATATTAATCACCTTAAAGCCCTTTGTGATGCCGCCGATGAACAAGGACTTAAAAATGTATTTGTTCATGCTTTTATGGATGGTCGCGACACCGATCCCAATGGTGGTGTAGGTTATGTAAATGACCTTCAACAACATTTGCAGGCGAAGCAATCTTCGGCTCAACTGGCTACATTAATTGGTCGCTATTATGCCATGGATCGTGATTCTCGCTGGGAAAGGGTTAAAAAAGCTTACGACCTGCTTACAAAAAACGTAGGTGAGTTTGTACACAGTGCAACTGAAGCATTACAAAAATCATATAACGATGGCATCACAGATGAATTTATTAACCCACTGGTGTTAACAAAAGCCGATGGAAGCCCTATTGCTCATATACAAGATGGTGATGTAGTTATCTGCTTTAATTACCGCACAGACCGTGGCCGTGAAATCACCTCAGCCTTATGCCAGAAAGACTATCCGGAGTATGGTATGCATAAATTGAATTTACATTACCTCACCATGACAGCATACGATGAAAACTTCGAAAATGTACAGGTGATGTTCACCAAAGATGATCTTACAGACACATTGGGTGAAGTACTTGCTAAACACCATAAAAATCAAATTAGGATAGCAGAGACTGAAAAGTATCCTCATGTTACATTTTTCTTTTCCGGAGGCAGAGAGCTTGTTTTTGAAAACGAAAAACGTATCATGATCCCTTCGCCCAAAGTGCCTACTTACGACCTGCAGCCAGAGATGAGTGCTTATGGCATTACTGCAGCCATTCTAGAAGAACTGGAGATTGGATGGGCTGATTTCATTTGTTTGAATTTTGCTAACCCCGATATGGTGGGTCATACTGGTGTATTTGACGCCGTGGTAAAAGCGGTGGAAACCACCGACCGTTGTGCCGAAGCGGTTGTGACTAAAGGGCTGGAACATGGCTATGCTTTTATTATTCTTGCCGATCACGGGAATGCCGAATATATGTTAAACAATGATGGGTCAATAAATACAGCCCATACTACCAATCTGGTACCCTGCATCTTAGTAGGAACAGCGTATAAACACCTGGCTGATGGCAAATTAGGCGATGTTGCTCCTACCATCCTCAAGATCATGGGCATCGAGAAGCCTGAAATCATGACTGGTAATTCTTTAGTATAATGCATAGAAATTTTGGTTTATTTATCACGGTTCTCCTTTTTTCATCCTGTGAGCCTTCTGTTCCGAAAGGGATGGCCCCAGACCCATACTTTGATTTAAAAGGTTATATCGAAAAGGAAGTAAACCGGTTACAACAAATTAACCCAACGGTAGACAAAACCGTTACGGTAAATAACCAGTCGGAGCGTAAAGAATTAAAAATTGCAAACTGGACAGATGAACTTGCGGTATTTTCAGACGCAGACATTAATAAGTCTGCCTGGCAGGGGTTATTTGAAGTGACGAAGAATGACTCCCTTGAAACTTACCGCAGCAACGACGACAAGGTGTTTGTGAAATTGCTTCAAGTGGAACGTAAAAATAAGGAAGTAACCGGAATAACCATCTTGCTAAGGACCAAGAATTACCTCTATCAATCCACCGATACCCTGAGTTATTATCCCGATAGCTCGTATGAAATCAGGAAACAACAGCATATCAAATTGCTGAACCCAAAACAATACCGCATTAGCGGGAAGCTTTAAAAACAACAGCCTGCATTGACTTATGATGCAGGCTGTTTTGTTTCGTTACAATTGTTATTAGTGCTATGTAGCGGTAATAATCGCCTTGGTTAACCTGCATTTTAGTTTACAAGTGATATTACAAAGCAGATTGAGAAGTTCAGATAATAAGCTATTTAAAACTTATATTACTTTAAGCTGGTTACCTGCGCCTTCACATAGTCCATAAGCGAGATAATGTCTTTACGTTGAGGCTGGATCACTAGAATTTTCTGGAAATCGCTCAGTGCATTGTTAAATAACGAAATGCAAGCTGTTTTTTCTGCTTTCTTTTTAATTTTATAAGATTTAAAGATTGCATAATCCTTGTACGTAATCCCCCTGTTTTGCAACAGTTGCGCATCTTCTTCGCCATTTAACTCAATAGCTTTGGAAAAATCCTTAATCGCCGACATGTAGAAATTGTCGCGCATTGTATTTAAACTTCATCTGCTGGTAGCTGGTTCCATAACGCATCAAGGTTTCCAGAAAAGGTTCTCCCTTAGGGCCCGGCACAAAGAACTGTTCGCGCCGGATGCCGGGAGCAAAGCAGTCGAAGGCTCCACTCATGGCCAGACATTCCATTCCACTCCTCTTCAGGGCATTCATAGAAACCCTTTGTACGAAATCGTAGATGGAGGTAAATTCACCATTCTGTTCGCGTTCCAGGATTACGGCTTCTGCGGCTGCCGACCCCAGTCCCTTTATGGCTGCCAATCCGAAACGGACATCCCCTCCGGGGTCCACACTGAACTTGCGTCGACTATGGTTGACATCCGGTCCCAGACAGGAGATGCCCATCGCCTTGCACTCGCTCATCAGCTTCGTGATTTCCGTTATGTTGTCCAGGTTTCGACTCATATTCGCCGCCATGTATTCCGCGGGGAAGTTCGCTTTCAAGTAGGCCGTCTGATAGGCCACCCACGAATAGCA